>JAHFAI010000010.1 GCA_023250635.1 Deltaproteobacteria bacterium | reverse complement strand
CCGTGCCTGTTGTAGCTGATCAAAAAACGGGGAGAAATGAATTATGCCCTTGTGGTAGCTTTAGGAAATATAAAAAGTGCTGTAGCTTGGTTAGAAGCTAAGAACTCGCCACTCTCCAGATGTAAGAGGTAATCGCAATTCTCAATAAAGTTGATCGTAATGCGGTTATTGCAGGAGTTCAATTAAACCATTTGCTCACCCAGTATTTTGAGGGGGAAGCAGAATTAGAAATTATCGAAGATCCTATTGGTGAAGGCTCGCTTTAGCACCTTATCTTCAAGCTAATTTCAGCGAAGAAGCTTCGTAAGTTTAAAGATCCTGGAGATCAGGAGCAACAAATTCTCTGCAAGCGTGGGGCAGTGCTAAGGTTTCTTTCCGATAATACTGGTGGAGAATAGGTTGGTCGCGATCAAAGAGGCTGGGATATTCTCCGCGAAACTCCTCCCAAGTGAGAAGGGGTTTGGAGCGGAAGGCGTTATAGATAAGCCTTGCAAAGGAGACTGTGACGGTTTCGTGGTATCCCGTGATATTTCCTTGGGCCTGATTAAAACGATTGATGCCTTGACGAATTTTCGAAAGAGCCTGGTCAAAAGGCAAGTGTTTTATATAAAGCCAAGCCATCCGAATATGGGCTTCATGACTAAAGTCCTCTTTCGAGAGCGAGCAATTCTCAAATTTTTGTAAAAAATCTTGATCAGAGCTCATTTAAACCGCGTCTCTTGCCACTTGAAAATTTGCCCAGATTCTTCCGGCAATACAGAGCCAGATTCCCAAAATGATAAAATGAACAATTCTTGCCCAATCTCCTAGGGAAGATAAGACTGCAGCATTGATCAGCTCAATTACCATCATCCCTCCAAGTCCCCAAGCAAGAATACCGATCCTTTGGCCGGGGGTTGAGGGGATTTTTTCCTCTCCACCGAGGCGAGTAAGTATCGCTAAACCAAGACCCACTCCGATAGCTAAAAGGCAGAAATGAGTATGAGCCCCCCCGGCAAGCAGAGCAATAAATAAAAGTAGATGCGCGGAGGCAAGAACGTAGGGGGAGGCAGTCTCAATATAGTTCGTGTAGCGTGATTGGAAATATGAGTAAAGCAGCCATAACGAACTTCCTAAAACCCATCCTCCCAAAATATCGGTGAAAAAATGAACTCCGAGATAGATCCGGGAAAAAGAAATCAGCAGCGTATAGAGTAGCGCTGCAAAAATCCCTCGATATTTCGAAAGATAACTGATCAAAAGGCCAGAAAAGATAATTGCAGTTTGGGCAGCACCACTGGGAAAACCAAAGGTTTTAGTTTTAACCATTGCGAGTTCGGGTGCAAAATATACGGGACGGTGGAGAGAGAAAAATTCTTTGCAATGAAAATTAAGCAAGCCGCTTGCAACCATCAGATAGAAAAATCTTAACCCTACTTTCCACCCCGCCAGTAACCACACGGTGGGAATAAGAATAAAGAAAAATTCCAAGGTATCAAAAAAATTAAGTGCTAAAAAAAAACTGTCGGTAAACGGACCTCTAAAGCGCTGAATCTCGCGAATGATTTCGATCTGCCAAAGCTCCATCATAAGCTACCTGCGGATTTAGTGAGTTCAGTTACCAGCTCTTTGAGCGTCTCTTCGGAAATTGTGGTGTCAACGCAACCAGTCTTCTCGGTATCGGTAAATTCCTGAGTTTTATAGGCAGCGTAGTCGAAATCGAGAAGCTGTGCCAGGTAGCAATAGGTAGAATCGCTGCGAGCTTGGAAAATTTCCACAATTTTGGTTTGAGGTGGGGAAAAAATGATATTAGCAAATCCTGCTCCATGAACTCCGATCACCTGTTCGGCCTTACTAAAGAGATACACTTGCTCTGCAAAATTGAGTTCACTAAGGCAATAGCGGGTAAATCCCAAAGGAGCGAGTTCGGCAAAGAGAGCATCTTCGTTGGAAATTTTTCTGATCTCGGCATCTTGACGAGAAATAAAGATTTTTTTTGAAAACTTGTTCTCATCAATCTCCACGTTTTCGGCCATTTTTTGCACCTTGGGGATAAATTTCTCACGTAAATACTTGAGAACCCACGGTGAAACATAGGAGGAAAGACTCGGTTCTAAATCGGGAACAGGCCGGTCGATTAGAGAAGGAACAATTAATTGATCAGCTTTAACCGAACGATAATCTCCATAGTGTATGGTTTTAAAGGGTTCAATAATCCGCTCGGGATCTATGCCCCAGAGAGCGAGGGATTGCTCTTTAAAGGGGGCGTCTAAAGAGACGTAGAGGTTATCGTAAGGGATCTCGGAGATTTCCAACATTGCCAAGCGCCCCAGCACTTCGGTAAGCCAATGGTAATAGCACGACTGGCCACCTTGAGTAATCACCGCTAATCGACCCTCTACGTCTTGGGGCTCCGGGATCTCCTGAGGAGAAAGGCCAAGGGCTTGGGCTTTAAATCCGATATTATTAGGCCAAATCTGCTCAGCAACGATGCGTCTTTGGTGGAAAATAATCCCTTGGGTTGAATATACCTGTCCCTCGGAAATCCGGAGAATATAGGTTTCTGCTAAGGTTACGTGGTGGGGTTGGCTTTCAGGCCATTTACTCAGGGAAAAGGGGGAATAGTTTCTCGAGCTGGAGGGAGTTACGGTTTGGTAGAGGACGCGAGAATCACGGCAAATTTCCTCGACCGAGATCGGCAAAAAACTGTCGGCAAGGGCTGAGCAAGCGCTCGTTAGAACCAGTAGGTTAAGACCTAAATACCACTTCATTGTGTAGACCCCGAGGAGTGAAAACCTTAGTTTACCTCGGTATTTACTCTAATTCCGGTGGATTTAGCAATGGTAATTTCCTCGAGAGTCCCCTTCCCTTTGCGGAGCGCTATTCGCTGTTTTGCCCGACGGGCCCATTGCTGAAGCTTGGGCAGTACCCTGATCAGACGAACTCCCTGAGTAATAACGCGCTCTTCTGCTCGTTCTCGGATATTGAACATAGCCGCAGGCCTGTCAGTCCAAGGAAAGCAGCTGGATTTGCTAAAAAACTTGGCTACTCCAAGGAACGTTTTATTGAGCTAGCTCTACAGGATTTAATTTTCCGAGAGGGTATAAAGGGGTTTATCGTTAACCTGCAGAAGGCAAGCTGAGTAGAGATATCAGTTGCATTAGGTGGCATAAAAAAAACTAAGGCAGGTAATAACCTCGTGCTAAGGGGCACAAATACCTGACTTTAGTTTATCAGATCGACAAGGGGATGCGGCGCTTACTGTGGATCGGCGATGATCGTAAAGAGGCAACCCGGAGGGGATTTTTTTCATGGTTCGGCGCTGAAAAGGCAGCAAACAATACAATTTCAAAACAATGCCTACACCGCGAATGAGGAGGTCCTTCGCTCAGCGAGGGATGACGGGTTTCCCTCAGGATGAAGGGAGAATAAGCCCCTCGGCAGTACCAAAGCCGATGCGATAGTTAGGCGCTTGGCAGTAACCTTCGAGAATAATCCGATCCCCATCTTCTAAAAATTTTCGCTCTTCTTGGGTATTTATTTTAATCGGATTTTTTCCTCCCCAAGACAACTCGAGCAGACTGCCGTAAGAACCAGGATCTTTACCGCTAATAGTTCCTGAAGCAAGAAGATCACCACTCTGCAGATTGCAGCCCGCAATGGTATGATGGGCAATTTGTTGGGCAAGACTCCAATAGAGATTTTTACTATTGGTGCGGCAAATAATTGCAGGATCAAGTCCGAGCTTACTTAGTATCTTAACGGTTAGCTCAATATTAAAATGGCTTTTTCTCCTTATTTTAGGCCGTAAATATGCCAAAGGCTCGGGGTCTTGGCTTGGCCCTTCAACCATAAAGGGAGCTAAAGCTTCCATGGTTACTACCCAGGGAGAAATTGTTGTCGCAAAAGATTTGCTCAAAAAAGGCCCCAAAGGCACATATTCCCACTGCTGGATATCGCGAGCGCTCCAGTCATTGAGCAAGACCATCCCAAAGACCGCTGCTTCAGCATCGTCAATAGTTAGAGCAGTACCGAGAGGATTGCCGTGACCGATAAATCCAGCAAGCTCCACTTCAAAATCGAGGCGACGAGACGGCGCGAGAATAGGCTGAGGCTCGGGGGGATTGGGAAGGATTTGCCCGCGAGGGCGGTGAATTGGCGTGCCACTCACCACGACGCTGCTTGCTCGTCCGTGATAGCCCACCGGCAGGTGCAGCCAATTGGGCAGCAGAGGATTGTCTTTGTCACGAAACATCGTGCCAACATTAACGGCGTGTTCTCGTGAAGAATAGAAGTCCGTATAGTCAGCAATTTTTACCGGCAAGAGCATAGTTACTTCGCAGTGAGGAAGGAGAACCTTCTGGCGGAGGCTGGGATTATCTCGGAGTTCTGGGTTGGTGCTGGCCAGCAAAGCGCTAATTTTTTGTCTTACTTGCTGCCACTGCTTTGGGGTGGTAGCCATTAGCGGATTTAGGCAGGCCTGGTCAAAGACTCCTTGCAGTGAGGGAAAAAATCCCAGGGAGGCCAGGATGGTAAGATCGAGGACAAAGTCTCCAATAGCGACGCCGATATGGGCCTGAGGAAAAGGAGCTCTCTTGGCCTGAAATACCCCGTAGGGCAAATTCTGAATGGGAAAAGGATGATCCTTTGCAACGCTAATAAATGATTGCAATTCATTGCTCGGGGACTTGCTCATCGGGGCGCCTTTCACAGGATGTTGATACGGGGGCTCTAGGAATTATTCTGGTTTAGTGGTAATAACGGGATCACTTACCAGAGGCAATATGGTAGGCCTATGATATGGGCTTGTCAGGTTTTGGTTTGCAGGATGATAGAAACTATGCTGAGGAAGCAATGATAAAAGACATAGGTTTTTCCCTTTTTTTGGCGGCTCTGTGTATGGCCGGCAGCGCCGATGCCAAGGAGCAAAGCGGCGGCGTCCACCCCCCGCGAGAGTTCGTGGATGGAATCGTTGTGCGAGTAAATGATACGGCGATTATACATAGTCAGGTAGATGAAAAAGTTAAAAAGGGCCCCTTAATTCGGGTTTCCTCTTATCCAGCGGCGGAATCTGCGGATAGCTATGAACGCGCTTTACAAGATGAGATCAATCACTGCTTGGTCATGCGTAAGGCGAAGGAATTAAATATAGAAGTAGAAGAAAACAAGATTGACGAGCAGCTTGAGCGCCTGATGAAACCCAAGGACGCGCCGCCCATCTCGCCCCAGCAGTTTGAGCAGCTGCTTATTCACGAGGGCAAGACCCTGAAAGGCTTTCGTCAAGATCTTAAAGATCAATTCTTGCTGATGTATTTTCGCAGCCGGGTGATTATGCCGCTGGTAAAAATCACCCAAAGAGAAGTGGAGAATTTTTATTTCAAAAAATCGGGGGTACCGGCGGAATCAGTGAAGTTTCATCTCCAGCACCTCTTCTTTGCCGCCAGCGCGGATAATAAGCCTGTCTATAAGGACCAGCTAGGCCGGGCCGAAGATTTATATAGGCAATTTTCCACGGGCAAGCCTCTTAAGCAAGTGGTAACGGCTCTTGATTCAGCGTATGTGACAGGGCCAAATGTGTGGGTGGTGGAAGCAAAAGACCTCGCCCCTCAAATTCGCGCTGAGATCGAACCGCTGAGCGAGGGACAGGGAAGCAAGCCGATCTCAGCCAGTGATGGGATACATATTTTCTATTTGGAGAGCAAAGAGTTTGCGGGTAGTGACAAATTTGCTGCTCAGAAGGAGCAGCTCGAATATGAACTGCGCCAGGAGGAATTGGTCGTTCAGTTGCAGAGATGGCTGGAGCAGGAGCGCAGCAGAGCAAAGATCACGATGATCACTCGTTCCTAACACTCTACTCTTGACAAGAAACCTCACCGCGCTATTCTGTGGCCTCAGCGAAGCGCTTTATGGTGGGTATGGCGAAGTGGTTAACGCTCCGGATTGTGATTCCGGCACACGTGGGTTCGAGCCCCACTATCCACCCCATTTTTTCTTGATTTTCTCTCTCTTAATTCCCGGTAGAACCAGTATTCTTTATAGCGGTCGAGGGCGGTGCTTTGTTGGCTTTTGAGGTGGCTGGGCGCTGGGCCTTAGGTTTTGCCGCTGGGCTCTGTGTCTTAACGGGGGTTTTCACGGCACTGGTTTTTTTCTTAGCTGCCTTGTTGGCGGTGGCGCTTGGCGTCTTGGTAAGTTGCTTAATTTTTTTGACGATCTGCCCCTTGCTTTTAACCAGCTTCGCCTTGTTTTTCTCGAGGTTCTTTTTTACTAATCCCGTGGTTTGTTGCACGCTCTTTTCAAAGCGGCTGAGGTCGATCCCCACGGTTTTGGCCATGGAGCGCAGCTCATTGGCAAAACGACTACAGGTAGGAAGAAAGGTCTTGTACTTATGTTCGAGAAGCTTCTCAAAGTCTCTGCGTTTGCTTTCGAGGTTTTCTTTTAAAGCAATTTTCTGTAGTTTTTTCAGCACATCACGACTTTCTTTTTGAACGGATTTCTGCAAATGGAGCAGTTCATTTTGTAGTTTTGCGACTAGCTTTTTCATAAGGTCCTCGTGAGAAAGATTATGGTTACGGTTGTTTTTTTGCTTAGCGTTCGTAGACATACACACCTCGTCCAGTTTTGCGCCCCAACCAATGAGCGGCAACATATTGACGCAGGAGGGGGCAGGGTTTAAAGCGGGAACTGGCTAAATCTTGGTGCATAATTTCCAAGATGGAAAGACAGGTATCGAGACCGATATAGTCTGCTAAGGCCAGGGGTCCCATAGGTTGATTGGTGCCAAGTTTCATGGCGAGATCTATTTCTTCGCGGCTGGCGATTCCTTCCATAAGTACAGTAAAAGCCTCATTGATCATGGGCATCAGCACTCGATTAACAATAAACCCAGGATAATCTCGGCTGATAACCACTTCTTTATTGAGCTGGCGGGCAAACGACTGCATGGTGCTCAGGGTTGTGGTTGAGGTGGCGAGTCCAGGGATTATTTCGAGGAGCCGCATCTTGGGTACGGGATTCATAAAGTGCATGCCGATAAAACGCTCGGGGTGACTAACCGCTGCAGCTAAGCGGGTGATGGACAGGGATGAGGTGTTGGAAGCAAAAATACAGCGAGGAGGCAGGCGCTTATGGAGATCAGCAAAAATAGCCGTTTTAATGGCCTCGTTTTCAGTGGCTGCCTCGATAACTAAGCCACAGTCCTGCTGCTCGAAGCGAGGTAAAAAACCAAGATTTTTTGTCAGAGAAGCCTCTTCGCTAGCACTGAGAATCCCTTGAGTCTGTAATTTAGAAGCGGTAGCAGCCAAGCCCTGCTCAGCTTTTTTTAGGGCTGCTTCATTGCTGTCGGTTAGATAGACTTTGAAGCCCTTGCTGGCGCAAGTCAGGGCTATACCACTGCCCATCTGTCCAGCCCCAATAATAACTATTGGAGAAAGTAGTGTGCTGTTCATTGCAAAAAATTCCTGCCCAAAACGAGTATTAGATCAACTTAACGCCGCAGATGGGTAGTTTTCTGGTGGGCCCTAAATGCGAATTGATAATATCAGCAAGGGCAGGGGGAGGGAAACTTTTTTTGGTTCAGCTTAGGGTGCGTAATCGAAACCAGCGCGAACCTTCATCCCCCGAACCACAGCATCCACGTCGATTTTTACGGCTCCTAAAACGGGAATTTCACCGTGCTTAATCGCTGCTTTAATCGCCAGCTGTTCCACATCAGCTAAGTTTTGAGTGCTGCTAGAAGTCAAAGCGGCAAGCAATTTGACCATGGTTGGGTCGTCGTTTAACTTGGGAAGATTAACATCGTAGATTTGTACAAGATCACACTGGGTGTAGGTTTTTCCTTTGATGGTTACATCTTCGCTCCCGAGATATTTGATTTTAAAATGGTCGGTACTCACCATTTCACCGCTACGGACCTTCTCGAGGAACTCAGGGGTGAAGTATTGGCTTAAAAGAATCAGATCGCCAGAGCCTTTTTCCTGGCCTGAAAACATAATACTCAAATTGTAATTGTAAGAAACTTTTAAGGAGTCTCCTTGAGCATGATCAGGGATATGTTCTTTAATACTCATGTCGACCACCCCACTTTGGATCAGTGCGGTGGTACGGTTGCGGGAGCGATCGAGTTTGTAGACCGCTTTTTCGCCGACCCGATCGTGGGCAAAAGCAAGGGTAGAGGAGAAGGCGAGCAACACGGAGAGGAAGAGTGGGGCAATTGCCATAAACATCCCTTTCATCGAATGATTTTCTGATAAATTAGTAAATTTCCGAGAGTGCTTACCAGTATATTCTGAAGAGAGGGATTGGTTGAACGAATTTATTTCGCTTTTTTTGAGAATTATAAAAAAAACCAGATTCCTTCCATATGATTAGCGTCTAAGGGCTGTCTATAAATCGAAGGTAATACCCTGCGCCAAGGGGAGGGTGCTGCCAAAATTAATGGTGTTGGTCTGTCGACGCATATAAGCGCGCCATGCATCAGACCCTGATTCTCGTCCTCCGCCGGTTTCTTTTTCACCGCCAAAAGCACCACCGATTTCGGCCCCAGAGGTGCCGATATTAATGTTGGCAATTCCGCAATCTGACCCTTGGGCGCTCAAAAATAACTCGCTCTCGTGGAGCCGGTCAGTGAAAAGAGCGGAGGAGAGGCCCTGAGGAACTTGATTCTGGAGGAGAATTGCTGCCGGGAGTTCCCCGCTATAGGGAATTAGATAGAGAATAGGGGCAAAGGTTTCTTCTTGGACGATGGGCAGAGCATTGTCTGCCCTAAGCAGGGCTGGAGTAACGTAACAGCCTGATTCAAAGCCTTGGCCGCTGAGAACCTCTCCCCCGTAGAGAAGTTCTGCTCCTTGTTCTTGAGCGGTCAGAAGGGCTTTGCCCATTTGTGCTACGGCAGCACGATCGATGAGAGGGCCCACATGGTTTGACTCATCTAGAGGGCTACCAATTTTAAGGCTCTTATAGGCTTTGATCAGCGCTTGCGTCACCTGGGGCATAATGCTGGTGTGCACGATAAGCCGTCGAGTAGTGGTGCAACGTTGTCCTGCGGTGCCTACCGCACCAAAAACAATCCCGGGAATTGCAAGGGAGAGCTTGGCATGAGGAGAGAGAATGATGGCGTTGTTTCCTCCCAGCTCGAGCAGGCTTTTGCCGAGTCGGGCGCCGACAAGTTTGGCGACTTCGCGACCCATAGCTACGGAGCCGGTGGCAGAGATTAAGGCGATGCGCGGGTCTTCGACGAGACGTTGACTGATGGCGAGGCGATCACCAATAAGTAAGGTAAAGACCCCAGGGGGGCAGTGGGTATCTTGCAGAACCTGTTCGATAATTTTCAGGGAAGCGATCGCCGTCAAAGGCGTTTTTTCTGAGGGTTTCCAAATAGTGGCATTACCACAGACGGCGGCGATCATCGCATTCCATGCCCACACGGCGGTGGGAAAATTAAAGGCGCTAATTACCCCGACCACGCCTAAGGGATGCCACTGCTCGTACATGCGGTGTTTAGGGCGTTCGGAATGCATGGTCTGGCCATAGAGCTGACGGGATAAACCAACCGCAAAATCGCAGATGTCGATCATTTCTTGGACTTCGCCCTTGCCCTCCTGGAGGGATTTGCCGGTTTCTAAGGTGACTAGAGTAGCAAGTTCATCCTTGTGGGTACGGAGCTCCATAGCGATGCGTCGTACCACTTCCCCCCGTTTGGGGGCGGGAATATTTTGCCAGAGAGGGCTTGCCTGCTGAGCCTTGGCGAGTACGGCCTCATAATGTTCGCCGCTTGCCCTGGCGACTTTTCCCAGTGTTCTGCCATCAATGGGTGAGCAAATAGTTAGAGGGCTTTGATCGTTGCTGGTAAGCCATTGGCTACCGTCAAAGGCGCCGGCTTGAGTTGTCTGCAGAAAATTGTTAAGCATGGTAAGTCCTTTGGATTCCAAGGTGCTGCATGGCTGCGTATGGAGATCAATATAGCGACTCGCCATCAAGAAGGGGGAATTTTATTTTTTATGCATGCTCAAATGCAAACTTATTTATTGTGGCTTGAACAACGGGGTTTGCTCACCCTGGATCCGCGCTTGTATGGTTCTAAGCCGCGAAAGCAGGCAGTTATTTTTGGTGCGCGTACGGCCAAAGTGGTGGTGGTGCTCGGCTGCCCACAAGCCGGTATGGCGGGGCCACTAGGCGAGGAAGAAAAAGACTTACTGCGTAAATTGCTACAGGCGATGAAGCTTAATGTAGGCAGCGAAGTTTGTTATGTGCAAATGAATAACGCTGGCCTTGACGAACTTGCTGACTTGGTAGCAGAAGTAAAGCCGCAAGTGCTGCTTAGCTTTGGTGAGCTGAATTGTATGGGTGAAAAAACGAAAAATATCTGGATAGCGGAGTCGGGCTTAGGAGCACCCCTTGTGGCCATGCACCATCCTCGGGATTTAGTTGCTCATCCCCCGTTGAAGCGAGAAACCTGGTCCGCAGCCCAGCAGGTGATGGCGAATCTAAAGTAAGTTTGCAGCACTTCGCCAACGACTCAAGGCTTGGTGCAGTTTTGCTGCTTTCAAGGCGCGAGCAGCGGAGCAGCCGTCTGGCTGTGAGCACGCGCAGCAACGAAGAAAGCGGCGAAGATGCACCAAGACCTGAGTCGTTATTTCTTCTCAGAGCCTTCTTCATACTCCGCATCGACCACATTGTCGTCTTTAGCTTCGGGCTGGGCGGCATCGCCTGGGGCTGCTTGCTGGGCCGCACCTTGCTTGTAGATATGTTCGCTCAGCTTGTGCATCTTGGTTTCAAATTCAGCTTTTGCTGCTTTGAGACTTGCAGCATCGCCCTCGAGCTTGCTCTTCGCGGTGGTGAGAGCAGCTTCGAGCTCGGCTTTCATTTCCGCAGGTACAGTTTTGTCGTTTTCGCGAAGCATCTTCTCTGCTTGGTAGATGGTGCTGTCGAGCTCGTTACGGGCTTCGATCTGCTCGCGTTTTTGCTTGTCGGTGCTGGAGTGCTCTTCGCTCTCTTTTACCATGCGCTTGATCTCGTCCTCAGAAAGCTTGGTCTCCGAGGTAATAACGATCTTTTGCTCTTTCTTAGTGCCAAGGTCCTTGGCAGAAACAGCCAAGATGCCGTTCGCATCGATATCGAAGGTTACCTCGATTTGGGGTACACCGCGTGGCGCCATCGGGAGATCGACTAGAGAGAAATTGCCGATTTTACGGTTGTCGCGAGCCATGTCCCGTTCCCCTTGGAGAACGACGATCTCGACGGAGGTTTGGTTGTCAGCAGCGGTGGAAAACACCTGGGATTTTTTGGTTGGAATCGTGGTGTTACGCTCGATCAACTTGGTCATAATCCCCCCTTGAGTTTCGATTCCCAAGGAAAGAGGGGAGACGTCGAGGAGGAGCACGTCTTTTACATCCCCACCTAAGATACCGGCTTGAATGGTCGCGCCAACCGCTACAACTTCGTCGGGGTTAACGCTTTTGTTGGGCTCACGACCAAAGAAATCCTTCACTTTCTTTTGCACTAAAGGAATGCGGGTTGAACCGCCGACCAAGAGGACCTCCATAATTTCGCTGGTGGCGAGGCCAGAGTCAGCTACGCATTTACGGCAGGGAGCCAAGGTTTTTTCCACGATATCAGCGATTAGTTTTTCGAACTCAGCACGAGTAATGGTTACGTTAAGATGCTTAGGGCCGCTTTGATCAGCGGTTAAGAAAGGGAGATTAATTTCGGTTTGTTGAGCAGAAGAAAGCTCGATTTTGGCTTTTTCGGCAGCTTCCTTAAGACGCTGAACTGCCATGGAGTCCTTTGAAACATCGATACCGGTGTCTTGCTTAAAGCGCGTGCTGAGGAAATTAATCAGCAACTCGTCGATATTGTCACCACCGAGGTGGGAATCACCGTTGGTCGCAAGTACTTCAACGACGCCATCGCCCACTTCAAGAATGGAAACATCGAAGGTCCCACCACCGAAGTCAAACACGGCGATTTTTTCGTTTTTCTTCTTATCCAAACCGTAAGCCAAGGCCGCGGCGGTAGGCTCGGCAACGATGCGCTCGACTTTTAGGCCGGCAATTTTACCGGCATCCTTGGTGGCTTGACGTTGAGAGTCATTGAAATAAGCCGGTACGGTGATCACGGCTTCATCAACTTTTTCACCAAGATAGTCTTCGGCGGCTTGCTTGAGTTTAGCAAGAACTTTAGCGGCAATTTCAGTGGGATGTACTTTTTTTCCTAAGATTTCGAAAACTGCGGCACCACCATTACCCTCAACAACCTTATAGGGCATCTTGCCCGCTTCATCTTGGCGCTCGGTGAATGAGCAACCGATAAAACGTTTGGCGGAAAATACGGTGTTTTCGGGATTGGTCACTGCTTGGCGGCGGGCTGCTGCTCCGACGAGAACTTCTCCACTTTTGGTGTAGGCGACGACACTGGGGGTGGTGCGCTGACCTTCTGCGTTGGCGATGATTTTAACTTGACCCTGTTCCATAATGGCTACTACGGAGTTGGTAGTTCCTAAGTCGATGCCGATGATTCTGCCCATAACGTAAGCTCCAAGATTAACGTATTGATATTATTTAGTTATTTATGATTTTAGCAAGTGTCGCCTTTGGGCAGGTCATGCCCCTGCGATCTATTATGGGCAAGTTAAGACTGTTCTAAGCTATGTCAACAAGCAGGATGGACTATTTTGTTAGCTTAGGGAGGAGCTTTGTTAGTTGGGAGGTCCTTCGCTGCGCTCAGGATGACGGGGCTGCGCTCGGGATCACGGGGGCTGGGGGAGAAAAAAGAGCACGGAGACTTTCGGCCAGCAATTGGGGGTCTACCGGCTTAGCTACAAAAATATATTCGGGTATCTCGCGCTCGTAGGCAGAGCTGGCCTGGCGGTCCTTGGCTAAGCGACTGACCAGGAGAACTTTGGCCTTGGGATCGAGCTCCCGTAGTTTACGCAAGCACTCGATACCATGCATATTAGGCATGATAATATCCAGGCTGACCAAATCAGGTTTGAGAGAAGCGTAGGCACTGAGGGCTTCAAGTCCATCGGCAGCAGTGCCAGCTATAGTAAAGCCCAGATTTTCGTATATTTTTCTCAGAGTAATTATCAGCTGGGGAGAATCGTCCACGATCAGGACTCGCTTACCTTGCCAGAGTTCTTGATTGGGCACTACCGCCGTGTTTTTGTTCATTCTGCCCTCGTCGAAAAAGAAGCCTCATGGCATATGTGCTTGCTACCAAGAATAAGCAGCGCAATCCGAAGGGAAGATCCTGCCAATACTGCCAGGGGCAATAGGTGACAAGCACGCTGTCAACCCAACAGAGGAATTGTAAACTACTTAGAATCAAATCACCGCATATTTTATTTATAATCCCGGGTAGTAGGGGAGAAAAAAGCAACAAAAAAGAAGCGAGAATAATCGGTGAGAAAAACGGAGCGATGAGCACATTAGTGAGGAGACTGACCAAACTAAGCTGCCCCCAGAGGAAGCCACTCAATAGTATCACAGCGGCTTGGACCACAAGTTCTTTAATCAGCCATTGCTGCCACGAAGCTTCTCGAGAAGACTTATTGATTACCAGTAGGTATGCCACCCAGCTCATCGCCGCAGACTCGCAGATTAGTCCCAAGGGAAAAATCAGGCTTTGACAGAAAAACACCAGGGCGATTTGTTGAGCCGCCTGTTGTTTACCAAGTAACAAGACGAGCAATTGAGCAGCCAAAAAAATCAAGAAAGCTCGTTGGGCAGAGGCTGGCTGTCCAATTAAGCAGATAAAAAGCAGCAGCCCAACTCCGAGGAACAGCTCCCCAAGAATTTTCCCTCGGAGGAGTACGCGAGGAGTGATTAAACGGAGACTATAAGCGAGGACGAGGGGGAGAAGCCAAACATAGCGCAGCAGCGTACTAAGAAAGGTAATATGAAAGCCACTGATAACCAAGAGGTGGAGCAGGCCCAGACGTTTGAAGGTTAAGCTGAGCTGGGGACTCAGTGCTCCCAGTCGTCCCAAAAAAACTGCCTCTAACCAACCGCCAATAAATCCCTGATGTTGAGCAAACTGCCGATCAAGAGAGGAGCGTAAGGCGAAAAAAATCTCGTTCACCGGGTGATACCAGCGTTTAAGGGCTTGGGTGGGTGGTATTTTACATTGAAAAATCGTACGTGCTTGGCGCAGCATTCCTCTGTAGGGGGTCCCGCGGAGTGTTCCCTGGCAGCCGGTTTCCGCAGCCGCATAGGCTTGGATTACTCGCTGGCCGTTGCTAACCATTACGCTTTGGTAGGAATGGGCAAAGAGGCCACTGGAACGAAGCACGTAGGAGCCCTCAGCAACGAGGGGACTCGGCGCATGATGGCATAAGCCCCAAATCAAGCCAGCCAGAGTCAGAGCCCCTGGGCGGAGCAGTCCAGGAACCTTTTCTAAGGCTAGGGCAGCAAGCAGTCCAAGGCTTAAAAACCTCCACCAGGGGTAAGAAGCCAGGGCATCGCTAGTGGCGCCAATCATACCCCCCGCAATAAAGCCCCAGCACCAGTAGAGGAGCATGGTAAGTCGTCCTTAATTTCGGTAGTATCAGGGTACTTTCGCCAATAATTGTCAAATCAGCCAGTGAGGAATGAATAGAAGCCAACACAGCGATTGTATTTCTGAGATGGCTTCTTGTGATAATGGGCCTTGCAATTTTTGGCTAAGACGAAGAAGGTAGCGCTTCATTTTTGATCTAGAGGGGAGTTTGAGATGAGTTTTTCGTTGCTAGGAATAGCTTTGGCCGCTGGTGAAGCTCAGGGGAGTGCGGCACCACAGCAGAGTATTTTTGAGATGATGGTGCCCTTTGTTTTAATTTTTGTGGCGATGTATTTTATCATGGTCAGGCCCCAGGCCAAAAAAGCTAAGGAGCACGGGGAGCTGTTAAAAATGCTGAAACCCGGGGATGAAGTGATCACCACCGGGGGGATTATCGGGCGGATCAAAAGCGTAGCAGATGATTTTATCACCCTTGATCTGGGAAATGCCAACGTCAAGATTCTAAAAGAGCACGTGCTCAGGTATAGTAAAAAGCAGGGAGACGCTGCTCCAAAAAAAACTGATAGCGACAAATAGCAGCGGCAGCTCCTTATCTCTGTACTATGAGGAGCCTTGGATGAAAATGCGCTATTCCACCTTAGTTGTCGTTCTTTTTTTAGTTCAGTCCTTGCCAGGATATTCTCGTGTCCCCGATGAATTTGAAGCAGGCGGCGGTCATTCTCTCGGTTTTGGAAACGGGGGGGTGGCGGCGGTTTCTGGGCAGAATTCCGTTAAGACCAATCCCGCGATGTTAGCCATTGAAAAGCAGTACACCGTCTCTGGTGTCTATCACTGGCCCTCCTATGGAAGATCTTTTTATCAGGTAGGAGCGGTTGATTCAAAGACCTCGGCGATTGCTGCGGGGATTACCTACACTGCAGCCAAAAATAAATACGAATCCTTTCTTGATGCAGTGGATGTGGATAAACGCGAGCAGGCTTACTATGATGCCCCTCTCCGTCATCGGGTGAATTTGGGTTTAGGGGTGGCTTTTTCAAAGCTAGCCGCTGGTCTCGGTCTTCAGTATGTCGAGGGATATGATCGCTTAAAAGGTCTTGATTCTCCGGTTAAAGGAGTTGCGGCTGGGGTGGGGATTGCCGGCTTGCTTACTCCTAATCTGCGTTTTGGTTTGGCTGGGGAAAACCTGGTTAATGACCAGGTAGAAAATCTTGCCCCCCGAGTTTATCGGGCTGGTCTGGCTTACATCCTTTTTGGGGGAATCCTAACCACCCATCTGGATTATACCTATCGGCAACGGGTGCAAGGTGAGTTGGTGAGTTACGAACAAATTAGCGCCGATCCTGCTCTTGATTTAACTCCGAGCAAAGAAGGCAATCAACAAGAGCAAATGGCGGTTGCTTCTACTTCGATTAAGGTGCAAGACATGCTGCGTTTACTGGCTTCTTATGGTTACGATTTTTCGGATGCAAGACGGCAATCAATCGGTGGTGGTATTGCCTTGGTTAACCAGAAAGCATCGCTTTCTTATATGGTGCAACGTCCTTATCAAACGGGAAAATTACACCACGGAATCGCTTTAGCTATTCTGATGGCTTTATGAGGACTCTCTTTAGAGCTCGAGGATTATAGGGATGAGTTTTTCCTTTAACCATTCGACATCTTCTCCAAATATGCCATGGCCTTTTGCATCTATTTTTTCTTGAAAATCTTTAAAACTACAGCATGATTTAGAGTGTTGATAGAGAGCATGAGGAATACTCTGATCGTTAGTGGCGGACACGGCGAATACATGTTCAGGTATAGATTTAGGGTTTTCCCACGGATAGAAAAATCCCCGTAAGGAGACAAGCGCAAGACAGGGAATACTACGTTGAGTGGCCGTCGCATGGGCCATTATTGCACCCATAGAATGTCCTGCTAAAATTAAATTTCTATGCTCTATTCCTGCAGCGGCCAATTTGTGGTCAATGAGAGCATTGAGCTTGCTAACGTAAGGGAGAAGCCATTGGTCTACAGTGCTGTGGTATTTTCCAAACATTGCTGCAAGAGTAGCATGGTTGTTGGCAAAATGAGTCATGGGGTCGCTAAACCAAGTGGCTAAGAGCGAGACATTCGTCCCAACTTGTGCGGTAAACAAAGCCATTTCCGCAGCTGTCGGTGGAATATTGACCCAGAGGCCTGGCGCAGCTATTTCGGCAGCATCGATGCTTACGAAGGTAACAACTTCAGGATGATTTTGAGGGAGGCCAGCTATCAGCAAGTCATTGAGGATTGTTTGCCCATCTCTGGCATTTGATCCAGCTCCATGGAGGTAGACGACCATGGTCTTAGCCTCAGCAGTCCAAGAAAAAAAGAGAACAGCAAGGTAAGTGCTTAATAAAAGAGGTAATTTCATAATATCCTCAGCGGGGTTATCCGTTTAGTGATGATGGTGGGCGCAGCCCTTCTTTACTTGTCCACAGCCGGCGCTGTGGAGATCGTGACGGTCGAAGGCAATATGGAGAAGCGAGCCCGCGACGACCGCCTGGAAAGCGAAAATAACCGAATAATCGTGATCAAGCAGGGCAAAAATTTCTCCGCCTAAAAAGAAACCCACGATGGTGGCAAGGCTGAGTCCACAGAGTAAGCCCATGGCAAAACGCGCACCTTTTCTTGGGTAAAAGACCCCCCACAAGAAGAGGGCATCGGGAAGTCTATGGGCAATAACAGCTAGTTGCAGCCATAAGCCTCCCTCCCCAGAGTGGTCGTGCAGATGACAGTGGTGACCACCATGGAGATTCTGCGGGACCAATGCTGCACCATCCATCATCCCGTGAAAGCACAGACCAACGACGGCAAGAATGACGGGAATAATATGAATAGTTCCGGCGTTTTTGGTCCACAGGCGTTCCAAGAGACTTGGTAGAAAAAGACCGGCCAAAGCAAAAAGTAGGCTAACGAGGCCAAGGTGTGAGTAGGATTCTGGTAAGAGATGACCAAGTACTAATGCTAGGATAAAGACCAGCAGGAGCTTGTCAATCCAGCGCCATATTTTTTGAAAATATTGAGCGCTCGAATAAATCCAGGGTGCGGCAAATAAAATAGCGATACTGATAACAAGCTGTCCCATGGGCTCGGTTCACTTTATAGAGAAGGTTGGTTGATTATGTCTAAATTAGCAAACAATTCACTTAAGACGAAGAAACTACCATTTGTCCGCGAAAGACAATTTTGCCCGGGGCCTACACCGGTACCTCTGCACTCACGCCTCTTGATGGTGGACCAGGTTCCTTATCACAGGCAGGAGGGATTTTATAGCACTTTTCGCCATTGTCGCGAAATGCTATCGCCCCTGTTTGGCTCAGCCAGCGCCCCCCTCATCCTGACTAGCTCAGGCACGGGAGCGATGGAAGCAGCTCTGGTTAATTGCACCGAAGTTGGGGATAAGGTCCTGTGTTTAGTGGGGGGAAAATTCGGTGAACGCTGGTTAGATCTTGCCACCGCCTTTGGCTGTGAGGTTCATACCCTAAGTTTTCCCTGGGGGCAGGTACCGGCAGTTGAAGAACTAGAGGAAGTTTTGGCTAAGCGTCCCGGGTTTAAGGCCGTGTTTATGCAACAATGCGAAACCTCTACGGGGGTGTGTTTGCCGGTGGGAGCCTATGGGCAAGCGATCAATCGTCATTCCGATGCTTTGGTGGTAGTCGATGCGATTTCTTCTCTGGGTGCAGAACCTATGAAAATGAATCAGTGGGGGATAGACATAGTGGTTTCAGGAAGCCAAAAAGGTTTATCCACTCCCCCAGGACTGAGCTTTATTGCTTGTTCTGAACGTATGCAGAGGCGTTGGTCAAAGCGCCCCCGTTTTTATTTTGATTTGCCTAAGGAGTTTAAAAACCAAGAGAAGGGGCAGAGTTCCTTTACCCCAGCGAGTAGCTTGATCGTGGGCTTAGAGGCTTCTCTGGCGGCGATTACCGCCTATGGTGTGGAAGACTATGTGGCGTTTCATCAGGGCTTGGCTCAGGGGGTGCGTCGGGCTCTTGAAGCCATGGGACTTAAGCTTCTCGGTGAGGGGCATTTTTCTAATGGCTTAAGTGCCGCTTTTATTCCCCAGGAGGTGGATGGCAATCTCTTGCTTAAGCGCTTGCAAGAACGTGTGGGAATGATTTTTGCTGGAGGTCAAGATCAACTTGCGGGAAAAATCGTGCGCTTTGCTCATCTAGGGATGATAGATTATTTTGATATTTGTGCGGGAATTATCGGTTTGGAGCAGGAGCTTTTTTACCTTGGCTGCGGTAACGTTTTGGGGGCCGGGATAAGTGCTTTTTTACAGGAAGGCTGAGGAGCTGGTCTTGAATTTTGGCGTATTTTGCCGTCAGTCGTTCGGGCAGGCGCAAGCCATAGGCCCCTTCTTTTGCCGAATAAGGTGGGGTCGATTCACGGAGCAATTCCGGGTTCCAGCGTTTCAATTGCGCTAAAGAAACATTAAGGGCTTGTGCTAGGTTGGCAAGGGAGACTTGTTTTTCGATCTTTACCGTAGACTGGGGAAAACCCTCGTGAGTTTTTTGTTGAAGATTAAAACCGTGTTCCCGAGGTTGAGAACCAAGAATTAAGGTAGCGAGAATTTTGGGAACGAACTGCTTGGTTTGTTCGTTAAAATATTTGCCGCGGCAAAGTTGCCAGAAATCACGAGATTTACCCCGAGCAATAGCGTGCTCTACGCGTAGGGGACCTCCGTTATAAGCTGCCATGGTTAGATACCAATTGCCATATTGACCATAAAGCGAGCGTAAATATCGGGCTGCGGCCCGGGTGGATTTAACTGGGTCACGCCGTTCGTCGACCCAATGATTGATCGTTAACCCGAGGCGGCGAGCTGTCTCGGCGACCAGCTGCCAGGTTCCTCCGGCGTGGGCCGAAGAATACGCGCGATTATCAAAACCTGATTCGATCATTGCTAAATAGAAAAATTCTTCGGGGACCCCTTCTTTTTTTAACAGTGGCTTCAGCAGGGGAGCGATGCCTTCACCGCGTGCCATCCATTGGGTAAAAGCACAGCGACCAGTGGTTTTAAAGTAATGCAGCCATTTTTCTACTTGGGGGTTTATTTCTATGGCGAGATCTCCAAAGTAGATGGACTCCTCGGGGGAAAGGGGTGCGGGAAAAAGATCGAGATTCTCGCTAGAGGGAGGAGCGCTGCTTGTTTCGTGAGAATTAAGCGCAGGCGAGAGAGGGTTTGCTTGTATTTTCCCTTGATTTTCTTTGAGATAGGTAGTGTAAAGATCATCTTGGCAAAAACCAGCTTCGTCCGAAAAAATCTCCTCGTCGAGGAGCAGACTTTCTTTATCCTCATTCTCTTTATCATCGTTTGTAAAAGGCTGAAGAGTGGCTTGCGGTGGTGATTTTTTGCTGGCGTCGCTCTCTGCGGAGGAAGATTCAGTGGTACTCGAATTTTCGGCAGGGCCAAGGCTGGCGCAACCCAGAGGAAGGCAAAGCAGTAAAAGCGAGAAAATGTGATAAAGTCGGTTGGTGGCCGCCACGAAATTTTCCTCTGGAGAAGATGGCTGGGCACCAATATATACTATGGCGATGATCAAAAATTAACCTTTTAATTGGCCGCGGTAGGAAAGGGCCAAGCCTGACTAGCGCAGCACATAGCTAAAAGTTCCCGATATATTAAGGTTCGTTTTGCCAAAGCCCTCGGGCAGTGGCGCAAACGGCGCCGCGTCTTTTATGGCATCAACAATGGCGATATCGAGTACTTGATAGCCAGAGGTGTTGATAATTTCTACTTTCTCTACTTTACCATCTTTGAGAATAGTAAAAGCAATCCCGACTTTTCCGTAAATCCCATCCACCGCCGCCGCTTTTGGATAGTTCCAAGCTAATTCGATGGCCTTACGCATGCCGGTAAAATAACCGATAAAGCGATATTCCTGAGTATTTAAGTCAATGTACTCCCCTTCCTTAAATTTACCCTCTACCGCATCAACATAACCCCTATCAAATTCTTCTTGGAGCGTCGTTTGCTGGGCTGACTGCAAGAGTTGTTCATAGGGATTGCGAGCTTTTTCTTGTCTCTTGTGACGCCCTACCAGGGCTTTGCTGGTTTTGGTCTTTTTTGATTTTTTAGGCGACAGGGTCAAGGCGGGGCTTGCGAGTATAAGGGGTTTTGGGGTTTTAGCAGCAGCTTTAGCACTGCCGGGATGGCGGCTAGGGTCCTGATTTTTAGTGATCTGCCGTTTTTTCTCCGCCACTTTTTGTTCGTGGAGGGTACGATGATCAACAGCGCCGAGGAAATCGGCTTTTTCTGGTTTTTCGGTTTTAAGCAGAGGGGTTTCAAGAATAGGCTGGTGAGTAGGCTCTTCCGGTGAAGGCGGTGGTGGCAAGGGCTGCTGAGCAGACTTGGAAACCGCTTTAAAGGTGACAACACTGGTATTTTCTTTTACTTTTTTAGGGGCTGGCCTCGGTTCCATTGCGGCGATGAAAATAAAAACCACGAGATGCGCCATAAGGGAGAGGAAGATAAAGAGAGCAATGCTAAGCCCTCTCCAAACAGGGCGTTGATCAGCCGAAGCGGAGTTAGGCTTGGAATTTTTTCCAATTCTTTCCATAATGCAATCTTTGCCCGGATCTATTCATTTAAGCTTATCTTACAGGGATGATGTCGGTCGAATAAGCGAATTTTTGAGTATTTTTTCGAAAATAGGGAGAAAACAGTGCGTTTACCTCTACTTGCGTTTTTTGTCGGGATTGTAATGTTGCCCGGCTGTCAGGAGAAAGACTTTGATCTTGCCAACCCTGACGGCTCCTTTGTTATCGCCAAAACCCCTTATACTCAAGGGAATTATGAGATAGCTCTCAACCGCTTAGGTGAGTTTAAGACCAAATTCCCTTATAGTAGCTACGCCTTAGAAGCTGAATTGCTGATTGCTAATTCTTATTATGAGTTGGCTCGTTACGGAGAAGCGGTGGTTTCCTACGAGCAGTTTATCAAGCTGCACCCGAAGCATCTCCAGGGGGCTTTTGCGCAATTTCGTATTGGTCAATCCTATTGGGAGCAAGCCCCGAAGGAAGTAGATCGGGAACAGGATTTATCGGCTAAAGCCATCAGTGAATGGGACAAGCTACTGGTAGCCTATCCCCACAGTGAATATGTCGGAGAAGCAAAGGAACTAAGTTTAAAGGGACGGCGGCGTATTGCGGAGTCGCAGGAGTTTATTGCTAAATTTTATTGCAAGCAGGAAATTTGGCATGCCTGTGCCCACCGCTATATTGCTTTAGCAGAAGCGTACAATCATACTTTCCCGGATTTAGTTAAAAAAGCTTTGCAAAAAGCAGCAGTTGCGCTGGAGAAATTAGCAGATCAGAAGGTTAGTCAAGATAAGAAAGATGATGCTAATTTGTATTTAAAAGCCATGGCTCCGGAAGATATGCGTAAACGTGCTGCGGTTTTTCGTGAGGAAGCAGGAAAACTTTAGAACAAGGCTTTAATGCCGAAGACATAGAAGCCCATCACCAGCCTTGTGGATTTCGCTCCTCGCCACCCCCAGCATGGCAGGAGGCTTACGGTGGCATAAAATTCCATCCGCTCGAAGCGGATAAAATTTGACCCCACCTAAGCCCCCTGCCCTTGCAAAGAGGTGAGCGAAGGACGAAAAACGAGCTTTCCCAAAAAACATAGGTCAGCGGCTGAATTGCACGAGTTCTTGCTCTCGCCATTTCTCAAGACTCCCCGCCCTTCCACGGTAAGCCGAACTCCAATGCCCCCTTTAAGTGATTATGAGCCTGGCAGTACACTTGTAAGTTAGCGCTCTCGTGGGAACCATCTTTAGCGAACGAGGTAATATGATCTATATGGAGAAAGGTCTTCTGGGTACAACGCTTGTTTTGGCTACTACGGTATTCGCATTGAAAATCAGCGCGTTTTTGTACTTCTCGGCGGGTAGCTAGGCGCTGGCGCGAAAGCGCCAGCGCCGTGTCCTGACGAACGCAGTGAGGAAGGATCTTTCACATAACATCCGGATATCACGTGACAGATCCTTCGTCGCTTTGCTCCTCAGGACACGTCGCGGCACGAAATATGCTATTTCGCGCCAGCGACTAGTTACCAATACTTAAAGTAAAGGTTCTTAATGCCGAATAGTAGAGATATTTGTGGCGATATTTTACAGGCAGAGAGCAAGAGAGAATATGTCTATCAAAGGTCAAATACTCTATGTTAGTGGGGTTTTCTGCCTTATCATTTTCAATTTCTCCTGTAAGCGATTTGACGAAAGCCCGAGTCAGGGCAGTAACGACATTTCCCCAATAGCGGTAAAAAATGCCTCTGTTGACTCTGCCGCTGTAGAGGCACTGCCTCCTGGGGAGAAGATTATTATCATTACTAATACCTATCTCGATCCACCGCAAATTGGGACAAATTTAAATCTTAGCGATGCAGGATCGGACAAAATACTGAATATTATCGGAATTGCAGCTACTGTAACGGAGCTCGCCGCTGCCGGGGTGATAATTCATGCTGTTATAAAAACCCCTGAAAAAGTAAAGCCTGAACTGGCTAGAGTTGAAACAATTCGGGAAGGCCAAGCAATTGGAGGAGTCGTCCCTCACCTCCCAAAACGACAACAATTGGTGCTAATACAGAAGCGCAGTAAGCCGATCACGAGTAGTCAGAAGATTGGGGGTGAGCCACCGCTTTTACCACGAAAAGATATTGTTAAGTTAGCGGCAGGACTTCAGCAAGTAGCAGTGGAAAGTCAAACAGTAGGAATTAAGACCAAGCTGAGAAATTGGCTGGAAGAGACGAAGAAAACAATTGGAGATAGAAGTGAGATTCCGGGAGATTCTGGAGATGCTCAACGATTGGCAGACTCTCTCGACTCTGTAGTAAATGAAGCTTTTAAGCCCCCGGGGGTGAAGCTGGAAGCCAAGCCGGAAGCCGTGCCTAGTACAACCATGTCAACAAAAGAAGTTGATGGAATAATTGTAACACTTAACGAAATTCCTGACAATGAATTAGGAAATCTTTTTCAAGGGTGGGAGGGAATTCAGAAAGTACCAGAGCCAAGTCCAGTACCAGTACCAGTACCAGCAGCAGTACCAGCAGCAGTACCAGCAGCAGATGTACGAGCGTTAGAATCAGCATCCAAGAAAACACCAGCAGCAGTATCACCAGTATCAGGGGAAACTCCAGCAGCAGTATCACCAGTACCAGAGCCAGTAGTAGCAGCTGCAGCACCAAAACAAGCAGAAGCGTCAGCAGCAGTATCACCAGTACCAGAGCCAGTAGTAGCAGCACCAAAACAAGCAGAAGCGTCAGCAGCAGTATCACCAGTACCAGAGCCAGTAGTAGCAGCACCAAAACAAGCAGAAGCGTCAGAACCGGTACGGGAGTCAGCACATACTCAAGCAATAGTATTAAAAGCACAAGTAGAGGCAGAAATTAAAATAAAAAAATGGCTAAAAGCAGCATTGAAAAAGCGAGAAGTAAAGAGACAAAATGAAATCATCGCTCAAAAACAAGCGGAAATAGCAACCTTGCTTGCTGATGGTACATCAGATCATGTAGTAATGCAGGAGGTGAGAGCTGCGCAAGAGGAGGTGGGAGTTGCGCAGGACGAAGTTATAAAGCATACGGTTAGTCAAATACCCGGAGCTGGAGATCCGGTAATTGTAATGCATATAGACGGCGCGCCATTTTTAGGCGATGTAATTCCAGAAGGTCGCCCAGCAATTATCGCCACGGATTCATCTCTTCAAGCCCCCCTGGACGATGCCCTCAGAAAGGCTGGTTTAGCTGTTGAAAAAACAATGCAACTGCCAGAGCAAAGCGTCGTTATAATGAAGATTGTCAATCCTATGCCGAAGAAGCTAATGGATATCTTTGGTGAAAAACTGCAAATTATCAAAGACACAGAAAGCAGTGAACAATACAGAGAGAAAGATGAAAATTATCTTGCTTATGAAACTCTTTTAGCTACTGGGAAGCTGCCAACGGACTTCAAAGAAGTTAAAAAACCTAGTCTGTCTATAAAAGCACAACCAACACAAGAAGCTTTAGAATCTGCAAAGGAAGAAATTTTGGCGAGGATTTTAGGGCATTTTAAGGAGGATAAACAAAACCCATTAAAAATTCTTATTCCAAATAAGCAGCCTAATATCCGAGAGGGTAATCCATTCGAGATAGATGCAGAATATAAAAGAGTGGCAATGCTAAGGCTCGCAGGAGATAAGCATGATAATTTGGTTTTTACCAGATTAATAGACCCGACAGGACATGGAGAAATTCTGACAATCACCTACCGCGAGCCTGAACTCCCTTGATCAGGCGTTGACGCTTTCGTGCCAGCTCCTGATTAAACGTTTAACCACGATATTTAGCAATATCAGTACGCGTTATTTTGTCAGCAAAACAAATTTTCTCGACGCCTTCATAAGCGAATTTTCGTGCTTGTTCTTGCGTAACAGCAAGCCCGGTTACTCCCGCTACTCGACCACCGTTGGTGAGCAGCCGCCCCCCCTCAGACCGCACTCCCGCATAGGTAAGCTGGCATTGCTCGGCTAAGAATCCCGTGACCTCAATGGGATCTCCTAAGCGTAGGATCGAACCATCGGTGCCGGGGTAGCCTGTAGCTGCGCAAACCACATGGACGGCGCAGCTCTCGCGCTGGAGAATTGCCCTGCCTCGTTGCTGCAAAAATCCTAGGCGATCGTGAGTGGCCACCGCTTGTAAAGCAGTGAGCAGATGCTCGTTGGCGAGGGGGAGAAGGCACTGGGCCTCAGGATCACCGAGACGAACATTAAACTCCAGTACCTTTGCTCCCTCGGCGTTAATCATTGCACCCACAAATAAAAACCCGGCAAAAGGTGTTCCGCGTTTTTCCATGGCTTGCAAGATAGGAATAACCACCCTCTGTTCCAAAGCGCTTTGATCGCTCTGCTCTAGCCAGGATACGGGGGTATAGGCGCCCATACCACCGGTATTTGGTCCATAGTCGCCGTCATTAAGGCGTTTGTAATCACAGGCGTTACCAAGGTGTAGATACTGTTCTCCGAGGCATAAATAAAAAGCCGAAACTTCGCGACCGATAAGCCGCTCTTCGATCAAAATTTTGTCGATGCTTTTCCCTAGGTGTGCACCCCCCATAAGCTGGGAGATCCCTTGCTTGGCACTGGATTTATCAACACAGACCAGTACCCCCTTGCCGGCAGCCAAGGCATCAGCTTTAATTACCCAGCCATTTTTCCAGGTAGACTCATCAATAAATCCTTGGGCGCTGGCTATGCTGGTAAATTTTTGGTAGGCCGCTGTTGGTACACCTGCGCTCAGCATCATTTCTTTGGCAAAAATTTTTGAACTTTCTAGCTGGGCAGCTTGCTGGCTTGGTCCCACCACTGGAATATCGGCGGCTTGCAAGGCATCGACCAGACCAGAGCTTAAGGGTTCTTCAGGACCAATGATCGCAAAACTAACCCCTCCGCTAGCACGGATCAGGCGAATAATATCAGTCGCGCTATAACAAATTTCCCTAAAGCAGCGAGTTTTTGCGGTGAGGGCAATGCCAGCATTACCTGGACAGACAAGGACTTCAGTGACTTTGTTTTGGGAAGAAAAATAATGAGCTAAGGCATGTTCTCTGCCGCCACTACCTACAATGAGGACTTTCATCGCCACCTCTTATCAGCACTTTATCAACTACGAAAGAGCATTAAAGTTCTCAGCCAACGTGCATACTTGCTTAAATGCCAGCTTGTCGGTAAACCACGGGCGCAAGCCGCATGCTTCTAAGGTAAAATCAGCGATATTTTGATAAATACCGCTTACCACTTGAATCTGTTGATCGGATAGGGGCGCTGGTAATGCACCTAGTTGCAATCGACAAAGCTCTCGCCAGGCGGTGCTCTTTTTTTCCTTGGCAAGCGTCTGGGCTTGTTTGATGGCTTGATACCAGGGCGTGTGGAGATAAAACTGGCGAATGAGTTCCTTGGAAAGGGGAATTCCTCGGTAGATAAGGCGCAGTTCGTCGGGGCCGATGGCATCGACCAGGGTGAAGGAACGTGAGCCCAGGGTTGTGGCGGTGAAGGCAAATTCTAATTTGCCATCCCAAAGCTCCACATCAAAGCTGGCGAAAAACTCGTGAAGATGCAGGGAAATTTTTTGGGCTAGACTCGCGAGCAGAGTAAACTCTTTGTCACTCATACCGGCAAGTTGTTGGGCTTCCTGCCGGGTGAGGATACGGTCGCTTTCTTCCAATTTGCTTGAATATTCGATGAGAGGCGCAGCGAATACAGATCCTTCTTTGATCTCAGCAGGTAGCTTTAGTTCCGCAGCATAAGCAGGATTTTCCTGGAGACGTCGCAGCAGGGAACTGCCTCGGGGTAAGCCAAAACGAAAAATTACTTCGAGGGGTACGAGGCAAGCGCTGGGACGCTGCTGATAGAGGCTGTAGTCCCAGGTATTGGCGTGACGGATTGGTCTGAGGACTTGCACCTGCTTTACCTTAAGAAATCGGCTTGGACTAGGATTAAGAAGCGGGACCATATCCCTATCGACCAGGCCGAGACAGTGATGCTCTATGCCCTTGCTGCTGAGATGGCGAAATAAGCCGAAGGTAATTGCCGCTAAGGCCTTGCCCTTATTGCCGATGGCATCAGGCATTTCCCCCCAGTCAAAAACTGAATAACGGTCAGAAAACGCGAACACTAAAGTCTCATCTGCGGGAGAACCATGGAGATCTTTAACTGAACCGCGATAAAGTAGTTGTGGTAGCATGGAAATTTACCCCCGACGAATTGTCCATAAATGTTCATCCCAGAGATGCTCTTCATTGAGCAATTGCATAAAACTCAGTAGGGCATTGCGCAAATTATTTACTCCTAACCATAGGCCACCTTTTCCGGTCCAGCTCAAAAGAGTGCTGGCTAATAAGGCGCTTTGGGTTTCCTCAGGGGGGAGAATTGGCACATACACGACAGGGCAGTGCTGTTGGTATTCTAGCAAGGGCAAATCAGCGCAGCTGGAAATGACGATAATATTAAACCAGAGGGGGTTTGGCTGGGCTACCACTTGGTGGGGAATGGCCCATTGATTGGCAAGTTCTTGAAAACGAGCATACTCCCTTTGCCAGTGCACCTGCTTTTGTAAGGGCTCGGGTACGACTAATCCGAGGCCCTCGGGACGATGGCGGGCAAGGCAGGCCAAAAAGTAAACGATGGAATTGACGGCATCTACCCCGGCGGTGAGCACAGGTATACCGAAGGGCATTTGTAGTATTGCCAGTAAGGCATCGAGACCAGCCATCTGCTTGCTGATCGGTAGACCAATAGTGAGCTTGACCTGCTGCGAAGCGATAGCTCCCGGGAGATGAGCCGCCAGGCCAGCAGCGCCGATGGCAATATCAAAGTTAGTTGTGGTTAGATAGGCCCGCAATTTATCGGGATGGCGATGTGCTGAAATTACGGCGCTGTCGACGGCACAGATGTTGTGTAGCTGTGCGACGAGGAGTTCGCCAAGGGGTGCGTCGGAGGAGCTGCCAGTGAGGAAACTAACGTTCATAGGAAATCCTTGCTCAATTAACGTCGTGCTTGAAATTCGCGGCTTGCCGTAATATCTACGGGGTAGTTGCCATCGAGACAGGCCATGCAGAGATCAGGTAAATTAATTGCTGCTTTGAGATCTTCTTGCCCAAGATAGATGATTTTGTCGGCGCCGATTTCTTGAGCTACCTGATCAGCGCTGCGCTTATAAGCAACCAATTCGTTGGCACTGGGAAAGTCGAGCCCAAGCATGCAGGGAAAGCGAATTGGTGGGCAGGTAATTGCTAGATAAACCCGCAGGGCACCGGCGCGGCGCATCATTGCCACCAGACGTTTTGAGGTTGTGCCGCGGACGATGCTGTCATCAACCAAAAGAATATTTTTGCCTCTAATTTCACTAAAGACCGGACTCAGTTTGAGCTCGACGGCATTTTCGCGATTCTCCTGACCGTTGAGGATGAAACTCCGTTGAATATAGCGATTTTTTATCAAAAGCTCGCGCAGCGGGAGCTTAAGGGTTTCAGCTAAGGAGATTGCCGCAATTCTGCTGCTATCAGGAATCGGGGCAACCACATCGAGGGGGAAATTTTCGTGTTCACGAAGTTTTGTTATCTGCTTGGCAAGGAGATGACCGAGGTTATGACGGGTAGTATAGACGCTACGCTTAGCCATAGTACTTTCGGGGCTGGCAAAGTACACCCATTCAAACATGCAGGGTTTCTCGTTCACCTGGGCGAGTATTTTTTTTTTAAATAAATTAGCGTTTTGGTCAATAAAAATCAGGGTGCCTGGAGGTATATCTTCGACAAAATCAAAATTGAGAAAATTGAGCGTTGTGCTTTCGGAAGCTATACAATAGGCGGGGCCTCCTTCATCAGGGTGATTTTTTTTGCCGAGGACTAAGGGGCGAATCCCGTGAGGATCACGAAACGCAAACATTCCCTTACCGGCGAGGATGCCGATTACCGCATAGGCTCCAGAAACTTCGCGGTAGACTTCGTGGACAGCTCGACCGAGCATGGTGATTAAGACTTCGCTGGAGGAGGGCGGTGGGCTTGGGCGGGTGCTGGCAAGCTCTTTGATCAAAGATAAACTGAGGATATTTTGCAGTACTTCCAAATCATTGCTGGTTAAGGGATGACGAAATTCCCGTTCTTGAAGATCACGGCTTTTTTCAAAATAATTTACCAAATTGCCATTATGGACCATTCCCAGGCCAAAGGGGTGGTTGAGAATCAAAGGTTGGAGATCTTCTTTATCTCCCTTGCCGACGGTAGAGTAGCGGGTATGACCGATGGCGATGTTACCTTGAAGGCCGGCGATTATTTCGCGATCAAATACCGTTGCGGCAAGTCCGCAGTCTTTATGGAGGTGAAATTTTTCGTTGCGAGGATTAAAGCTTAGTATGCCAGCAGCATCTTGACCGCGATGTTGAAGGGTAAGCAAACCTTTATAAACGCTATGAGCGGCATTTTCGATATTGCTAATACCCAATATCCCGCACACGCCAAACTCCGATAACTATAAGGTAGATTATATCTCTTTATGGCGTAGTTAAAGAGATATGACAAGGCTTTCTTCTCTGAAGCATTTAAAATCTATTGTTCGGCAACTTGTGAGGTATACGTGCGACTTTGGCGGCTTCTTTTAATCTTGGGGCAGGCTTCGAGCTGGCGCGGATTTCCACGTTGAGATCTTTAAAACTCAGCTGCGGAGCCAAGCTACAGTTAGCAAGTTCGTAGATTATGGTGCGTTCGTCGCCTTGACTTACAAATTTGCCCAGGGCCTCCATTTCGCTCACTCCTTCAGCATCGATAGAGCAGTTCTGTAGGGTTATGCGCACGGTATCTAAGCCCTGGCTTGATTTAAAAAACTTAGCAAAGCCCCAGGCGGCGCGTTGGCGCAAATAAGCATCCGCAGCTTTCATGGTATCAGGGCAGGTAATGGTCCAGGGCTTGCTGCCCGGTCTTTCGTTGTGCGGCTGGTCGGCTTGCAGCTGCCCTGAGCATAAGCTTAATCCAGCGGCCATAAAGAGTGTGGGCAGAATCATACCATACCTCCAATCTAACCGAAAATTCCTTCGGAATGTGTGTCTGTCGCCTAAATTTGGCAGCGGTTGTCTGTATAATCTATCGGGGCGAGATGAAATTGGCGTTAAATGTTTGCTGCAAAAATAAAGTGGCGAAGACTTTTTCCCTTAAGCATCGCGTTTCCTCCAATTCAGGCAATTTCTAGTTTCCTCCTGTGCTGTTGAGGAGTATATTGCTCTGCTGGCGGTAATGTGAGCAGAGCCCCACCGAGCTCTTCTTTATCCTGATCCTTACTCTAAGCGAAAGAAATCAATGAGCTTTCTAACTAAGATATTCGGTACCCGTAATGATAAGACCCTGCGCCAAATCCAACCCCTCGTCGATGCAATCAATAGTTTTGAGCCGAGCCTCCAGGCTTTAAGTAATGAAGACCTGCGTGGTAAAACCGCAGCTTTTAGAGAGCGTTTAGGCCGCGGGGAAACCCTCGAGCAGATCTTGCCGGAAGCCTATGCAGTATGCAGGGAGGGGGCCCGTCGTACCCTGGGGCAACGCCATTACGATGTGCAGTTGATCGGGGGGATTGTCTTGCATCAAGGAAAGATTTCCGAGATGAAAACCGGTGAGGGCAAGACCCTGACGGCGACCCTCCCCTGCTATCTCCATGGTCTGTCAGGCAAGGGGGCTCACTTAGTTACGGTGAATGATTATCTCGCTCGTCGTGATGCGGAGTGGATGGGAAAGGTTTATACCTTTCTTGGATTGAGCATTGGGGTTATCTGTCACGGTCTCAGTGATGCTGAGCGCCAGGCTGCCTACGACTGCGATATTACCTATGGAACCAACAACGAATTCGGTTTTGATTATTTACGTGATAATATGAAGACGGAAGCCTCGCGTCTGGTGCAAAAACGCGAGCATAGCTTTGCGATTGTCGACGAGGTGGATTCCATTCTGGTGGATGAAGCGCGGACCCCTCTTATTATTTCGGGGCCCACTGATTCCAATACCGATCTCTATGGCAAAGTCAATGCGACGATCCCGGGGCTGCAAAAAGATAGCGATTATATTATCGACGAGAAAAGCCGCTCGGTTTCCCTTACCGAAGACGGGATTAGCAAGCTCGAAAAGCGTCTGCGGATCGAGAATCTCTATAATCCTGAAAGTATCGAATGGCTTCACCATTGCCAACAGGCTCTAAAAGCCCATATGGTCTTCAAAAAAGATGTGGACTATGTGGTGCGTAACGGAGAAGTGGTTATTGTCGACGAGTTTACCGGTCGTCTGATGCCAGGTCGTCGCTATAGCGACGGTTTGCATGGTGCCTTGGAAGCCAAAGAACATGTAGAGGTGCAGCAGGAAACCCAGACCCTGGCAACTATCACCTTTCAAAACTACTTTCGCTTATACAAGACCCTCTCGGGGATGACGGGAACAGCAGATACTGAGGCGGTCGAGTTTAAGAAAATTTATAATCTCGAGGTGGTGGTTATCCCTACCAACCGCTCGCAGATTCGCGAAGATCAGCAAGATATGATTTTTCGCACTGCCCGGGAAAAATACCAGGCTATTGCCAAGGATATTCAAGAAGCTCAGAGCAAGGGGCAGCCGGTATTGGTGGGCACTGTTTCGGTGGAGAAATCCGAGTTGCTTTCTCATTTGCTAAAAAGCCTGAATGTTCCCCATGAGATCCTTAATGCTAAGAATCATGCCCGTGAAGCTTCGATTATCGAGAATGCTGGAGGCAAGGGTAATGTAACTATCTCCACTAATATGGCTGGTCGTGGTACCGATATTAAGCTGGGTGAGCAGGTCGCGAGTCTCGGAGGGCTCTACGTAATCGGTACTGAGCGTCATGAATCACGGCGCATCGATAATCAGTTACGGGGGCGTTCTGGTCGTCAAGGAGATCCTGGAAAATCTAAATTTTTTCTTTCCCTCGAAGATGACTTGATGCGAATCTTTGCTTCGGATCGCTTATCCGCAATCATGGGACGCTTGGGGATGGAGGAGGGCGAGGCGATTGTTTCGCCGATGGTTTCGCGGGCTATCGAAAAAGCTCAAAAGCGGGTGGAAGAGCATAACTTTTCTAGTCGTAAGCACGTGCTCGAATATGATGATGTGATGAGTCAACAGCGCCAGGTAATCTACAAAAAGCGCCGTCAGGCCTTATTGGTTAGCGGTGAGGTGGAATTCCTCGAAGAGGTTATTGCTGGCATCGTTGAACAATTAGTCAAGAAACATAGTCCCGAGGAGCTTGATAGTGAAGTATGGCAGCTTAAGCCGATTGCTGAGGAAATGAGCAGGCATTTTCATAGCCCCTGCGATCTTTCGCAGCTGCCAAGCGAGGAGCTGAGCTTAGAGACCATAGTCGATGGGGTGAGTCAGCAGGTACTCGCCGCTTATGCCGCTAAAAAAGCCAAGGTTCCTGGTGATCTAATGATTAAGGTAGAAAACTATATCTACCTGCAAATTATCGATCAGGCCTGGAAGGAGCATCTTCTGGCTATGGATGCTCTTAAAGATTCGGTTAGCTTGCGTGGCTATGGGCAACGGGATCCGCTGCAAGAGTACAAAAAAGAAGCATTTACGCTCTTTTCGTTGATGATGCAGCGCATCGAAGAAAACACGGCCATGGCTTTAATTCACCTGCCTCCTCCCGACGAGCGCTTTGCTCCTCAGGCGCGGGAGGAAGACGACGACTTAGAGTTTTTACATCCCCAAGCGGGCAGTGCTTTGCTGGGGAAAGGTTCTGCTGGCAACGAACAAGGGCCCTCGCCCAAAGCTAATCACGAGCAACGTCTCGTCTTTCATGGCAGTAGAGCTGACCTTGCTGGAGGAGAAGAAGAGAGGGCCAATACCATCCGTCGCGAAGGGGAAAAAGTCGGGCGCAATAGCGTTTGTCCCTGTGGCTCGGGGAAGAAATTTAAGAAATGCCACGGTTTAACTACTTAATTGCGAGAGCTTCTCCCCGATTAAGTGAGCGGTGGCTTCCTGCACGGCGGCAAGGGAAACCTGGTCAAAACATTTGCTTGTTTGCGTGCAGGATTTTTTCCAACAAGGAGTGCAGGAAACCTCAGCTTTTAGTTTTATTCCCCGATCGTAAAGATCGACTTCTTGCGCACAACTTACCCCAAACCAGGCAATAACTTTCTTCTCGAGAGCAATAGCAATATGCATACCGAGGGTGCAGCCGGTAAAGACCAAATCAACGCTTGCTTCCCAGAGTATTCCCGAGCGCAAGCCTTCTAAACAAGGGGTGTCCACTACCAAGGGGTCAGCGGCGAACGCTGCTTTCATGGCCTGCTGGCGCTGCTGATCTCCACCGCCTCCACCGAGGAGAGCGATTACCTGGTTAGGAAAATTACGGCGCCAGGTAGCGATCAGTTCCTTGGCACGAGAAATCGTGAATTTCTTGTAGGGGAAGAGCTCGGAACAGCCGGTGTTATAGCCAATTATCCCTTGGGTTCCAGGGGCAACAGCCAGCAGTTGTTGACGCCGACGGCTAACTTCGCTTTTTTCTTCTGCGGTGAGTTCCAAGATGTAAGGATCGCGTTGCCAGGGTAAAGCCATGGTCTCAGTAATTTGTTGGGTCTCAGGCTTTTGATTGCGAAAAAACTTCAGGCTATCGTCAAGACCCACCTCGTACTGATAGTGGGCTTCGGGATTAAGCGGACGAATAATCCCGCTGCGACTTAAACCAAAACCATATTTTTCTTTGGCGGAAATCTCTTCAGCGAGAGCTCCAGCAGCCAGGGATTTATCCACGGCATAGAGTTTATCAAAGTGGAGGTACTTTACCAAAGCTTGGCTTGATTCATTGAGGACGATCAGGCGGTCAATGAAGGAATTATTTCTGAGGAGCGCCGAATTTTGCGGTAAGCTTATCCAGGTAATATGAGCGTCGGGGAATTGCCGCTTGATGGCAGGTAGGAGACAGGTGGAGCGGAGCACAGCCCCCATAGCTTCTAAGCTTAGTATGGCAATGCGTTGTCCCACGGGAGCGAAGTGCGGGCAGCCGACGCACCCACGTTTATGGCGGCACGGTTTATAGCCGCTAAACCAGCGGCAATCGACTTGGTATTCCATGGAGCAATCCTATGAAAGCGACAAAAAGCCAGAGGCGAAATTCTGGCGGAGGGTTTATCTAGTGACTACGAGCATTTATTTGATCAGTCCATCGTTTTATCCTGACGAAAACCTTGTAGAGCAAAGAATCAAAGATCTCAATATCTATGCCGAGTATACTATCAAGCGCCCCCCTGTTCGAGCTAGATTGAACTCGCTGTTCACTATGGACACGGTGGAAAATCGCTTAGTAGATCTTCTTTTCGCGGTGCAAAGTCACGATGCCCACATAATTTTAGCCGCCCGTGGTGGCTATGGGGCAAGCGATTTACTGCCGCTCATTCCTTGGAAAAAACTCGCGAATCTTGAGCCCCGCTGTTTAGTGGGCTTCTCCGATATCTCGGCTTTACACAGTGCTTTGTGGACTAAGCTAGGCTGGCCCGGTCTCCATGGGCCAATGCTGGGCTCTCCTCTCTGGGGGCAGAACTCTTCGGCTGATATCTCTGCTTTATTAGCTTTGCTCCAGAATGGACAGCCCCAGCAAGGAATGTTAAGGATAAGTCCCGTGGCGGCGCCAGCTATGCTCTCACCCCAAGCCCCCGAGGCCTTAGAAGGGTGGCTTTTTGGCGGTTGTTTTTCGGTATTGACCAATTTAATTGGCACAGCTTATTTACCCTCGTCCCTTGCCGGGGCAATTCTTCTGTTTGAAGATACCGGTGAAAATTGCGGTCGTTTGTTACGCTATTGGAATCAATGGCTGCAGAGTGGTTTGCTGCAAGGGGTCAAGGCGGTGGTTTGGGGTAAGCTCAGCCAGCTGGAGGGAGCAGTGAGTGAGGCGCAGGTAAAAGCAGAACTTGCTAAGCGCACTTACCTGCCCACCTGGACGAGCGAGGATTTTGGTCATTGCAGTCCTAATTTCCCCTTTATGATTGGGGCTAGGGCTTATGGTGCAGCAGGCTCAGGGGCAGGGGAACAGCTGCTTGTATGGCAAGCACCATAGTAATTTTTTAGGGAGTGAAGCACCGTATGGCAGTATTTGATCAGCATCTTACCCAGTTATCCCTTGCCGAGCTCCCTCCAGGGAGCCGACTCTATTTCCTTGGCATTGCCGGGACCGGCATGGCGTCGATTGCCGGTCTGTGTCAGGAGGCCGGTTTTAAGGTTTGTGGCAGCGATCAGGCAGCCTATCAACCTACTGCGGGTCAATTGCAGGCTTCAGGAATTCCCGTCTATTCTCCCTATGGGCAGCAAAATCTTGAGGAGGCGAATCCTGATGTGCTGATAGTGGGTAATGCTATTTCTCGGGGCAACCCTGAGCTTGAATATTGGATCAATGCTGGTCGTCCTCTATGCAGTTTTCCCCAAGTATTAGGGGAGTATTTTTTAAGCAGAAAAACCAGCATGGTGATTACCGGGACCCATGGCAAGACCACGACCACAGCCTTAAGTGCTTATCTTTTGGCACAACTGGGGGAAGATCCTGGATGGTTGATCGGGGGGGTGCCCCAGGATGATAGTCAAAGCTATCATTTGGGAAAAGGTCGGGTTTTTGTCTCCGAAGGCGATGAATATGATACGGCCTTTTTTGATAAAGGAGCAAAATTTCTCCACTATCGACCGCAGATACTCCTCATAAATAATCTCGAGCATGATCACGTGGATATCTACCCCGATTTTGACTCTTTACTGGTCATGTTTGCGCGTTTAATTGAGCGGACTCGTGAAGAGGGGGGGGCGATCGTTGCCAATAGCGATTCGCCCGGAGTGCGGCAATTGCTCGCAGTTACGGGTCTTGATCGTGAGGCGAATGGACCGCGTCTCTTGACCTTCAGGGCGGGCGATGGTCCCCTTGCCAGGGCGATTACCTATGGCAAATCTCACTATCATCCCGTCCAACAACGATGGGTTGCGCCGATTTATAGCGAACGTTGGGGCTTCCTGGATGTAGCCACCAAGCTTCCTGGACAGCATAACATAGCAAATATTGCAGGTATGCTTGGCTGCTTAAGCCTGCTAGCAGAGCGGGGCGAGCTTAAAGGAGGCTGGGGTAAAAGCGAGCTTCTTGCAGCACTCGCTTGTTTTGGGGGGGTTAAAAAACGCTGCGAGTTTTTGGGCACTTTCCGGGGGGCGCCAGTCTATCACGATTTTGCCCATCACCCCACCGCAGTGGCAAAGATGATTGAAATCTTTGCAAGCCTCCACCCTGATCGGCGTCTCATCGTTGCTTTTGACCCAAAAAACGCTTCGTCGAGACGCAATATTTTTATGGATCAATACGTCCAAGCTTTTATACGGGCAAAAGTAACCCTGATTGGCGCTTGCCGTCAGGAGCTGCGTATTGCGGCAGATCAAAGGATGAATATCGAGGAGTTAGCCCATAGAATTGGTCCCTCAGCTCATGCTTTTCACGATAACCAGGCCTTGCTCTCTTGGGTGCATGCGGAGGCAAATAAGGATGATGTAATTGTATTTCTTTCCTGTGGCGATTTTTCTGACATTCCGAGAAGATTAATTCAATAGCTTTTTTATGAAAACATGCTTATTATCTTGCAAATCATGCCCGACTTGTTCAGACTGTACGGGTCAGGCCAACGTCCAAAACCTCCTGTCGTTCAATCGGCAAGTCAGCGGTTGCGGCGGTGCACTAGGGCAGATACGCAAAATTCGGTAACATTACATCGTTTGAGGAGAAGATCAATGCGGCAAGTTAGTTCTTTTGTTAAACTAGGAATCTTAGCAGTTGTTTCTATGGTACTCGGCATGACTGCTTGTACTAAAGACAGCACCACCACCCACGAAGCAGTTGATGCTTCAAAAACCGAGATTCCTGCTGAGCCAGGTGATGCAGATTCTTACCGTGCTGAAAACGTATACTTCGCCTTTGATCAATCAACCATCATGGAAAATGCTTTCGCAAACCTTGACCATGTGGGAGCTCACCTCCAGAAGAATGCGGCAGAAAAAGTTGAACTTCAAGGTCACGCTGATGAGCGCGGTGGCGAAGAATACAACTTGGCACTAGGTGCACGCAGAGCAGAAGCCGTAAAAAGCTACTTGGTTAAATTGGGCGTAGAAGACTCTCGCATTAAGACCGTTAGCTTCGGCAAACTCCGTCCAGCAGACGAGCGTCACAATCCAGAAGGTTGGGCAAAAAATCGTCGCGTTGAGTTCATGATGAGCCGCTAAGCTTTAATGAGCGCAGCAAGTAAAAATGGAGCCGGTTGAGGCTCCTTTTTTTTTGCTCTTGGCAAGACCTAATCTTTTGCAGCACCCCATGCTTGGTGCATTTGGCGATTTACCTACCTACTGAAATCAATTATTAAAGGTGTTTTGTCTAGGATAGTCTATATGCTGTGCTAGCGGTCTAAGTCGGAGATTGGCAGAGCAATCAGTTTTTTAAAATATGACGCATTTAGGCTACCATAATACTACCTGAGTGTTGAGATACACCTTAATCGTTCGCCAACCGGGGGTTATGCCGTGAGTATATTAGAAGGTATTTTGATTGTTATCATCGGGTTTCTCGTGGGGCTCTTGCTTTTGGGGATTTTCTTGCACAAGAAACAGCTCTCTGCTGCTTTTGTGCGGGCTCAAGGAGAATCCAAGAAAATCCTTGATGAAGCGCGTCGCGAAGCAGACCGTCTGGTCAAGGCCACCTTGCACGAGGCAAAAGAAGAATCGCGCAATCGGCGTCGCGAGTTTGAGGAAGAATCAAAAAAGCGTAAAGGAGAAATGAATAAACTCGAGAAAAAAGTAAAGCTCCGCGAACAAACTATTGAAAAAAAACTTGAGGGCATTGAAGCGCGGGAAGGACTAGCCCAGAAGCTCGAGCAGCAGCTGCTTAAGGATGAAAAAAAGCAGCTACGCTTATTGGCCGAATGTGAATTAGCCATCGAACGTAATCAGCAGGCTCTGCAGAAAATTGCCAATATGTCCATTGCTGAAGCCCGAGCGGAACTGATGCTTACCCTACAAGATGATGCTCGAAAAGAGGCCAAAGAGCAAATTCGCCAAATCGAAGAGCAGACTCGCAAGGATGCTACCAAGAAAGCCACGGAAATTATCAGTCTTGCAGTACAACGCATGGCTGGGGAATTTGTCAATGATTCCACTATTGCGGTGGTAACTCTGCCCAGCGAAGAAATGAAGGGACGGATTATTGGGCGGGAGGGCCGCAATATTCGTGCTATAGAACAGGCCACGGGGGTGGATCTGATTATCGATGATACTCCTGAGGCGGTTATTGTCTCGTGCTTTAACCCCATCCGTCGCGAAATCGCCAAGGTCACCCTTGATCGCTTGATTGCTGATGGGAGAATTCACCCCGCCCGGATTGAGGAAACGGTAAAACGCGTAGAGACGGAGTTTGTCGGCATCGTTCGGGAATACGGTGAACAGGCTTCCTTTGATCTGGGAATTACCGATCTGCATCCCGAAGTGCTTAGCCTGCTCGGTAAGTTGCGCTTTCGCAGCAGTGGCCTGCAATCTATTTTACAGCACGCCATTGAGACGGCTCATATATGCGGGATGATGGCGGGAGAATTAGGGATTAACGTTAAGCGCGCGAAACGCGCAGGTCTGCTCCACGATATAGGCAAGGCAGTTGATCAAGAAATAGAAGGGCACCATGCCGATATCAGTGCTGATCTCTGCCGGAAATATGGTGAACATAGTGAAGTAGTCGAAGCTGTGCGTATGCATCACGCCGAGGACCTGCTCCACGCCAGTGCTTTAGCGGTGGTCTTAGGCGCTGCTAACCAGCTCTCGGCAAACCGTCCTGGAGCCCGCAAAGAGATTCTTGAGGGCTATATTAAGCGTCTTAAGGGTATGGAAGAGCTGGTCTTAAAGTTTCCGGGGATTGAGAGCGCTTATGTGCTGCAAGCTGGTCGTGAAGTACGGGCGTTAGTCAGTCCTGAAGGAGTGGAAGATGAGGAAATCAGCAATCTTGCCGATGAAATCGCTCACACCATTCGTAAAGAACTAACCTTTCCCGGGCAGGTGCGGATCACCGTGCTGCGCGAGAGTAAATATGTTGAATTTGCCACCTGATTTTACCAGGTCTTAGAAAGCGACTGAACTAGTGTCCACTCAGCTTAAGGTTTTCGCGGTAGGCGATATTATGGGTAGAGCAGGCCGACAGTGTTTGCATGCCAATCTGCCACGCATCAAGGCAAACTATGCACCCGATATTTTCATCGCCAATGGCGAGAATCTTGCTGGTGGTTATGGCATCACCGAAAAGCTGTTCAAAGAACTGATCAGCGATTACGGAGTTGACGTGGTTACCACAGGTAACCATTGGCACGATCAACCAGAAACCAAGAATTTCTATCGCAGTACTTCCCAGCTGCTTGTTCCGGCGAATATGTATAACGTTAGTGAGCTCCAAGCTGGCTACTGCGTGGCGCTTACTAAGACCAAGGTGCCCTACGCGGTGATTAATTTGACTGGACGGCTGTTTATGAAGGGGAATAATCGCTGCCCCTTTGAATATCTCGACAAAATTTTGGCAAATATTCCCTCGGGGATTAAGGTACGAGTGGTGGATTTTCATGGGGAAGCGACCAGTGAGAAACAAGCTTTGGCTCATTATGCAGCCGGGCGGGTTTCGTTGATTTATGGCACTCACACCCACTGTCCCACGGCGGATGAGCGGATAATTGCGGGAAAGACGGGTTATCTCACCGATGTGGGAATGACTGGAGCGTATGATTCGGTCATCGGGGTGGAGGTGGCCTTATCCCTGCAGTCTTTTCTGAGCCCAGTACGTCCGCGCTTTAAACCAGCTGAAGGAGATCCCTGGCTCTGTGCGGTGCTTGCGACCATAGACACCGCTACGGGCTATTGCACCGCGATTGAACGAATCAAGTGGACAGACTAGGCGAGGACGGAGTTTTTCGCTAAGCTGAAGCTCTCGCGCTTGAACGATTGCAAAATTAAAGGATTTGTTAAGATGTTGGATAAATCGACCAGAACACGCCGCCTCATCGTTTCTCTCTTGGGGGGTGGTTTTGCCTTAAGCGTTTCCGTAGCAGCCCATGCTTTTACCGTCGACGGTAGCGGTCATTACGCGGTGCGTGGGGAGTGGCAGAATAATCCGGGGATGAATGGCGGCACGGGACTGCATCAGGCCATAGCCCAAAGCTGTCGCCTGCTGGGTGAGGCACGGGCAAATGATAAGGGCAGCTTCTTTCTAGAACTACGGATATTTGAGCCCAACGGGCAAACCTATTGGGGTGATACGCCCCGTTCCTCCCAATGCCGAGGACGCGCAGCAGGTGATGGGGATTGCCTGACCCCTTATCAGAGCACGCTTTATCCTGATTATGAGCCCCATCAAGCAAAAATAACTCAGGCCTATGCCCGCTATGCATTTGATTATTTTATTTTAGAAGCAGGACGGCGTAGCCGTTCCTGGGGCCTTGGCATGTTCCTTAATGCTGGGGAAGATATGTTTGCGCCGCGGGCAAGTATCTTTGATGGCATCACCTTAAACGTTAATTTGCAACAATACCAAACCCTGGGTTTTAGTTTAGGCTACGATAAATTAACCGAGACTGGTGCCCCGGTGCGTGATGGGCTGGATACCAGCGCTGATCCTAAAGATAAGTATGGGCCTACGAATGGCAATGATGATGTCGATCAAGTTTTTTTAAGCATCTCTTACGATGATCGTCAGGCCTATGCAGGCTCTACCTTCACCAAGGAAATCGGTATTTATGCGGCGCGCGTGCATTCGGGAGATGTGGATAAAGGTGGATCGAGCACCGATCTAACCTATCTTGATATCTTTGCTAACTTCAATATCGCCAGCTTGATTTTTAAGCACGAAACTTTGATCACCCTCGGTAAATCTGCAGACCCTAATCTCATCAAGCTTGGCGGATCATATTTTGATAGTAATAGTGATGTTGCGGTCAATAAGCTCAATACCTTTTCTTTTGCGGGAAGCCTGACTTATTCCCTGTCGCGCAGTGGTAGTTTTAGTGGTCCTCCAGAATTTCTTGAAGGAGATATGGTCGACCATTCCCTCTTTGCTCAATACGCCTATGCTCCAGGTGATGAAGAGGGATATTATAACGATCGCCGTATTCTCGATAGCAGCGAAGAAGATGACCACTCCCGTTCTTTAGGCATTGCTAAGCGTCAGAACAATCGTGCTCGGGCGATGGCGCTCCACCCGAGCTTTCGTCCAGCATTAATCCTGTTCAATGGCCGGGAATATCTCCGTGACTTAGCGATTGATGGTATTTTTGATCCGGGGCAATTAATGAATGCTCAGCTCTATGCAGCAGGGTATCGCTATGAAAATCTCAGCATTGGTCAAATTGAGCTCAAGGCAATTTACGCGCGAATGAACCAGGGGATTCCCGCAGAGGTGCTGGATTACTATCAGGGGCATGGAGAGGTAAAACGTCCGGTGGGTTTCGCTGGCAAGAGTCTCGGGCTTGAAATGGATGTTACCTATACCAGAAAATTTGGTAAGAATTTTAGCTATGGGCTTGCTGCGGGTTACCTTTTTGCCGGCAAAGCTTGGGAGACCATTCCTAATGAGAGTGCACGCAATAGCTTTCTTGGGCAGACGTTTTTGGGCTTTAATTTTTAAAAGCGGACTTGGAGCTGTGCTGGCCAGCACCATACTTAGCTGCGGCCTCAAAACCGCTCCCCAAGGGGATTTTCTCGACGAGCGCCCCCAGCTGCCCTTTCATCCGCTCGGCGCTGATTCTCGTGAAAAGGAAAAATCCGATGACGAAGACTAATCTCCAAGAACACGAAGGTAGCTTCGCGGGCATCTGGACGGCCCTGCTCACTCCCTTCAGCGCTGATCGCAGCATCGATTGGGCAGCTTTTGAGCGCCTTATCGCTGTTCAGCTTGAAGCCAAGATTTGTGGGCTGGTTCTTTCGGGAACCACCGGTGAAGGATCGACCTTACGCGTTCAAGAAAAAATATCTCTGCTCCGTAAAGCTAAGGCGCTTGTTGGGGGACGCTTACGAGTGATGGCTGGTGTCGGCGGCTCGTCTACCCCAGAAGTTATTGAGTTAGCCCGCCTCTCCCAGGAGGCTGGAGCCGATAGTTTATTGGTGGTCACCCCACCCTATAATAAACCTAACGATCAGGGAATGATTGAGCATTTTGCAGCGATTGCCGAGAGTGTGACTATCCCCCTGTGTCTGTATCATAATCCCGGAAGAACCGCCCAACAGCTGTCGGCGAAGTTGATGGCACGAATCTGCCAGCATCCACGAATTTCCGTGATAAAAGACTCAAGCGGGGATCTTTGTTTGTTTTCCGCCTATAAGCAGCAGCATCTTGCAGCCATACTCAGTGGTGAGGATCTTACCTACCTCCCTTCCTTAGCCGTAGGTGGGGTGGGGTGCATTAGTGTTATTGCCAATATTTTTCCCCGGGAGATGCGCTTACTCGGCGAATGGTGGTTGGCGGGAGATAGTAAGCGGGCTTTAGCGATGCACGAGGCCTTGTTTCCCCTGATGCAGGCGCTGTTTTGGGAAACCAATCCCTGCCCGCTTAAAGCCGCAGCTGCTGAGCTCGGCTTATGTAATAATATTGTCCGCCTGCCGCTTGCCCCCCTTAATGCTGAGCTCCATGCTAAGCTTAAGCAGGTGCTTGCTGAAACCAAAACTCGTTTAGCCGATGAGGGTTTTTATGCCTGATCAGAAAGCCCAGGGACTTTGGCTCAATGGTTTTAGTGGCCGTATGGGGCAGGAAATTGCTGCATTGCTCCCGAAGTCTTCTGGCGGAGGTTTTTCTCTGCTTGGTGGCAGCAGTGAAAATACTGGCTGGGAGGATTTTGCTAGTCAACGAGGCAGTATTCAACTGGTGATGGATTTTTCGACCGTTGCCGGCAACGCTCAATTATTGGGCGAGTTGCAAGGGGATGTGGGCGGGTGTCGCAGCATCTTGCTGGGGACTACCAGTTTACCTCAGGAGCAGCTTGAGCAATGGCGTCGTTTGGCAAAGAGCAGCAAGATAGCCATCCTGCTTGCCCCCAATACGTCCCTCGGTATTTCCCTCGCCTTGCAGGCAGCCTTAGCAATCGTCTCTCCCTCCTTGGGAGAATATCTTGATATAGAAATTAGTGAAACCCATCACCGCTTTAAAAAAGATGCGCCGAGTGGCACTGCACTGTTTTTGGCTGAGCGTTTAGCCCGCAAGATTCCGCAGAGCCAGATTGTCACCAATCGCCAGGGCGAACGTAAAAAAAACGAAATAGGGGTGCATTCTCTTCGTGGTGGAGGCGTAGTCGGTGAGCACGTTATTCACTTATTGGCAGAGCATGAAGAAATCTGCATTAGTCACCGGGTTTTTTCCCGGAGTGTTTTTGCTCAGGGAGCGCTGTTCCTCGCTGAGCGCTTGCAAAAGCACGGGCCCGGTTTTTATGAGTTGGGGGACTTAACGTAGCTGAGGAGAGTCTATGTCTTTTGCCTCGCGGTTTTTGTTGACTTTAGCGGCTTTGTCTCTTGCCGCTACGCTCGTCTCGGCTCAGCATCTCCCCAGCGATCAGAGCAGGGCCGGAGATTGTGAATATCGCTTGCCCCTTACCCATGCAGGCTATCTGCAACTAAAGCCATATTTTCAGCAGGGGGCTTTAGCTCGCACCGATCTCTATCTTGCTTGTAGTGATTGCTTGCTCGAAACGAAAATTCGTTTAATGGAAAAATCAAAAAAGAAAATTTGTTTGCAGGTCTCCACGAGAACGAGCGAGGAGGTTCTCTCTTGTGCAAACATCCCGCTGACCGTCAGGCATTTTAAACAGGAAGAAGCCTGTGGCTCTCGCGGTACCGTCCTTGAACGCGGCCTTTCATTGGGGCACAGCCTGCTTTCTCCGCCGCAGCAATTAGCTGGAGTAGCAAATAGCCAAGAAGAATTTGTGCGCTTATTGCGCGAAAACTTTGCCAGTCTCCTTAAAGGAGTAGATTTGAAGAAAGCAAGGGCCCTGGTTCCTGCCTACCGCAATACAAAATTACGCTGGTATCTACAAGAGGCAGATGATCCGTTGGCTGCGAAGGTAAAAATTTTTCTGGGAATTACTTTTTATCAGGATAAATTGGGGCGGGAACAGAACCGTTATGAATTAGAAGCTCGAGCCCGGCTACCCCTCAAGGCTGAGGCAATGGCACTCCACCTGTGTGGGTTCATTGAACGGATGAAGCTGCGAAAGAGTGATATAGAGCTGCTTCCCTTTACTGAAGGGACTTTTCATAAAACTCGCTAGTTTTTGTATTTTCCACCGTTTGCAGTGGTGGGGCTCTTTGTCATCCTAGAGGCTAATAAAAAAAAGGAGAGAGGCCAGGGCGAGACGATAGAGGGCAAAAGCAAAAAAACCATAGCGCTGAATAAAGGCGAGAAAAAACTTAATCGCCAAACAACCCACCACACAAGAACTAATCATTCCGCCGTAGAAGAGGGGCTCGCTGATATGTTCAAGGATTTCCCTGCTCTCCAGCAGGGCTGCTCCCACCATGGCAGGCGTTCCGAGTAAAAACGAAAAACGAGCCGCCGCGGCGCGGTCGAAGCCTACATAGCGCCCGGCGGTGATGGTTATACCGCTGCGACTAAGTCCAGGAATCAAGGCGAGGGCTTGGGCGAGGCCTATGATCCAGGATTTTTTTAGGGTCAGTTGTTCGAGGGAGCCAGCTTCCCGGGCAGTTTTATCGCTGTACCAGAGGAGCAGGCCACCGACAATAAGGGGGAGGATCACCGCTTGGGGATGATGAAAGTAGGTTTCAATAGCCGACTTGCCGAGAATGCCTAAGATCGCAGCGGGAAGAGAGCCAATGATCAAGGCAGGGAGCAGCTTGTCTACCTCAAAGGATCGTCGTCCGCTTAAGAGCCGATCCTTGAGGGCCTGAGCCATTGACCACCATTGCCTCCAAAAAAAAATCACCAAAGAAGCAAGGGTTCCCATATGCATGGCGATATTGAGGGCAAGGGGCAGGGGTTTTCCTGATAAAAACCAGGAAAAGACAATAAGATGAGCCGAGCTGGAGATGGGGAGGAATTCGCTTAGCCCTTGAACAGCGCCAAGGATTAGCGCAAGACTCCATTCATGAAGCTCCATAGACCCGTCCTTTTGTTTTTGTCTTGCGAGCAGTTATATTATAAGAGGATAGCTTGCTCGGGCGGGATGCGCTATGGTTTAGCCGTCGTTTTTTTTTGGCATTTTTTTGAGGGGCTTTATTTTGTCTCAAATCATGAGCACCAATGACGATTTGGCCAGTAAACGGCGAAGTTCAATGGCGATGGAAAAAAACATAGAAGCCTTTTCCCCGCAGCGCAGCTGGCGTTTACCTGAGGGCGGTCTTGTAGGGGTACTTGAAAAGCTTATAGCTTTGGCAAGTTTACCGATAATGGCCTTTCTTGGTTTTATCTTTATTTGTTTAGTCGTAGGGCTGAGTTTCTTTTTAGCCGTTTGTCGCGTGGGGGGCTTAGCTCTGGGTCTCTTTTCGCCGCGATCAGGGATAAAACCAGGGAAATTTCCCCGAGGAGTCCGGTGAAAGTAGCTGAGGGCCTCCACCGCTTTGCTCGCAAACTTTCTGCGCTGTCGTTTATTCTGCTGATCCTGGTGGGACATTTTTGGTTTTTTTGTCTCTTGCTTGGTGAAAAACCCCTGGTTGGGATGTCCGCAGCATCGACTATTGGCATTGTTGGCGCCTTAAGTGGTGGGCTGCTGCTCTTCGTTCTCAGAGTAATGGCGCTATTCACCGCGCCCAAGGAGTAAAAGATCGTGTCACTGGCACCCCTCAGTCTTAGTTTTACTCAGGGCACCGTAGTGGTTGAGGGCCTCGGGGAAGATGAGCTCGCCGATTTTCCTGAGTTACGCTTCGATCCGCGAACCAAGGAACTACGCGCCGCAGGCTATCGCTATCGCAATCTTATCCTTAGCGGAATTTCCCACAAACGAAAAATAGTTGACAAGGCGCGCCTCTACGGAGAAATAGCTTGTCCTTTGCAAAAACCCATAGAACTGCGCCCTCATCAGCAAGCCGCCTTGGCTGCGTGGACTAAAAACTCTCGCCAAGGAGTGGTTTCTCTGCCGACGGGTTCGGGAAAAACTGTTTTGGCTGTTGTCGCTATTTCCGAAGTTCAGCGACCAACCTTGGTGGTGGTGCCAACCATCGACCTGATGTTGCAGTGGCAGGGGGTACTTAAAAGCTATTTCAACCGAGAAATTGGCTTGCTTGGTGGTGGCTTTAAAAATCTTTGCGATTTATCGGTAGCAACTTTTGACACAGCTCGTTTGCTGATCGAGTCTATTGGCAATCGCTTTGGCCTGCTTATTGTCGATGAATGCCATCATCTACCCGCAGCTGCCTACCAACTGATTGCTCAGGCAGCGATCGCTCCCTTTCGCTTGGGGCTTTCGGCAACGGTTGAGCGCAGTGATGGTGGTGAGGTTCTGCTCGATGATTTGCTTGGTGATTTGGTGTATGAAGGCTCGATTACCGAGATGACCGACACGGTTCTTGCTCCCTACGATGTGGTGCCGATAGCTGTGGAACTTACCAGCGAGGAACGGAGAGCTTACGAAGCGGCTCGAGGAGCATATCTTGATTTTTTGCGGCGCCAGGGGATCAATATGGGTTCTTCCCAGGGATGGCAACAATTTATTATGCGCTCAGCAGTCAGTGAAGACGGGCGGAGAGCAATGCGCGCGTATCGCGAGCAAAAGCTAATTGCGCAACGGGCCATTACCAAGCTCGAAACCCTCTGGAATTTGTTGGTACGCCATTCCCTCGATACCATGATAATTTTTACCGACGATAATTCCTTCGCCTATCAAATTGGCAGCCAATTTGTTTTGCCGGTGTTAACCCACAAAACCAAAGCTGGAGAGCGCAAACAAATGCTCGAAGCTTTTCGCGAGGGTAAGTTACGGGTATTGGTGACCTCAAAAGTCCTGAACGAGGGTGTGGATGTGCCTGCGGCGAGTATCGGGGTGGTAATGTCAGGAAGTGGGGCAGTTCGTGAACATGTCCAACGCCTAGGGAGAATACTGCGTAAATTACCAGGAAAACGTGCGGTGTTGTATGAATTGGTAGCCAATAATACCAGTGAGCATTTTGTCAACGTTCGCAGGAAACAGCACCATGCTTACCAAAGAACTCCTTGATTATCGCCTTCGTCAGGGCCGGGTGCTTCCCCAGCTATTGAGCACCAGCCTTGAGATCGAAGCATTTCTTACCGCCCTGCTGAAAATCGCCGGGGAGGTTGTGGGCCAGCGGTTTCATAGCTTCGATCGGCTCTGCACGAGCGCCGGGCTTGATAGTAATCCCTTATTTCCGGCTTTCCGCAAGCTCGTCGCCAAGGAATTTGTTTGCGATGAAGATAAAGGCTGCGAGCTCCGGCGCTGGCAGCTCTTACTCCATGCTCAGCAACTTCGCCATGAAGAATATTTTGCTTCTTATCAGCGTTTTCAAGAAGTTTTGGCCGACGGAATGGCAGTCGAATTCTCGGCTCTGGCTAGTGATCTTTATAGTGATTTGCCAGAAAACAGAATGGTAAAATCGCTTGCCAAACTAAACAGTCGCGGCTTGCTGGATCGCTATAATTGTGCGCAGATTCAGGGATTGATTCTCTTTGCTGACGAAATATCGCTTACTATTCATGGGGCTTCTCATGAGGAAAAACGTGCTTTATTTCGGGCGCTCAAATTTCATCGTTTGGTGGCTGAAGTCAGCGATAAATCGGCGGATAAAAACAGCGCCGAAGGAAATATTTTGCTGGTAAAAATAAATGGTCCCCTCAGTATTTTTCAGCAAAACATCCAAGTTTATGGCATGCGCTTAGCTAATTTTTTTCCCTATGTGCCGCTGTTTAAGCAGTGGGAACTCAGCGCTCGCTTAAGGCTGCCCCATAAAAAAGAAAAAATCCAGACCCTCGAGTTAAGCAATAAAGAGGGGATCAAATCTCATTATAAAATTCAGCAGCCGTATATACCTGAAGAATTTGCCGCCTTGATCGAGGGCTTCAATGCTAAGGTCAGCGAATGGGAAATGAGCAGTAGTGGCGAGTGTATAAATATCGGCCAGCAGAATTACTGTATCCCTGATTTTAGCTTTCGCTTTCGCCAGACGAATCAGCTTATTCATGCTGAACTTTTTCATAAA
>JAHFAI010000133.1 GCA_023250635.1 Deltaproteobacteria bacterium | reverse complement strand
CTGCTGCCACCCACCCCAGGAAAATTATGGAATTATCGGAAACTTCTTTGGCAATTAACCAAAGTTGGTCAGCGCGGGACTAACCATGCTCCTGTGCTTGCCGAACAGATACCTGGTGCTGATATTACCGCCCTTCCCGCCTTAACTTCCTGGATCGAGGATGGCGGCCCGTTTTTTACTCTCCCTTTGGTACACACCCAGCACCCCCGAGGCCATGGTGATAACCTAGGGATTTATCGTATGCAGGTTTTTTCCCCTGAAGAAACCGGCATGCATTGGCAAATTCACAAGGGCGGAGGTTTTCATTATTTTGAGGCAGAAAAAAATAATCAGCCGCTCCGTGTTAATGTGTACTTAGGTGGACCGCCCGCCTTGCTGCTGGCGGCAATTGCTCCGCTTCCCGAAAATGCGCCGGAGTTGCTGTTAGCCTCGCTGGTGCTCGGCAAAAAGCTGAGCCGTAGTAAACGCAGTCAGCTTAAAAATCCGGATAATTTTGCCCCTTTGGCGGAAGCCGAGTTTGTCTTGCAAGGGTTTGTTCCTCCGAAAATTCGTAGAAACGAGGGTCCCTTTGGTGATCACTATGGCTATTATTCCTTGCAGCATTCTTATCCAGTATTTCGGCCGGAGAAAATTTACCATCGTCATCAAGCAATATTTCCTGCTACTATTGTGGGAAAACCGCGGCAAGAGGACTATTACCTTGGCAATTATCTGCAGGAACTACTTTCCCCGATATTGCCTTTGTTGGTTCCTTCTTTAAAGGGGCTGTGGAGTTATGGGGAGACGGGATTTCATGCTTTAACCGCTGCCTGCGTGGAGGAACGCTACAGCCAGGAATCGATGAGCACGGTTTTTCGAATATTGGGCGAGGGGCAATTATCCTTAACTAAGTTTCTCTTGGTAGTTGATGATCCCTCCCTTAACTTGCAGGATTTTCCTAGGGTTTTAAGTTATATTTTAGCTCGGGTAGACTGGAGTAAGGATTTGCGCATATTTTCCCAGCTGGCCATGGATAGCTTGGATTACAGTGGGGTCGAAATAAACAAGGGGGGTAAAGGCGTGCTCCTGGGAATGGGGGCGGCACGCCGCGAACTTCCTCGTGAATTCCTTGGGTTCGTGGCTAATAGACTGGTACGCAGGGTGCGTAGTTATTGTCCAGGCTGCCTCGTGGTAGAAATATCAAGCTTTGAGGAGGATCGTCATTGCATCAATGATCTAGCGAATTTGCCGGAATTTAAGCAGTGGCCCTTGCTAATTGCGGTTGACAATTTGGAGAAAGCCCTTAAAAGTACTAGCTCTTTTCTATGGACGACCTTCACTCGTTTTGAACCGTCCCTCGATATCTATGCTGCGCAGACGAAATTATGGAAGCATCAAATAGCCTATCAGGGCCCTATTGTTATTGATGCGCGAATGAAATCTTGGTATCCTAAAGAGTTGTTTTGCGAGCGAAGCACCGCACAATTGGTGAGTAAACGATGGTTTGAATATTTTCCCGCTAAGAATGTAACGATGGGATTTAGTGATGAGGTAAGTGATGATGATAAAGGAAAGAACGCATAACGCTGTACATATTTTCTCTCTTGCTCTGATTTGTCTTCTTGCCTGGCGCAATAGCCGCTTAGTCATTGCAGAGCATGATCTGCACAAAGAAAATCGGCAATTACAAAAAGAGTCTCTGCAGGCGGCAACCCAACTTGCCGAGTTGGATAGAACTGCAGGAGAGATCTTGCATCTTGGTGAGAAAATTGATCACCATAATTTTTTAACGAGTCAGTTTTTTCTTGCTCCGCGCAATCTCGCAGCTCCAGCGCCGTTGCCTAATGATGAGTGGGAAGACGATAATCATCACCACTGTTGTGATAAACACCCTTGGTTGAGAGAGCTCCCTCATTCGGTTGCCGGAGTTCGTTTAGCAGGATTGCAGCAGCGTCTCGGGCAACTCTCGTCGATGCTGCTTCAAGTGAACACAAATATGGAGCAGCGTAAGGTTGCTCTTAACAGTGTACCGACGATTTTACCGGTAGATGGTGAGATCAATAGTCCCTTTGGCGTGCGTAAACATCCGACCAAAGGGGTGTTCCGTCACCATCGCGGGGTTGATATTAAGGGTATCTTTGGCGCCGAGGTGCGAGCTACTGCTGATGGAGTGGTTGATAAAGTAGTGCGCAGTCGGGGCTATGGTTTAATGGTAACCATTTCTCATGGTAATGGGATTAAAACGCAGTATGCACATAATTCCAAGGTACGGGTTAAAAAGGGGGTAGTAGTTAGCAAGGGGCAGGTTATTGCCGCAGTCGGTCGCTCTGGTCTAACCACAGGCCCACACTGTCACTATGAAGTGTTGATCGATGATACCCCGGTAAATCCTGAGTTATTTCTGATCGATCGCGTTCGTGGTAGCGATACTAAACATCTGTATGTTGAAGGTGAGGATGCCCTCAATTTTAAGAAAAATAGCCTGTTAAATCGAATTTTGTGATAAAGGGCTAGGACAAGTATTTTACGGTGAGTGGGAGAAGGAATGTTACTGGCGGTCAGAATACTTGCCCTTGGCGTATTCTTGGGGCTAGGAAGCAGCGGCTTTGCCTTTGCTCCCATTCTTCCCGAAGACGTGCTTGCCCCCGAAACCATTAGGCAGATAATCAGCGAAGAGAACTATTTTCTCTATAGGGAAATGGATGACTCACAGCCGATTACTCATGGCAAAAAACGCCAATATAGTAGATAGGTGATCGGTATTTTTAACGAAGCAACTATCGGCGCTGCCATGCGAGGAAACTTTGTGAACAAAGTTTCCCCTGCACCCCTTCAAAAACTTTAAAAAGGCAAAAAATTCTGCTCCCTGCCCTAGCTATTGCTATATTTGGCAGATTTACCTTAAATAAGTTGCCTTTTTTACATAGCGGTAGCATCAGTTCTTTATTAAACCTGATAAATGGTTTAACCTGGCTTAGCTGATGCACATCCGATGCCACGAAGTTTGGCGGTTAAGAAAGTTTGGATCAATGATTTCCGAAGCATAAGTTTTCAGAATTTTTCTCAAAGCGAAGTAACTTTTGCTGGTATTTATCACTAAAAAATCATAAAAGCTCTTTGCCACATGGATAAAGATTATTGCTATCCTTTGCGTTGATACAGCTTCTCTCTCAGCTTGCACTGAGGGATTGAGTTCTGCTCGCAATGCGAACTGTGCAATCAGGTGTGCAATAGCAGATGCTAAAAATATATTACGAATGGCATATTCATTGCCGGAAGGTATTTCAGCAAGAGACAGTGTAGACTTCGCTGCTTTGAAGGTTAATTCAACCTGCCAGCGCAGACGGTAGAGCGGATAGATTAGCTTCGCATGGATGGTGAGGTTAGTAACATACCAATGATAACAGTTCTTGCTTGGATTCCAGAATCCGATTACTCTGATATTAAAAGATCCTTCTCGTGATTGACAAGTTTTATACTCCCCAAGAGTTCGACAATCCTCCCCCTCTTCTTCGACCAATCAAAATCAAATAGATTCCCTTTAAAAAGAGCCTTTTTTGACTTTTTTAGGTACTTACCGGCATAGC
>JAHFAI010000009.1 GCA_023250635.1 Deltaproteobacteria bacterium | reverse complement strand
GGGGAGCCCCCCCTCCTACTCGATATGCCACCGTAAGCCTCCTGCCATGCTGGGGGTGGCGAGGAGCGAAATCCACAAGGCTGGTGATGGGTTTCTCCCTAGCCTTTGAAATTTTCTGGCAGTGACTGACAGGTTCGAGTTCAATAGCGGGGATTCCCACATCCGCTTCGATTTTGTATCGCTGCTTAGTGCTGCAATGCTTGTGAATTATGAGACAACTCTATTATAATATTGCCACAATCCCGGTCACGTATGGATGATGAATACATTCTTAGCGGGGATTGTTCCATTGAGGGGTGGAATATCTATGCGAAGCCGGGGATGGGGAATGGTAATAAGTGGAATGCTGGAGAAAATTTTAACACCGATCCTGCAACATTAATCAACTATCGAAATGGATGCGCTTACAAATGTACTTACTTTTTGAAGAAAAATACCTATCGTTGTAGGCTCACCCTTCATTTAAAAAAGCAAAAGCAATAGGCAGAAAGATTAGTCGAGAAAATTTTGCTTGCCGGAACATGCCCGTAAGCGCAGAGCCGGAGCTGGGACACTCACCGAAACCTTAATTGTAAGGAAGAGGAGTTGTCCTTTCGTCATCCTGAGCGCAGCGAAGGACCACCCAAGTTACTTCATAGTTGGGAGGTCCTTCGCTGCGCTCAGGATGACGGCTCAGGACACGGCCGTGTCCTGAGCCGAAGGCGAAGGATCTGTCACGTGATATCCGGATGTTATGTGAAAGATCCTTCCTCACTGCGTTCGTCAGGACACGGCCGTGGCGCTTTCGCGCCACGGCCTAACTATTGCTACGCAAGCTATCTGGAGTATTGCTAAATAGTTTATAACTACTCAGCACTTTCTCAACTACTCAAGGCTTGGCTCAGTTTTGCGGCTTTCAAGGAACGAGCAGCGGAGCGGCCGTCTGGCCGTGAGCACGCGCAGTGACGAGGAAAGCCGCAAAACTGAGCCAAGCCTTGAGTAGTTACTTTAAAACTTAAGTAGTTCTCATATAAAAAGCCGTAAGCTTTTCAGGTTGAAATATTTTCTCTATGGAGCTGAGATGAAATTTACGAGCAAGCTATTACTAACGTTGGTTATTGGAGTCGCTCAACAGATATCGGCGGCAATTTTTAACCGTCCGTCACCAGATACCATTCCTCGTCTTCCGCAATCTATGGGAGCACTACCCGAATTTAATCTCGGTTGGCATTGGTTTATGGCTAACTTTCGTTTGCAAGCTGCGGACGGGTCCTCATTTCTGGCGGGATTACAGGTATCACCGCTTCGCTTTACCTTTCTTCCTTGGTTGCAAGCTTCTCAGGCATATGTCGGACAAGTAGCTCTAACCCGCCAGGAGGGACCGGGCTACTATGACTACTTTGAAAGCAGTCTCCTGCCCAATAGCGCTGGAACTATTACCAGTGAGCCATTTCAAGTAGCTTACTCCTTGGGCGGAGCTAGCCAAATCACCATCAAGGCTGCTGGCAACGGGCAAGGGGGAACTAAGGGGACTGTCTACTATATTTCAGCGAGTTTTACCTCACAGGCAAATAACCAGATCAATGCGACGCTGATTGTTCAAGATCGAAGCGGTATTTTTTGGCAAGGCGATCACGGTTATCTCCAAACCGGAGCATTACCCAGCAGCGCTTTTTACTACTTTACCCTACCGGATCTGGTGATTCTGCAGGGAACAGTTGTGGTAGGAAGCGCAACCTATACCGTCGTTGCTGATCAACAATATTCCGGAGCGCGTTTAGGAATGCAATATCAGACCCGAACCGAGGATTCCTATTGGGGCTGGGATTGGGCGCCGGTGATGCTTACCACTATGGATGGTCAACCTTTGGCGAAACCGCTCTGTTTATCTTTGTCGCACGAACGTCAAAATAGTAACCCCAATAGCTATGTAGCTAAATATTCTCATGGGGCTTGGCTGCAAGATGATGGCAGCACTTATCCATTGATTGCTGATCAGAACTATTTTATGACTTTTTTAGATTATGCCGGTTCTTACCCCAACAATATGCTGCTTACTGTTACGGTTCCTCAGGAATTTTCTGCAGGGTTATTGCTGTCGCCTTTAGTCCCAGGCTCGGTATTTAAGGGGAAAAAACCCTTTGCTGAAAATCCTGCGACTGTCTCTGGTTGGTTGACCGACAAAGAGGGGATTATCCATCAGGTAACGGGAATCGCCTGGGGAGAACATGCGGGTTATGATGGCAACAGCGATTTTTCGAAGCTCTTTGCTCGTCCAGAGAGTCGGCAATTCACGGGGAAAAAGCCAAGCTGGTGGCAAAAATTATTAAAGCCTGCTGGTTTCTAAGAGGAACACGAGCTAATACTTAGTGAAGCATTATTTGTAACTACTCAGCATAAGCTGGAGGAATTTGATGAACAAAGTTCCCCCAGCTTATGCTGAGTAGTTACGTTTAGTATTCTGCTAAGCGCTTCTCCAGTAAAGGTACCACCTTAAAAAGATCGCCAACGATGGTGTAATCGGCAATGGCGACAATCGGAGCTTCCACATCGGTGTTTACTGCGACAATAGTTTTGGCAGTGCGCATACCTGCCATATGCTGAATGGAACCGGAGATGCCACAAGCAATATAGAGACTGGGATTAACGGTTTTGCCGGTCTGTCCCACCTGCATATCGTGGCTGGCATAGCCTGAGTCAACGGCAGCGCGCGAAGCTCCCACCGTAGCATGGAGGACCTTGGCACAGTCGAAGAGTATGCTGAAATTCTCCTTGCTGCCGAGAGCCCGACCACCGGAAATAATCCTGCTAGCCTCAGTCAAATCGAGGGTGGTGCTTTGGCCTTTTTTGACTTCCCTCACTTTGAGGCCACTCGCTGGCACGGCACAGTTAAAAGGCACCAGAGTAGCGGCGCCAGGGCTTTGCTGGGGAGGAAAGACGTTGGGACGCAGGGTTGCCATTTTTAAACCATCCCCTTGAAAACGCAGGGTGGCAATAACCTTACCAGCGTACAGAGGCTTTTTACCGCCGAGAAAACCTTGCTGGGGCTCATGATCCACGGCAATGAGATCGCTCAGCAAGCCAGCATCTAAACGCGCCGCTACCCGCGCAAAAAGATCGCGACCTAAGGGGCTTGCCATCCCAAGGACGCAATCAGGTGAAAATTCGCGAATTGCAGCGCTCAGCGCCGCACTATAGTTCAGGACCTGATAGTGGGCAAACTCACGAGCATCACAGCAAAAAATTTTGCTGGCACCGTAGTCCTTGCATTCTGCGGCTAAGCCGCTGATGCCTTCGCCGATAATTAATCCAGCAACATTTGCCTCCTGCTTGTTGCTTAATTGGGCGGCAATAGTGAGTGCTTCTAAAGCGCTGGCTTTTAAACGGCCTAGACGTTGCTCAAGTAATACAAGAATTCTCATGAATCGATCTCCCTCTAGATAACCTTAGCTTCGCTGCGCAAGAGTGTGACTACTTTATCGACCATCACTTCGAGGGGTTCATCCTTGAAGATTTTTCCTGGGGCTTTTTTGGGGGGGAGCTCGTAGTGAGCAATAAAAACCCGTGAGTTGCTGAGCAACTGCTCGCTCTTGAGGCCAAAATCACCGGGTGTTTTGACTTCGAGAGGTTTTTTCTTAGCCTTCATAATCCCCGGTAGCGATGCATAGCGTGGGTTGTTAAGCGCTTTGTGGGCGCCGAAAACGGCTGGCAACGAAATTTCGTATACTTCGATCTCTCCGTTTTCTACTTCGCGTTCAGCTATTGCCGTTTTTCCCTGCACTTGCAGTTTGATAAGCACATTGACGTGGGGCCAGGAGAGAAGTTCTGCAGCCATCACCCCTACATGCATGTTGTCGTCGTCGATGCCAGCTTTGCCGCAGAAAACAAGGTCGGCATTCTCAGCTTTTATGGCTGCGGTGAGTATTTTTGCTGTGCCTAAGGAGTCGAGGTTTTCTAAGCCGGAATCATCGATCACCAAACCGCGGTCGACGCCCATGGCTAAGGCCTTGAGCAGGGTCTCTTTAGCGCTTGGTTTAGCAAAGGAAATAGCGACGATTTCCGCCTCGGGATGGGCTTGCTTTACCAGCAGGGCCTCCTCGATGGCGTATTCATCATAGGGATTGATAATAAATTTTAAATTGCTCTGTACGATGGCTTTTCCACCCTCGCCGAGAACGATGGTGGCTTCGGTATCGGCAGTTTGTTTGACCAGCACAACTATTTTCATGAAGTTCCTCCGAGAATAAAAGCTGGCCAGTTTTTGCGCCAGTAGTAATAAAAGCGTTTTTCTCCCCATTTGTGAATATAAAAATGTAGGTTGTTATACTGCTGGGGAAAGCCTAGGGCAGCAGTGGTAAAGCGATCAGCCTCGCTGAACTGCTGGAACATCCCGTGAGCCAACAGGTAGCTTGCTAATACGGCAGCAAAAGTAGCCATATGCTGGCTCTCTCCCCGCGGATGAGTAAGAACCCTGGTCGGTGGGCTGCGCTGCTCACTGTAACGGCAGAGTTTTTTCCAGGACGTATAGAAATAACTTTCCCGTTCTGGTGCGAGCAGGCCTCCTAAATTGTTAAGCAAGCTGAGGCTCCGGTCAGCGTTTTGCTCGATAAAAGCCTTCCACCACCAAGCCTCGCCAAGGCCGAGCCACCCTCCGCTTTTGAGCAGTTCAAGAGTTTTCTCGAGGCCATCACCCTGGCTGCTAAGGCGGAGAAGCTCGCTCAAGAAATGCCAGCGCAACCAAACGCTGAGAGGCACCGTAAGCTCTCGAAGGCGAGGACGCAAAATACCGAGACACAGAGGTTCAAGCAGTTGCTGGCTTAGCCAGGGGGCGAGAAAATCAGCCTCATCCGCGCTTTCTGCACCATTAGGCACCTTGCCTAGGGGGAGTGCCTCCCAATATCCTAGCTCAGCTTCAAGGTGGCAACCAGCCAAGGCAAGAAAACGCTGCTCGTTCGCCCCAACCCGTAAGACCACCTCATCGGGGGCTTTCCATTGCACGGCAAGATAACTCGAGAGGCTATGGGGAAACCAATGGAGGCTTCTGCCCCAGCTTTGGCTCAGTACCTCGGCTCCAAGGATTGGGCGTAGTTTTTGATAGAGATGGCCCAAGCGTTCCTCGAGATCTTCAGCTGGAGGGGCAGTAAAGAGCAGCTCTACTCCAGCGCTATGAAGCCTGCGAATAGGCTCAAGGGGAGGAAGGCAGTTGCGGATATCGATGGCCAGTAAGCGTGGGGGAAGTGCCAAGGGCAGTGGGGGGCGTGGAGGCGCGGCGGAGAACCCTGGGGCGTTGCTGAGGGCAGGGCTTTCCCCCAGGTAATAGCGGGCTAGGGTATAGACCAGAGCTGAGTTCAGCCGCTCTGCGGGGCCAGTTCCTCGGGCCTCTTTTAGTAATAGCCAGCCGAGGCTCCATATAGCCGCAGAACTTGTTTGCCGCGATTGCATCTGCCATTTAGGAAAATAACGCTGGAGTTCTCTCCGCTCCAAGAGTGCCGGCCAGGGTTTTGCCTCTCCGTGAGCACGAGCAGAGTGGGAAAGATGCTTAAGCCAATTAGACGCCACTCCCTGAGGGTTTTGCCCGAAGCACAGGCTGGTAATAAGGCCTAGTTGCTGAGCGTGATCGGCATCAATCGACTCGTGGGATTCCCAGAGCGAGCATTCTTGCAAAAACTCAGCGCGATTTTTGCTCGCCGCGTAGAAAGGAAAGGTAAAAAATGAACCCCCTTTATAGCCCAGAAGAGCCGTGGGATTACACCAGAGGCGAAGGGTGCAGGAGCGGGCAAGCTCCCACCATGAACCGAGGCAGTGGTGCTCGCCTAAAAATAAGAGGGGAATAGCCGTGTGCTTAAGCGCGTGGAGCAGGGATTTTGTCTGCCACAACTGTTCGGCAAGGTCCTGCCACTGGCCCTTATTACGAAGAGAGGCAAGCCACTGGGGGTCGTCGTCGGAGAGGGCAACTTTTTGATGTAAAATTACGGCAGAGGGTGGCTTTTGGTCGTGAGCAGGAGCGGGAGCGAGGCGCTCAATAAGGTTGCGTAAAAAAAAACGTCCTTCATCGCTATATAAGCTAAAATTCTGCTCCAGAGAGATAAGGAGCATGCTCGAGGAGGGAAGCTGAGAAATGGTGAGCTTGTTCACGAGGGGAGCCCTTCATTGGTTAGGAAAGCGCACCATAAAGTGGGAAAGTTCTCGGCAGATACAAAGAGGCGGTCAGCTGTGGGCTTAGCCCTTAAACTGAGGAAAGAGTGCAGGGGTGAGTACCCGTAGAGTAAATCGGGAGCGGTGATTTTAGCCTCTAGCGTTGGGCTATAGTCGCGAAAAGCGCCGATCAAGCCGCAGTGGAGGGCAAAAGTAGGTGCGGAAAGCATCAGTTCCTTAAGTTCGCTGAGCTGATTGTTGCACTCGTGGTTAAGCCATGAACAAATAGCTGCCACTAAGGTAGCTAGACTCTCGCTGCCCAGCTCCTCTGGGAGGAGGCTAAAGCTACGGCGGTGTAAGAGGGAGGGACTGGTGTCTTTTGTGCTTTCTGGGGCAAAGCGCAGTCCCGAGAGCCCCCAGCCCTTGTGGTAAAGGGTTTCTTCAGCTTCGTCCATCAGCCCTGCTGATAGAAATTTGCGGGCCTTGTTGCAGCGTTCGCTAAAATCGGCAAGGCTTGTGGCTGCGAGTGTAAGCTTGAGAAACTCCCCATTGCTGGCGATTCCCTGCAGGGTTTGGGCGAGAAAACTGGGCTGTTTCTCGAACTGGCGGTGGCGGGCTGCGTTTTCAAGGCAATGGTGAGCCTCAGTGCGCACGAGAAGATCAGGGGTATGCCAGAGGAAATGGGAATACTGGCGGATAAGTGCGGTTGGCTTTGGTGTTTCACAGCCATAAAATAGGGCTATACCTTCTTTTGCCAATTCTTTGTCATAGTCGTCAAAAAATAAGGAAGCAGGGCTTTTGGCGATGACGATAGAGCTGATTAGTTTGCCGAGGTTAAGCTCAGAACTGTAGCTTTGCCCTTGAGTTTTATACAGGGCTAGTCGGCTAGGGAGGGGAGTGCTTGCGGTGCGCCGCAAGTGGGCATCTAGGGCATTTATCAGGGCAGCTTGATTAAGTTTGGCAGGAATGAGAGCTTCCCTAGCCCGAAAATAAATCTGTTCGGCAAGGAAAGGCAGAAGCACGGGGGGAAGGGCTTGTTCGCTGATGGTTCCCATGGCAATCATCCCTTGCTGCGCGGTAGTAATCCTTCAATAATTAACTCGGTAACTTGCCGAGCCAGGGTATCATAATCAAAAGCAGAATTTTCGAACAACCACTGCAGACTAATACCGTCCACTACGCTGATTATAAAAGCACTATAGGCGAGGGGGTCGACTTTGCGAAAAAGATTTTTTTTCATCCCCTCTTCGATTACGCGAGCGCAGGTCTCGCGAAACTTGGCGTAGTGCTTGGCAATGATGAGGCGAACTTCTTCTTTCTGGTTAATCTGTGTCCAGAAATCCATATTAACTTGGTAATATTCCTTGGTTCGACGTACCACATTGAGACAGATGGCGATAAAAATTTCTAATTTTTTTTGCGGATCATTGCTTGAATCCATATCGGTATGGATCAACTGCTCAATATCACTTGCAACCCGATCCAGAACACTGAGCATCAAATCGTCTTTATTAAGAAAATAATAGTGAATAATCCCCTTGCTGACGCCAGCAATTTTTGCCACATCTTGCATGGAAAAGTTATGGTAACCAAATTGGGTGATACACTCGACCGTGGCTCGCACTATTTGATCTTTGCGTTCAGCGGCAACATTAAGTTTCGACATGATGTAACCTAAAAAATAAGGACCTATGCAAAAAAACACCCCGGTGCCATGAATGCGTCCCATACTAGCACCAGTTGTTCCATAACGAAAGCTCAGTCGCCGGGCTTTTAGGGGGCTTGCTGACCATATTGAGGCAACAACGCTGTTTTTTGAGGGAGTTTCTCATGGTGTGGACAACTTATCGCCTGCTGTTGCTGGTGTTTGCCTGCTTTGTGCTCGCTTGTCAGAATAGCGAGCAGCAGGGTTTTTTACAGGTGCTGGCTCCCAAAGCGGGTTCCTACGAAATTTACGATATTGTTGGCGGCAAAAACCTGCAGTTCGTAGCCCAGCATACGGGTGCTTTTAATAAAGAGGTGCCTCTTCCCCCGGGGCGCTATTTAGTTTTGGCGGATTGCTCTCACCAATTGGTGACCATCTATCCCCGCGAGATAAGCAGGCTCTCGGCTCATATGATTAATTTTCTTCCCCCCACGCCACCCCAAGAGGGAGACCTCTTTACTATCCAGTGCAGTCGTTATCAAAAATCCCATCTGCGCCAGCAATTACACAATCGCTATGTGCTTTTCTTGATTGATCAGGCCGAAGAATTGCTGGTGGGAATGACCCCTCTCAGCATTCCCCTTAAAGCTGGGGCTGGGGCTGGGAAGCTTCCTGAGCCGCAAGTGATCACCTTAGCGTTGGCTAGTTTGCAGGTAACAGCCGACCCGGGGATGGGAAGCGGTGAAGTGCCGTACTTTGTCTCTCCGACTAAAAACCTAGCGGTAATTACTCAGGGACAAAAAATGCAGCGGCGGCAGTTTCTTTTGCCCGGAAGTTATGTCGTGGGCTTAAATGGCAGTGCTCTCGCTCTTGACTTGAAGGCTGGAGAAGAGCGGAGCATCAGTGCTGCTGGTTTGCGTCTGAGTACCTCCCCGCGATGGAATGCCGAAACCTTTACCCAGGTGAGGGGTAGTCCCTTTCACGTCGAATTTAACGAGGGAGGGCACGTGCTCCTGCCGGATACCACCTATGCGGTTTTGCCGGGCAAGGGGCAGCTCAGTCTGGTTGGTGAAAGCGTTTCTAAAGGGGTTGAGCTAGTGAGCGCGCAGGTGAGCGAGGTGCCTTTGCACAGTGTCTTAGTCGAAAGCGGCTGTTCCCCCTGGGAATGGGATTGTTTAGGAAAGCGAGAAGTGTCGCTCTATCGTCAAGGTGAACAGTACCCGTTTTTGGAAAGCATAACCGATGTGCCCATCCCCTACTTTGCTGGTGATATTTACCTCGGGGTAGAGGGGTCTAGCGGGCTGCGCTATCATATTGAGGCTTCAGCTCGGGATACTGTGTTGCACCTTGGTAAGATAACCTTTGTTCCCCAGGCCCAGCATCAAGCCGGGCATGTCACCGAGCTGGTTCGTTTAGAGGCGCTGCACAACCCTTACGTGGGCTATTCCTTTGATATTGAAGCCGAGGGACCGAGTACCTTGACGGTGATTGCTGGCAGCTATGTGTTGAGCCGTTATTTTACCACCAACTCTTTTGATGGTCGACGCAGTCAAATAAAGCAGACGGTAAATGTGCGTCCGGGAGGTTTAGAAACGGTGGAAGTCTCCTATTTTCTCTCAGAAAATAAGGCCAAAATTATTAATGAGAAAATGAGCAAATGGCTTGCTAAGCGCAATCGTCAGCATTTTGACCAATTGCGTCGTCGTCAAGAAATAGCCGTTTTTTAGTCGGGGGCTTAATGGTAAACATCGCGGTAGCCTCCCCTAGTTTTTGTCGCAATGAGGAATTGCGTCAGGAACTCTTAGCTCTCCAACAAGTGGTGGTTTTTAATGAGGCTGGCGTGGACTTTTCTGAGGATGGTCTTGCCGATTTTTTGCAAAGAAGTTCGGCCGAGGTAGCTATTATTGGTCGCGAGATAATTTCGGCAGCTCTGCTGGAGCGCTGTCCTCAGCTGCGTTATATAGCTAAATACGGAGTGGGACTTGATGGAATCGCTGGTGAAGCTTTGGGGCGGCACAAAGTCGGCTTGGGGTGGACCCCCGGGGTGAACAAACGCGCGGTATGCGAATTGGTGCTGGGTTTCATGCTGATGCATTTTCGTAATATGGCGAGTGCGAACACTCTGCTTAAACGTGGTATCTGGCATAAAGAGGGAGGAAGTTCTTTGGCCGGAAAGGTCGCCGGTATTGTGGGTTTTGGAGCTATTGGCGGTGAATTAGCAAGTTGTTTGCAGTCTTGGGGACTCGAACTCCTCTATCATGATTGTCTCGATCGTTCAGCTGAAGCTCGGGCGAGTGGAGCTAAAGCTGTTGCTCTGCTTGAGCTTTATAAGCATGCAGATATAATCTCGTTTCATCTGCCTTTGGGACCTTCTACCTATCAGTTCTATGGGCTGCGAGAAATAGCCGCAACGAATCCTCGAGCTCTGGTGATCAATACTGCTCGAGGTGAGATTGTCGATTTTGACGCGGTCTGTCAGGCCGTGCTAGAAAAGCGTTTGGGGGGTTTTGCGGCTGATGTTTTTCCTGAGGAACCGATGCTCATTCCTCCGAAATATTGTGGCGACAATTTTTATTTTACCCCGCATATAGGGGGGAACTCTCGTGAAGCCGTGCTGGCTATGGGAAGAGCCGCAATTCATTGGGTACAAACATATTTAGGTCTTAGACCTCTTCCTTGCGGGTCTTTTTCTAAGCAGTAGAGCAGACGCTCCAACTATAAAAAATCCGCTCATCAAACAGAATATGCCATAAATTTTGCGATAGGAATGGGGCTGTTCAATGAGGCCGTTTTCTAAGGAAACTTGGAAATAATCTTGATCGAGTTCAAGTTCAGGCAAGAATTCTTTGTTGCGATCTATCGGAGTGGCAAATTCTACTGCCGCACGATTAAGATTGTATATCGCGGCTAGGCGAATAGATTTTTTATCAGTAACCGCATCGTTAAAATTAATCCCGCGGGTGGTTTCGGCATTAATTCTTTTGTAGTATCCATCTAATTGTTTTTCAGAAAGAATTTGGTGAGTTTTTAAAATAGATAGAAGTTTCAGAGTCGGTTCGACGATTAGAGGGTTGATGTCGTGAGAAAGTGGTTTGATGAGATTGTTTTGTTCGTTGGTGAAAACCAGATTTGTGACGTTAACTTCTTGGTTTTTATGGTTGGTGCTAGCTTCTCTTAAGTAGTCAATTTTAAGATGGCTGTCGCTTGCGAGTTTTCGCAACTCGTATTCTATCTGATATATGTTTGAACGAATTGAAATTTGTATCGCTTCATATTCTGGACTAATTTCTTTGAAATTTCGGTAGCGAACATTGAAATTTTTCAGGCTTATTTCTAGGTTTTTTTTGCTAATAATTTCGTTGGCCAAAGAATGTCTTTTGTTTTTAGAACGCACTACTTCGTTTATGCCAGCTAAAATTCTCTTGCCTAGATTTTTTTTGAATCCGTTTGCTGGAAAATTGATTTTAATTATGTAATTCTCCATGTTAGATTCAAAATCAAAAATTCGTCGATCGAATTTGTCTTTGATAATAAAATCATCAATAAAAAGGAAAGGATTGTAACGATCAATTTTGTGCTCTTGATCAAAAAATATAATTTTTAGAATCTGATTCAATTCGCTGGGGTTAGTAAAAAGAGAATTGAAGCCGGAGGAGACTTTTTCTGGGTCGCGTATTGCCGGTAGGCTATCGAGATCGATGGTGGCCGCTATAGTGCTTAAATAGCGCGCTGGTAAAATTCTGTAGGTACAAGAATAAAAAAGGCTGCCCAACCCTAGAGAGGTTAAGGTAAAAAAAATAAAGTTCCTCCATGAAGAAGTCCAGAATTTACTAAAAATTTTGGCCATTAATCTGGTTCCTGGTGCTTGTTGTTTAAGCTGAGTAAGGATGCTTATATACCCATCTGGGTTTGGTTTGCAAAAATAAGATGGGTATAGTTTTAGTCTTACATAGGAAAAGAGAAGGTACAAGTTTTTAAAGCAGTAAGATATTATGGTAGAATATACTCTGAAAATACTTGCCCGAATACATCCAATGCATTATACTTACTTCCAATAGAATCAGGATAAAAAAACTAGGGATTGCGAAAGTTCACTTTGAGCCTCGCAGCAAGAAAGAGAAGCGTGTGTCGCAGCAGGGGATGGCAGTTGAATTGCCCTTAGTACATCGCCGTAGTTTTTCGGCGCGAAGTATTTTGGTGGAGCATTCCCCAAAAGAAATTATTGCCATTGAATTTTTGGTTACTATCGCTGCTTATTATCTGGGAATATTACTCAGTCCCCACTATGATATTTTGGTTGGTGGGCGTGAACTCGTTTTTATTGGTATTCTTCATGCGCTTATCACCGTGGTTACCAATATTGGTTTGGGTAGCTATGAATTTACCAAGCGTTTTAGGTTTAGCACTATAGGGATTAATAGCTGTGTCTCACAGTTGAGTGCGTTTTTCTTCAGCATTGCTATTACCTATTTAGGATTTTATTCGGCTTTTGGTCGTTTGAGCGTCGCTTATGGTGTTGCTAGTTCGCTTGTCGGGGTTGTTGTCCTGAAATTATTGATGCGCCAGCATGTGTTGATGAATCCCTATATTCTTTCGACCCTTGGCTCTAGTGCTCTCCTTGTCAAAATTCAGGAACGTTGCCAACGCGAGCATCTAGGATTTCGCTGTTTGCCCATAGAGGTTGATCTCTATAATATTGAGCGCTTACTCACGGCGATTCAGGCGAATCATTCTAAAACAATTATTCTTTCTTCAGCTTTTGCTCGTCATGAAAATTTTGTTGATTTTTCTTTAGCAGCCGCAGAAATGGGCATTACTGTTGCTGATGAACTTGAGTTTTATACCTATCTATTTGAGCACATCCCCATTGATTTTATCGACAAGCGCTGGCTCTTTCATATGGGGGTGCTGCGTCCTTCTGCCCTTTTTATGGCGAGTAAGCGCATTTTTGATCTGCTTTTTAGTTGCAGCTGCTTGGTGATTTTTTTGCCACTTATTATCTTAATTTCCTTGTTTATTAAGCTCTCTAGCCGGGGGCCAGTGTTGTTTGTGCAACCGCGGATTGGTCGTTATTCAAAACTTTTTTATGTGTATAAATTTAGAACTATGCATCAGTATTCGGGTAGTAGCTCCACTCAACCTTTGGTTACCTCTAAAAATGATGAACGCCTTACCCTAGTCGGAAAAATAATCCGCCCCTTGCACCTCGATGAATTGCCACAGCTGGTCAATATTATAAAAGGTGAAATGTCCTTTGTCGGCGTTAGGCCAGAAACCATTGCATATGGGCAACAAATGCAGGGGGAGATGCCGGTCTATCATTTGCGCGACTTATTCAACCCAGGAATTACCGGACATGCACAACTTTCCATGCACTACCCCATGCATACCATTGAAGATACCAAAAAAAAGCTCGGCTACGATTTCTACTACTTGATGAATCAGGGCATAGTACTCGATATTAGAATAATCTGTAAAACTTTTTTTAAGTTGATTTTTCCTTGATCGCGCTTGTTAAGCAGCTATATCGGCAGAATTCAGCGCAGCAAATTCTACTATTGTTAGTAACTTTTATAGTCGTATATTATCCGCTTAGTTTTGAAATAACTGTTTTTCATGGTGTTAATTCGTCGCAGCCAAAAATCTTTGATCTTCTCTATTTTCTCATAGCTCCGGGAGCTTTTTTTGCATTTTGGCTTGACTCTTCTAGCCGAAATATGTTGAATAAGTTTGCGATTTTCTCCTTTTTGATGGTTCTGTTGTTTGTCGGTCAATGCTTGCTGGTTTCGCTTAATAGCGACTATTTTCCAAAGCTGTCTTTTTTGCTTCGTTATGGACAATATTGCAGCTATGTGGTGGTTTTTTTTCTGGCGATCGAGCGTTTTAGAAAAGAGGCCATACTTGAACAATTTATTATTGTATCCTTGCTGCAAATAATTTTTTTTATCCTTAATTCCCTAATTTATGACAACCCTCTCAACCAAAACATTATCGGCACTTTTCGTGGCAGTTTTGATGCGGGAGCTTACTTTGTTTTATTATTGTGTCTGCTGGTTCGTTTTAGGTCTGTGCTTAAGGATAAATGGGGTGGGAGAGCCTTTTACTTGGCTATTTTAGTTACTTTTTGCAATCTTCTTTTGTCTTCTTCACGGACAGCGATTGTTTTGGGTATGTTGGTTGGTTTGCGCTTGGTGATCTTTAGTTTCCCAGTTGTTGTTAGTGTTTGTCTGGTTGCGCTTGTCGCCAAAAATTATGTATCGATAAAAATTATTAAACTATTTGAATTGCTTTCTCTGGCTGTGGTTAACCCAGCAATTATTTTTAAGGAACGAAGCCTGGAGATGCGTTGGGAAAATTTTATCAGGTATAAAGAATTTATAGAGTCGCAAAGTAGCAGTTTTTTCTTGGTGCTGATTGGCAGTGGTCCTGGATATTTTCAGCGTTATGTTTCCTTGTACGGACAGCCCGGTACTTTCGATTGTTATTCGTTGCGGGTGCTGTCTGAGTATGGACTAATTGGTCTTTTTATGTTCTTAGGAGTGGTGGTTTTGACGGCGAGAGTTTCTGGTATCTTTGCTGTTGTTTTCTTTATGCTTTCTTTGACTAGTGATAGTCTGGTAACCTCGAAACTGGTGCCGCTTATTGTTTTTGTGAGTGTTATAGGCTTTAGAGACTTATTTCAGGCCGAGATTGAAGAATAGCTGAAGTGACCCTTTGTTCATGCGGATGAGTTTTGTGGCGCTGTTTTTCGTAGTCAGTTATTTGTTGTAAGGTAAAGGTCAGCATATCGCTGTTAGCATGGCAGTAGTAGTTATTATACCAAGACCCCACGTATTCTATGGTCTTTTGATAATCAAGGGTGGCTGACCACTGTAAATGGTAGAGTGCTTTGTCACAATTAAGTTTGAGGAGGCCAGCCTCATAGAATTGCTGATCAGCGATAATTTTAAAGCAGGGGCCGGTTATTTTTTTGTCCCAGTGCTCATAGAGATCGACCAGGACTTCATGAACTTGGCGATTTTGTTCGGCCCGGGGGCCAAAATTAAAGGCTTCACCATCGCAACTTGCAATTTTTGTTTTTGAGGTAAAGAGATGCTGCCCTAGGGTCAGATAAGCGCTCAACGGTTCCAAAACATGTTGCCAGGGGCGAGTTGCATGAGGGTTGCGAATCACTACCGCTTCGTGATGATTCCAGGCCTTAACGCAGTCAACGATAATGCGATTTGCCGCCCAGTCACCTCCGCCAATCACATTGCCAGCACGGGCCGAGGCAAGGCGAATATGAGGCATTTTTTTAAGAAACGAATGATGGTAGGCATGAAAAATATTTTCAGCTGCAGCCTTAGAGGCGCTATAGATATCTTTGCCGCCAAGATTGTCGGTTTCTTTGTAACCCCAGAGAGATTCAATATTTTCATAGCATTTGTCGCTGGTGATAACTAAGACTACGCACGGATGGGTAACAGTGCGGAGAGCCTCACAGAGATTCATAGTGCCAATGGCGTTAGTAAGTATAGTTTCGGTGGGATTGGTATATGAAGTAGCAACGATTGCTTGGGCTGCTAGGTGAAAAATAAAATCAGGCTTTTCCTGATGAATCACCTGACGTAAGTGATCGGCATCTTTGATGTCAGCAAAATATTGCTTGCAGATGCTTGCTAGATTTAAACAACTATAGAGTGAAGGCGAGGTAGGAATATCGAGGGAATAGCCGCAAATAGAAGCGCCTAATTGCTTAAGCCAGAGGCTGAGCCAGGCTCCTTTAAAACCGGTGTTGCCAGTTATTAAGACCTTTTTGTTGGCATAGGTTTTTGCAAACATGTGAGGCTACCTTATAAGATTAGCGCAGCGTAAAACTCGTGAGTTGGTGCGTCGGCGTTCGCTATCCAAGAACCAGCCCCATTTATTAAAATAGTAAACAGCGGAAGCAAGGTGATGCATAAGATAGCGCAGGCTTTTGTAGGAGGCCTTGCCATATTCATGGAAAACACTTACTTTTGGGTAAAAAATGGTATGATAATGCTGAGAGATTCTTCGGCAGAGGTCGGTGTCTTCGAGATACATAAAGAAATTTTCATCGAAAGCCCCTACTTTTTTGAGTGCCGATGCTCGCATAAACATAAAGCAACCTGAGAGTGAGGGGGCGGTCATTACCGAACTATAGTTGGTAAAACGCATTTCGTAACGATCATCACGTCGTTGTTTGTAGCTTTGCCAAGGGAGAAAACGGCGGACAATTAGGTCGAAGGGGGTGGGTAACAATTTGCAGAGATACTGGGTGGAACCGTCAGGGTTGCATATTTTTGGCATGAGAAGACCGACGTCCCTATGTTTTTCGGCATAGGCAAAGAGTTCCTCGAGCACCCCGCTATCAAAATAAATATCGGGATTGAGCACCAAGTGGTACTTGCAGTGGTCTAGGGATTTGCGAATGCCAATATTGTGGCCTTTGCCATAGCCGAGATCAGCGTTGTTAAAGTAATATTCTACCGCGTTGAGCCCGTGGTGAAGCGCTTTAAGGCTATCAGTGGGGGAGTTGTCCAGGTGTAGTAGTTTGACTTTGAGCTTAGTATTTAAAAAACTATCCCGCACCCGGGCGATCATCTCCGGTTTTTCCTTGTAGGTTACCAGGGAAGCAATGATGTCATATTCCATGATGAAGTCCTAAATAATAGGTGGCGAGGGCGTCGAAGGCTTGGGCTTCCTGCCAGTCGCTACAGAGTGAAACCGCAGGCTCACTATTGATTCTGATGGCGGGCTCGGTATATATGCCGTTGCTGGCTATGGCGATGGCGCAATCTTTCTGGAGACGGGGGCGCATTTCTTCGGCTAGTTTTTGGGTGAAGGCTTCCTGGCTCATGATATAGCCGCTGGGATTGCTACAGAGCTTGCTGGTGGAAGTAGCCGCGCGGCTTACAAAATGCGCATACGCTTTGGCAAGCAGGGAAACATGAATATTATCGCGAATATAGTGAGGTGTATTGATGGTCGCTACTTGCTTGCTCAGCCACTGCTTCATTACATAGCTGACAAAGCGTGGTTCTTCCAGGGGGCCGAAGGGGTTGGGGATAACGAATTTTGCCAAGGGAAAATTAAGCGCTTCGCCATAAAAGCGAAAAATTTCACTGCTGAGTCCCTTTGATAATCCGTAAGGAGAAACAGCGCTGCAGTTGTTGCCTATGCCTTCGCCTGCGGCGAATACGCTAGTAGTTAGCACGAGATTTTTAGCGCCGCTTTCTTTGAGAGCTTCAAGTACCGCCACAACGTTGTAGGTATTCTCTGCTACGGCTGCAACCACAGGGAAGGCGAAAGATTTGTAGTTATTTACTTGGGCACCATGGTGGCAGAGGATGTCGATGTTTCTGGTGGAAGCGATTAGCTTGAGAAATGAGGGGCTGCCGAAGGGCGAAGAATAAAGCGCTTGGCAGAGCTTAGTGAGCTTGGTTAGGCGCTCGAGTTTAAGTCCTTGGTAGGATTCCGGTGGGTTGGTAAAGGTGCAAATTACTTCATGGCCGGCAGTCTGTAGTTCTCTGACAAACCAAAAACCGGTAAAAGAACTGGCCCCAGTGAAGATTATTTTCATAAAAATAACGAGCGCAGGAGTGGGTTACTCGTGTCTCTTGGCGAAACGACCCTTGGGGAGAAAGGCCAGGGAATATTGAGTTCTGGGTCATTCCATTGCAGTCCTCGCTCTGCTTCGGGATGGTAGAATTCGCTTACCAGGTATTGCAGTTCGCAGTGGTCTTCTAAGGTTAAAAAACCGTGAGCAAAGCCGTGGGGAACATACAGCATAAGGCTATTGTCAGCAGTAAGTTCCATGGCATAATGCTGGCCGAAGCGGCTGGAGTCGGGGCGGATGTCCACGATAACGTCAAATACTGAACCCCGTAGGCAGCGAACTATTTTAACTTCGCGAAAGGGCGGTAGTTGAAAGTGCAAGCCCCGCAGAGTACCACGGGTACTGCTATACGAGGAGTTTATTTGGACAAAAGTATCGACGAGTTGCTGGGTTGCCATTTCTCTCTGACAAAAAGTACGAGCAAAAAAACCACGCTCATCACCCCGTTTCTCCAGGGAAATTATTTTTACCTCGTTAAAAGGCGTATCGTGATATTGCATGGTTAAGCACCTATGGCGCTAGGCTCATTGCGTTTTAAAAAGAGATTTTTACCCTGCCAAGGAGCATCGCCAGATAACCACAGTTTTGTAAGATAGTCGCGATCTCGTTGGGTATCCATGCAAGCCCAAAAATCTCGATGCTGATAAATTTGCAGTTGTCCATCGGCGGCGAGCTTTGAGAGTGGCGCTTGTTCGAGGATGCATTGTTCATCAGCGCTTAAATAGGTAGCGAATTCAGCTTTGAAAAAGAAAAATCCCCCATTGATCCAGTTCTGACTAAATTCAGGTTTTTCCGCAAAACGCTGTACCCGAGTACCTTCAACCACTAATTCGCCGAAGCGCGATTGGGCAGTTACGCCGAGGACTGTGCCGATTTTACCATGGTGGTGATGAAAGGAAAATTCACCCTCAAGGTCGGCATTGCACAAGCCGTCGCCGTAGGTAACCGCAAAATCTTTGGCGTTACCAAGGTATTTGCTGATGGCCTGTTTTATCCTACTGCCGGTCATATTTGTTTCGCCAGTATAGGTAACAGTGACATCCCAATCTTCGTGGTGATCAATTGAATGAACCTGGATATTATTAGATTTTAGGTTTACCGAAAAGTCACTATTTAACGAGGCGTAGTTAATAAAGTAGGACTTGATAACCTCCGATTTAAAACCGGTGCAGAGGATGAATTTTCGCATGCCAAACTGACTGTAGTACTTGAGGATATGCCAGAGTATCGGGTGGTCGCCGATAGGGACCATCGGCTTAGGTTTAAACTCGGTGTCCTCTTTTATCCGGGTTCCTATGCCACCGCAGAGGACAAAGACCGGGATAGTTGATAAATCCACCGAGAACTCCCTTTTTTGGCATTAATTTTATTTAGAGTAAATCTTTTGAGTTTGTCGGTAAAGGTGTAATTGCAGCAGTCTAAGATTGCCGCTATAAGGTGGAGACTATTTTGGGAGAAGGAGAGGCGTGGTGATTTTGGGCTTAGTGGGAAGAAATATTGGGGCTTCCCTTTCCCCGGCAATTCATCACTATTCTGCTGCTTGTCTTGGTTTAAAGGCGGTTGAATATAGGCTTTTCTCCCTGGCGCAGAGGGAGCAGCTGGAGAAGTTTATTCACGAATTTTGGCTGCAAGGTGGTTGGGGGCTCAATATTACCAGTCCTTACAAAAGCCCGGTAGCCCGCTTGCTCGACGTAGAGAGCGAGGCGGTTAATGTGCTTTTTCGCGGAGCAGACGCTTGGCAGGGGGCCTCAAGCGATGGTGAAGGATTTGCGCGTGGTCTTAGTTATCTTGGCAGGCCCCTTTCTTCCTATCGAGATATCGTGGTGTTGGGATTCGGGGGGGCGGTGGTTTCGCTTCTCGAATATTTCATCGCCCACCCCTGGGAGAACCTTGCGAGCCTAAGGATATTATGTAGGCCTGGTTCTCCGCAAAGGGAGGCGTGGGTGAGGCGTTTTGCCCCTCGGCTGCCTCTTTTTTTACATGACTTTAACCCGGCGAGGTTGAGTCTTGCTCTTGCCGAAGCGGATGCAGATACCTTGCTCATCCAAGGGAGTAGTGCCCCCCTCGAGGGGGACCCTCTCGCCTCTTTTGTTCCTGCCCTGAGGGATTTTAAGGGGACTTTGAGCGATCTCGTTTATGGCTATCCGTCGGCGTTACTCAGTGCTGCAGAGAAGCAGGGGATTTTGTCTCAAGATGGCTTGCCCATGTTGGTTGAACAGGCCCGGCTTGCGCAAGAACTTTGGTGGGGACAGAGTCTCGCCGGGGTGGATATTTTAAGGTATTTACGAACGAGGGGTGGGGGGAAGCGGTGAAAGATATAGTGGGGCTTGCGGGGTTTTTTGCCGGCTTGCGCCAAGCGCAGGGGCTTGAGCGCTCAGTAGAGGTGCAAGGTTGCCGCGAGGTATTTAAAACCCTTGCCCTGCTGGCCCTTCATCATCAAGGGGTAGAGAAGAAGCGAGGAGTCTTCCGTGACTCTCAGGTAAAGAGCAGACAAATCTTGCTGCTCGTTCCGCGTTTGAAAGATGGTGAACGTTGGTTGCAACAACTGCAGAGCAGTGGGATTACACGGGCGGCGCTGCTTCCCGGCTTTTCGTTTTGGGGCAGCGATTATTTTAGCAATTATCGTGGGGTCCAGGCCCAACGGCTTTTTGCGCTTAATCAGTTGCTGCATCCTAGTCAGGCGGGAGTGGTAGTGGCTACGCCAGCCGGCCTTCTCCAAGGGACTCTTGCGCCGGAGAGTTTGCGTTCGGAAGAGCTAAGCCTCGTTTGTGGCGAGGAATTCCCCTTTGACCAGCTGCTCGCTGCTTTTGTGCAGCGAGGTTATCGTGAAGCCCTTATGGTGGAGGAACCCGGAAGTTTTACCCTCCACGGGGGAACCATCGATATTTTTCCTCCCGCCGCACCGCATCCCTACCGTTTGGAATTCTATGGTGATCGCCTGCAAGGGATTCGGGCTTTTTCTCTTAAGGACCAACGTTCTGTGGCGAGCTACCAGCAGTTGGTAGTTTCACCTGCGGTTGAACTGCAGGTCTCTGCTGCAGACAAAGCCCAGCTTACTCAGCTGCTCTTTGAGGAGTTGCTGCGTCAGGAACTCAGTGTTGCGGACCGTAAAGCGGTGATGAGTGCCTTTGCTGCTGGTCTGCATTTTCCTGGTTTTGATGGTCTTGCCCCTCTTTGGCGAAGTCAGCGCTCAAGCGCTCTCGACTATTTATCTGCCGACACGCTGCTTTTCCTGCCCCAGGGACTCAAACCTTGTCTCGATGAATTGGAGCAGTTTTTGGCGGAAGCCCAACAAAGCTACCGAGAAGATCGTGAACAGGGGCGTTTGGCCCTTAGTCCCGAACGGCATTTCGGTGGCGGAAAAGCGGAGTTATTGGCTGGCCTCAGTGCTTTATGGCAAATCTCCTTTGATGAGGCGCCCCTGCTCCCCCATGTTTCCTTGCGGATTAAGACCCTGGCTGCTCCTCAACAGCTAAATCCTCGCGCTGCCCGTGAGGATTTTTCCTCGTGGCTCGAAGAATTTAAAAAATGGGGAGACCAAGAGCAGCAGGTGGTGATCTTTGCTAAAAATGAAACGCGCCTGTCCCTGTTACAACAGCATTGTCGCGAACATGGAATCCACTCGACCTGGTTAGCTGATCCCTTTGCTCTTCTGCTTGCCCCCCGCCAGACTTCTTCCCTCAGGGGGCTTGGCTTGAGCTGCGGATACCTGAGCGAAGGGTATTGGGACGAGGCGGCCAGTGTTTGGTTTATACCCTGCGAAAAAATTTATGGGGCAGAAAAACAGCAGCGGAGTGCCTCATCGGCAAAGCGCCTCCAGGCGGTGCTGCTCAATCATCAGCAGCTTAGTCCCGGTGATCTGGTGGTGCATCGGGATCACGGAATAGGTCGCTATATGGCGGTTGAGCAGCTGCGCCTTGGGGGAGATACTGGTGATTTTGTTAAAATAGAATACCAAAAAGGGGATAAAATTTACCTACCCGTAGCGAATATTGCTTTGCTTGCTAAGTATCAGCAGGACGGGGAGGGTTCGTCACGTGCTTCTCTCGATCTTTTACGGGGAAGCTCCTGGCAAAATAGAACCAGGAAGGTGAAAAAAGCAGTTAAAGATATTGCTGAGGCTCTGCTTACCATGCAGGCCAAGCGCCAGTTCTATAAAGGGGTAGCTTTTGCCAGCGAAAGTGAATTGTATCGACAATTTTGCGAGGATTTTCCCTATAGCCCAACCCCAGATCAATTGCGGGCTTTTAGTGAAGTAGATCAGGATTTAGCTAGTAGCAAAGTAATGGATCGCATGGTGATTGGTGATGTGGGCTTTGGCAAAACCGAAGTGGCTTTACGGGCGGCTTTTAAGGTTATCAGCGAAGGCTATCAGGTACTGTTTTTGGTACCGACCACGATTTTGTGTTACCAGCATTTTGCAACCCTCAATAAACGCTTTGCCAAATATGGTCTGATCGCTTCTTTTGTTAACCGTTATATTAGCGCCACGGAAGCCAAAAAACGTATCCAGCTGTTCGCCGCCGGTAAAATCGATATTATTGTTGGCACTCATCGCCTCTTGTCGAAAGATATCGCCGTAAAAAAATTAGGCTTGATTATTATCGATGAAGAACAAAAATTTGGCGTAGAACATAAAGAAAAGCTTAAATCACTTCGTTTACAAGCTGATATGTTGCAGCTTACCGCCACCCCTATTCCCCGTACCTTGCATATGGCCCTGCTTGGCTTGCGCGATATTTCCCTGATTACCACGGCTCCTGCGAAGCGCCTGGCAGTAAAGACCTTGGTGTGCTCGGCAAGCGAGGGCCTATTAGGCAGAATTATAAGAGCTGAGCTGGCTCGCGACGGGCAGATATTTTTTGTTCATAATCGCGTCGAAGATATCGAGGAGATTTGCGCGTATTTGCAAAATATAGTTCCCGAGGCAGGAATTGGCTGTGCCCACGGGCAGATGAGGGAGGGGCAGCTTGAGAAGGTAATGTTGGCGTTTTATGAGCAGAAAACCTCGATTTTGGTCTGCACTTCGATTATTGAATCAGGTATTGATATGCCCAACGTCAATACCTTAATCGTTAATAATGCGGATCATTTTGGTCTTGCGCAGCTGTACCAGCTGCGCGGTAGGGTTGGTCGCGGGGATGTCCAGGGTTACGCCTATTTTCTTGCTAAAAACGAGGCGCGCCTAAATCCTGAGGCTAAAAAACGCCTCGAAGTAGTGCAAAATAACCAAGATTTGGGGGCCGGTTTTCAAATTGCCCATTATGACCTAGAAATACGCGGCACGGGTAATCTCCTTGGTGCCGAGCAATCGGGACATGTGGCGGCGGTGGGTGCGGATTATTATCAGCGTGAACTTACCCAAACCCTGGCTCGCTTGTCTGGCAATGAATTGCGCGAAGAAGTGGACTGTGAGATTAAAATTCCCCTTTCTGCTTTTATTCCGCAAAGCTATATGCCACGGGAAGCGGATCGTCTTAAGGCCTATCGTCAGTTATTTACGGCCGAAAATCAGGGTGAAATCGAAGAGGTTTTTTCGGCGATTGCTGATCAATACGGTAAACCCCCTGAGGAAGTTTACCGCCTGGTGCAGGTGGCTTGCCTGAAAAAAACCCTGCTGGCGATTTCTGCAGCAAAGTTATTGCAAGTAAATTCTGGTCACTATCAGTTGATTTTTCGCCCCTTGGCAGAGAAGGCTATAGCGCATCTTCTCCGTCAGGTAGGCGAGCATCAGGACTTATTTGCCCTTGGTTCAGGTTTTAGCTTGACCATTGTTCTTCCCGAAGATGGAGCAAGTTCTGGCAGTGTGCAGCTTTTGACTAGTTTGCAGCGTGCCCTGGAACTACTGCGATGTTAAGAGGAGCTCTTCCTTACTGTAGCCCTGGAAAGGTGCTTTCTTCGTGGCCAGCAGAATACCCGCTTATTTTTTTGGGAGGGAACGAGGGCTTGGCGATGCTGGCTTTAAGCTTCTATGAAGTTTCGTATGGGGCCTTTGCCGAGCTGCCAATTGCCGTAGCCGCAAGCGTTGCCCAAAAAAATTCTTTATTCGCGGGAGCCTATGTGGGATTGCTGAGTTTTGAAAGCTTTTCCTCGATCGCTTATGGGGGGAAAACCCAGCACAATCGGGTATGGTGGGTGGAGCAGGCGCTTGTTTTTAACCAGCGCCTAGCGACCCTTACTCTGCTGGAGAGTTCTTCGCCGCCCGAAAAAAGGCCAGAAGCGATTGGTCCTCGCTTCGCGTTGACAAGGGAGGTACTGCAGGGGCTGTTGGCTGCAGCAGCGAAGTCTTCACCTTCTTTCGTGGGGCTTCCCATAAGCTTGCGAGCTCAGGGGAGCGAGGCGGAGTACTTGGCCCAGTGCCAGCAAGCCATGGAGTTTATTCGTGGGGGGCGCTTTTATCAGCTCAATTTGCTGCGTTATTTTTGGGCTGATTGTGCTTATGAGCGTTCAGCTCTGTTGGCTCGTTTGTTGCGCCGGGGGGGGCCGTATAGTTCGTGGTTTGAATTGCCTGATCTCGCCCTGCTTTCCTTGAGTCCTGAACGCTTTGTTAGTTTTCGCCCGCATGGTCAAAAAATTATCGCCAAAACTTATCCGGTCAAGGGAACGAGAGCGCGCCGTGAAGATGGTGAACAAGATCGCTTGGCTCGTCTCGATTTAGAACATTCAGTTAAGGATCATGCCGAATTGCATATGATCGTTGATTTGCTTCGTAATGATTTAAATACGGTCAGTGAGTTAGGCAGTGTGCGGGTTGAAAAAGAAGCGCAGTTAGTTAGTTTTCCGAGCGTTCATCATTTGGTGGCAGAAATAAGTTCTTGTTTGCGCCGTGACTTGCGGATCGGTGATTTGTTACGTGGTCTTTGTCCTGGAGGATCGATTAGCGGTTGTCCTAAACGAGAGGTCCTCAAAGGAATAAGTGAATTTGAGCAAAGGCCTCGAGGCTACTTTATGGGGCACAGTTTTTATTTTGACGAGGGAGGAAACTTCGATTCTGCGGTGCTTATTCGTACCCTGGTGGGAGAAGGTGATGGCTCTGGGGGCTATGGGCTGGAGTACGCCGCGGGCAGTGGGATAACCATAGGGAGTGATCCCCAGCAGGAGCTGCAAGAAATTTGGGATAAATGCCAAGTGGTTTTGTCAGAGCTTTGCTAGGAAGAATTTTGCTAGAAAAAATAGAGGGAGGGAGAGGGCCCTAGGGCATGAAAATTAAGTACTCCATGAAGGAGTATCCCCGGCCATAGAGCCCCACGCCACGCGCGCAATAGCTCGCAGCAGCATCCCAAAAGAAAGGGTCCGACGACCAGCGTTAAGTCACCCCTCGGCAGAAAAATGCTGTGGGCAAAAGCAAAAACTAAGGCGCTCGCATAGCTTGCCCAGAAGCTGCTTCCCTGTAATCTGCGAAGAAAAGAGCTTAACCCGCCACGAAATACGATCTCTTCGACCAGGGGAAGCACAGTACAGAGGAGGAGCGGGGTGAGGTATGCCGGAAACGTCGAATAGCAGCCCCACAAGGCCAAGCTTAAAGCCAGAAGGCTATTGCGTTGCCATGGGGAACGCCAAACGAGGAGTATAGCAATAAGGCTATTTGCCATCCCCATAGTCGCCCACAGGGGGAGCATCAGCCAATTGTCGCGGATTTGCGTAAAATAGCTTCGATGATTTTGAGCGATTTATTGCTGAGCTTAGCGAACTCGATCTCGGCCTGATTCTTGTTCTTGTTGGTCCAGGTTATTTTGGCAGTGACCTTAGTAGCTCCGTTGAGCTTGGCACTGGTTTTTTGTTGCAGAGGAGTGAGAAGAGATACGGTTACCTCATCGCCCAAATCGAAATCGACTTTGTCCTCGAGCTCAACCAGGGCGCTGTAAATGCTCAAAGTTATAATATTTCCTTTGGTGTTTTGGTTTTTTTTGCTGTTGCTGTTATGAGCAGAAAGCGATGCCGCGATAGTGGTTTCAAATTGTTTTTCGATTCGGGATTTTTTGGTGACATAGCGATCAAGTTTCGCGGCCATTTCTTGGGAATTTACTGGTTTTTTCAGCCAGTCAGTTGCATCTTGATAGGCAAAAAGTTCAAGGTTTATTGCGGCGATAATTACCTGTTCCGGAAAGGTGGTGATGAGGATGGGAAAACGATAAAACTGACGAAAATACTTAGTCAAGGTAATGGCATCAGTATCGGGAAGATCGATATCGATTATCATGAGATTGAGAGCTTTTTGGCTGGCGATTTCCACCGCTTCTTGACCGTTAGCAGCGATGAGAATGCTTGATCCAGGCAGATGGTCTTTGATAATCTCCGAGGTCATGACGATACTTGATTTAACCGCATCGACTATTAAAATAGTGGTCATAAAACGCTCCATGATGAATTCTAATTGTAGCATGCTCCTTTTGCCCCGTCATGCTGAGCAGCATCTCGTCATGCTGAGCAGCATCTCGTCATGCTGAGCAGCATCTCGTCATCCTGAGCAGCATCTCGTCATCCTGAGCAACGCGAAGGACCTCCCAAGATCGATCTTTATAACATATTGATAATAAGGAATTATTTGATTATTGCACCCGTGTAAGCCATAAAGTAAGGTTCTCAGGATTAAAATCTTCCGTCGATCGCGAAACTATGGTACAACCCCTCCTTCGCCTAGCCGGAAAGAAAGACTGGTTGCACTAGGGATTTCCCCGCACGATCGCTAATATCCAGAACGCTTGAGCCCATAATATGACAGTACGATTGAGGAAACCCCTCTTAAAGCGGGACCGACCGCAGTTGCTAGGGGCTAAGAAAAACTTTAATGCCCCTCCTGCAAGCGCGCCTCCCCAGTGCTCGCTGCAGAGCCAATGCCAGGCCTGTGTATTCGTAAATATGCCCTATGAGCAGGGTCTAAAAGCCAAATATCAAGCAGGATTAGACCTTTTATCGGGCGAGCTAGGATTAAATCAAACCAAGCTCTTAGCTCCCGTTCCCTCTCCCAAGCAGCTCTATTATCGGGCCTCGGCTAAACTAGCGGTGGCCCCGAGTTTAAGCAGTGATCGGCTCGACGGCAAACGCTTTCGCATTGGTCTTTATAAGCCTAATTCCCATGATGTGATCGATATTGGCCGCTGCCCTCTGCACGTTGCCTCCATCAAGCAGGTTCTGGAAATCTTGCAGGATGAGCTCGAAGCTTCAAGTTTAGCGCCGTGGCACGAGCGTACCGCGAGCGGGGATATTCGTTATATCGTTATGCGCGCCTCGCATCTGACTTCCGAAGTGATGCTTACCTTTGTGGTGACCAATCTTGAGTGTCGCAGTGCTTTAAAGCAGATTATTACCAATGTCCGCCAGCGTCAGCAGCGGGTGGTTTCGGTGTATCTCAACCTCCAGGCAGGCTCGGGCAACGCTATTTTTGGCAACGAGACCATTCATTTAGCCGGACAGAAGTTCCTGCGGGAATCGCTCTGTGGTTTGCGTTTCGAAATTAGTCCCACCAGTTTTTTTCAGGTAAACCCCTGGCAAGCGCAGAATCTTTTCCGTCGTATTGAACAGCTCGTTGGTATGTCGCAAAGCGGTGTGGCTTGGGATCTCTATTGTGGCTCAGGCCCGATTGCAATGATTTTGGCGCGGGCAGGATTTCGGGTGCTCGGCATCGAAGAAAATCCCAGCTGCATTCAAGATGCGGAAGCGAATCTTCGCCGCAACAAGCTTGAGACTGCTGTTACCCTGGTAAGTGGTGCTACCGAAACTGTCTTGCAGGATATTCCTGAATGGGGGCAGCGTCCCCAGGTTATCGTTACCAATCCTGCACGCAGCGGTTTGGCCCCTAAAGCACGAGAAGCGCTGATCACCGTGTTAAATCGTCATCCCAGCTGCCAGTTAATCTATGTCTCCTGTGAAATGAAAACTCTCGCCCGCGATCTCAAGGCCCTGGCGAGTAGTGGTTTTGTCCTGCGTCAGCTTGAAGCCTTCGATATGTTTGCCCAGACCGATAAGATGGAATGGCTGGCGGTATTAACCAAAGGTTGATGGCGAGCAAACAATCTCGCTGCCGAAATTTCTTACACGTAGCTGCCGGATTTAATTTTCTCAATTATTATCTTTTCGAAAATTAGCGGATCGCGACCGTCAACGCTAAAGAAAGACTGCTGCTCGCAGCGTTTACGAGATTCGATCAGCCAGTTGAGAATCTTCACCAGGCCTTTATTGCGGTTGCTGCGAAAAAATGGATCATTTTTGAGGGCATCCTCAGCTTTTTTCAGGGAACGCGCCTCGCTCGGATCGTTCATTTTTACATCATAGTGGAAGAGATCGTATTTTTTGATATCTTCCGGCAATACCCCTAAGAATCTTACGTCCGGTGCCGAAAAATCCTTGTTACGAATCAATGATGAGGCCGAGCCTGCCTTGAGGGTGCGGTAGATATTCTGCAGGGTATAGGCATCGAGATCGCCAAAGAAATAAATCGGTACAGTCAGTTGGTCTTGAATGCGCTTTACCCAACCGCGTACGGCGTTAGAAGGAACCCCTTGGGCGCCGACAACGATGCAGGGATGGCGCTTGGTAATGCCGTTGGCAACTAAGGTGTTTGCCGTACCTTCTGATTCTAAGACTAAGCAGAAATCAATTTTGCCTTTCGCCTTTAAGGTTAGATTTTGGGGACGATTTTTTGGCATAAATGGTGAGGTGCCAAGGCGCGAAAGATCGATCTCCGCAGTTTCGCCGTTAGGCATGGTTTCGGTGACGATAAGATGTTGGGAATAGGTTTGACCGCCGCGATCGTTAGCAAAGCAATTGAGTTCTTCGCGATAGCATTCGAGGATTTCGCAGACAAAATCGATGGTCGCGTCGGATTCTACCTGGTCGTCAAAATCCAAGGGCTTGATCAGTGGGTTGCTTTTCAGCAAGCCTTTACTTATGTAGTACAGTTCCCGCTTGGTATTAATACCGCCAACATTGACGTTGCGCAGGAGAATTTCCAACATAAAAAGGGAGCGAGAAATTTTCTTTACCGAGGAGACATTCAACTCCGATTGCACCCGCTTACTTCCTGGGGTCAAATAACCTATGGAAGGTGTATAGACAGAATTATCAAGGGAGCACTTGGTGGCCGAAAGTACGGGGCGCCTCCCCTTTTCAAGTTCGCTCAGTAAGCGGTCGCATAACGCTATTGCCGAAGAAGTTATTTCACTTTGTTTGCGCGTAGAATATTTAACCATTAGAGACCCTTTAATCTTTTAGTAATGTATTCAGATCTTTGCGAGGGGAAACCTTTTTGTAAAAAGGTTTCCCCTCGCGCTCCCCTTTAAAAAACTTTACCAATGATGGGGAGTTCATTTCTTTTTTTTCTTTTTTGCCGCTGGGGCCTTTTTTGCCGCCGGGGCTTTTTTGGTTTTCTTCTTTGGCTCAGCTTCTTCTAAGTCAAGGGGCTTTTCGCTAAGCTCCTCTTCGTGGTGCATTAACTGTTTATCTTCGTCGTTAAACATCACCAGAGAATCTTTTTGCTTTGATAAATGCGCGGCGAGTTTGACCTCTGCAGCTTGGAGTTCCTTGACGGTTTCCTGATTATCGCGACCGAGAATTTTAAGCAGGCCATTTTCGGCGCGTAGCCTGCGCTCCTTGTTGGCATTGGTAAGGCGACAGAGGGTGTCCACCAAAATCGGGCTAAATTTTTCAATATGCTGGAGCTTTGACTCGAGTTCACGTTCTTTGTGTTCTTTTTTAAGATGACGCGAAAGCTTAAGTCCTGCCTTCATCAAAGCCGCGCGAATTTCTTCGACCAGCTCGTCGGAGGCATCGATGGTTTCTTTGGAGGCATTCTTGAACTTAATAAAAGGGGAGACGATGCTGACCGCAATAATATAGGGACCGCTTGGTAGCCCTCCCTTCGACTGTTTAAGATTATAGGCGCGCCAATTCACCGAGGAGATGGCTTTAATAATAGCGCAGGAAGCTCGGTCAAATTGCAGGGGGACGCGATTAGCAAAGCGCAGAACCTGCACCGCTTCATCGCTGTCGCCTCCCTTGGTTTGCAGGCGGGCTACTGCTACTTCTACCTGCACCGGCTTAAGGTCACAAATAATCGGCCGGCGGCTTACCACCGAAAAATAGTCGATTTGGCCCAGACGCTGAATGCTTAAGGATAAGGCCTCTTCGCCGATAGTGATCACCGATTTGGTTGCCGGTGGTCGCAGGTCCATTTCCTGGATAGTAGCGAAGAGTTTTTTTAATTGTTCGGCCGTCAGGCTGGTTACGGTTTGCTCAGCTAAACTGGCTTTATAACCACTGGTTTTAACTATAGCGGTAATTTCGGGGCGAGAAAGTCGCGAGAATCCGCGTTCGAGCCAGTCGCTGAGTTTAATCCGCCCAAATAAGCGGGCATGGCTCATAAATTCACCAAGCTTCATCGTATGCGGATGAGGCGGTAGGGAAGGAGGAATAACCGGAACTATATCACTTACCCGTGAGATCGTGGTGGGGGCCAGATCAGGGAGCTGGTATTTTAAGGTCAAATGAGGGTTAAGCAGTATGTTGCCGCGTAAATAAGCAAGAATCCCTCCCTCACCATTCATCTGCAGGCGACCATCGATCAAGAATTCAACGCTGGTGCCGTGCTCGCGATCCCAGTTGGTCATTTCTTTCTCTTTGATAATCCCCTGGTTCTTTTTTAAATCGGTAATCACCATGCATGATAAAGCTTTTTTCATGTTTTTCTGCTTGGTGATTACGCGAGCCCCGGTGGCGGAGGTTTGTACCGCCCAGGTGGTGGCAGCGGAAATTCCGATGCCCTGCTGGCCCCGGGAGCAACGTCCGCGGCCAAATTTTGACGAGGCGAGATATTCACCAAAAACCATCGGCACCTGCTGGAGGGTAAGTCCGGGGCCATTGTCCACCACCCGTATCATAATCCGATCTGTATGACGAAGATGACCCTTGCCTTTTTTTTCAATTATCACGGTAATTTCTGGCAGAATACCAAATTCCTCGCAGGCATCGAGGGCATTATCCATGGCTTCTTTTAAGGTGGTCAACACCGCCTTAGCTGGAGAGGAAAAGCCAACTTGTTGGAGGTTTTTTGCAAAGTATTCCGCAGTGCTGCTTTTGGTTATCTGACTCGAAGAATTTGTCATGAGGCTGGCTTTGGCTCCCTAAGGGGTTAATTTGTACAAGACAAGTTTTTCTGCTACATATCGATTGGTGCGCGGACTCTTGCATTGGAACTATATCTTAGGATGAAGAAAATTTTATCCTCTAACTTTTTGTCTTTCTTGCCTGGAGTGTTGAAATGACTATTAATCTTCCTAACTTGCCCTATGCGTTAAACGCCCTTGAGCCGCATATTTCCCAGGAAACCCTGGAATACCATTATGGCAAACATCATCAAGCTTATGTAACTAATCTTAACAAGCTTTTGCCCGAGTCGGAATTCCACTCGGCGAGCTTAGACGAACTGGTCTTAAAGTCGCGCGGTGCAATCTACAACAATGCTGCCCAAGTATGGAATCATACTTTTTACTGGAACAGCCTCTCTCCTAAGGGCGGCAATGAGCCCACGGGCAAACTTGCTGATATGATTGTTCGCGATTTTGCCTCGTTCGCCGCCTTTAAGGAGGAATTTACCAGGGCTGCGGCAAGCCAATTTGGCTCTGGCTGGGCTTTTCTCTCCCAGGATGAGCATAATAAATTGGTGATTTCTCAGGAGGCAAATGCTGGCAATCCCCTGCTTAAGCATCATCATCCGCTGCTCACCTGTGATGTGTGGGAGCATGCCTACTACATAGATTATCGCAATGCTCGTCCTAAATATATTGAGAGTTTTTGGCAATTGGTGAATTGGAATTTTGCCGCCAGCAATCTGCGCTAAACCCTAGGCCCTAGACCCTAGAGCATCCACTCTCCCTCTTCCTTGGGGCTGCTGGTCATCAAGGCGATGGTGGCTAGGCCGATATCTTTGCCTTCGTAGAGTACTTGGTAGACCGAAGTAAGAATGGGGCAGTGGACGCCAAGTTTTTGGGTGAGAAAAAACGCTGACTTTGCCGTGGGCACCCCTTCAGCGGTAGAACCGAGATCGGCAAGTACCTTATCTAATTTTTTTCCCTGGCCGATTTGAAAACCCACCGTATAGTTCCTGCTTTTCTCCGACGAACAGGTCAGAAACAGATCGCCGACCCCACCGAGCCCGGTAAAGGTTTGGGGATTGGCCCCGAGGGCCAGTCCTACCCGGGTGATTTCAGCTAAGCCCCGGGTAATTAAGGTGGCACGCGCGTTGTACTGATAGCCAAGGCCGGCGCAGGCTCCGCTGGCAATGGCAATAACGTTTTTGAGGGCGCCAGCAATTTCGAGGCCCACGGGATCGCGGCTCGTATAGGTGCGAAATTTTGGTGAATGAAAGATCTGCTGACAGCGCCGAGCCGCTTGGGACGAACGACTGGCGACGGAGACCCCCGTGGGTTGTCCTTCCACTACTTCACTAGCAAAACTTGGCCCCGACAAGGTAACCATCTGCTCAGCAATGTCCTGGCCAAGGACTTCCTCGGCTAGGCTCAAGGGCAGTTTTCCCGTGGCAATTTCTATTCCTTTGCTGGCGCAGACCAGCAACTGCTCAGCAGTGAGATGGCCTTTAAGCAGTTCGAGAACTTGGCGTAACGCTTGAGCTGGTACTGCTAAGACCACGGCCTCCACCCCACGAATAGCCTCGGGACTTAGTTCGCTGATGCCGCTGATAGAGCTGGCCAACTTAACCCGTGAAAGATAGTGGGGGTTGCGATGGTCGCTATTGATGCCAGCGATCAATGAAGCATTGCGGTCCCAGAGCAGCACCCGGTGATGATTGGTGCTTAAGTGTTGCGCCAGGCAGGTGCCAAAATTACCGGCGCCGAGAACCAGAATCCGTTGTTGAGGGGCTTGCTGCATAGTGTTGCCTTCACGCGATTTAATATTTGTGAAACCCTTTTGAGGGCGATATACTGCATTTCCATTACTGGGCAAAGGGACCTGTTGATGAACCCATACCTACCGGTGCTCTTTATTTTTGTCTTTGGTGCCGTATTTGGGACCATAATGTCGTTGCTTGCAAAGTTTCTCGGTCCCCGCAAAGCCTCTGCGGTAAAGCAGCAGGTATTTGAATGCGGAGTAAGCGGCGACGATACCCGAGTACGGATGAGCGTTAAGTTCTACATGACTGCTATTCTCTTTATTCTCTTCGATATTGAAACCATTTTTCTTTTTTTATGGGCCCGAACCTTTCAAACTTTAGGGTGGTTTGGCTTTGGAGAAATTATGGTTTTTATGGCCATCCTGCTTGTTGGTTATATCTATGTGGTTAAATCTGGAGCACTGGAATGGGATTAGACCAAGGGCCCTGGCTTATGCCGCTGGCCATCAGTATTGTCAAGTTTATGGTGCTTTTTGTGGTGCTGCTGCAGCTTCCTCCAATCTTGATTTGGTTGGAGCGACGCGCTCCTGCTCTTATGCAGCGTCGTCGCGGACCCAACCGCGTAGGCCTGTTTAAGTGGCGCCTCTGGGGTTTGTTGCAGACTCTTGCCGATGCAATCAAGCTTATTTTCAAGGAAGAATCAGTTCCAGCTTCCGCCCATAAGCTGCTCTTTCAGCTCGCTCCCGTTCTTGGTCTGATTCCTGCTTTGCTGGTGATGGCAAGCATTCCTTTGGGCCCTGATCTGCTTATTGCTGGGCAGAGGATTTCCCTCAATATTGTCCGCTTAAACATCGGTTTTTTATTTATTTTGGCGATTTCGAGTATCGCTGTCTATAGTGTGACCCTCTCGGGCTGGGCGTCTAATAATAAATTTGCGCTTCTTGGTTCGATGCGCGCCTCTGCGCAAATGATTAGCTATGAAATTTCCCTGGGGCTCTCACTGGTTCCCATGGTTTTAATTTATGGTTCCTTTGATCTTTATGACATTGTCAATGGGCAAGTGCAGCTCTGGGCCTGGGGGATCTTCTTAGCGCCGCTATCCTTTGTTCTGTTTCTTATCTGTATGTTTGCCGAAACCAACCGTGCTCCCTTCGATTTGGCTGAAGGTGAAAGCGAGTTAGTGGCAGGCTTTCACGTGGAATTTGGCTCGACGAAATTCGCGCTTTTTTATCTGAGCGAATATATCAATATGTTTGCCCTCTCCCTGCTCTGCGCCATATTCTTTTTTGGTGGCTGGCAGATCCCCTTTGTTTCTCATGAGCAGCTGCAGCAACTGTTAGCGAGTCAAAACCTAGCTTCGCTGTGTGGTCTTGCCGTTTTATTGATTAAAGCTGCTTTTTTTATGTGGCTTTATATTTGGGTGCGTTGGACCATTCCTCGCTTTCGCTACGATCAATTGATGACCTTGGGCTGGAAATTTATGTTACCCCTCGGCTTGGTCAATGTTATGGTGACGGCGTTGGTTTTGACCACTCGCTTTTAAATGAGACGTTAGGTTAGGCAATGGAAACACTCGCAATTTTTTACACTCTGGCTGCTTTGGTTATTCTTTGCTCCCTCATGGTTATTACCTTGCGGAATGCGGTAACGAGTGCAGTTTTTTTGATTGCTGACTTATTTTTATTGGCAGCGCTCTACGCGCAGATGGGGGCGGATTTTATTGCGGGTATTCAAGTCCTGGTCTATGCCGGGGCCATCGTGGTCTTGTTTCTCTTTGTCATTATGTTGCTTAATTACACCCCTGGCCATCGCGAAGAACAAGGGGAGGGAGGGCATTTAGAGAGGGCCTTTGGCGCCGGCTTGCTGGCTTTAGTTGCCGGGCTTAGTGTGGTGCTCGCTTGTAGTTCAAAATTTAGCTTAGTGCTTCCCCACGCCTTCCCTTTTGCCGACTCGGGGGATAATACCTATCAACTAGGCGTGGCCTTGTTCGAGAAATATCTGTGGCCTTTTGAACTCTCGTCGCTACTGATTTTATTAGCCATAGTGGCTAGCATTTTCATTGCGAAGAAAAAGCCACCCTATGAGGGGAAAAGGCAGTAGCGTGCAGCACCAGCGGTAAGGAGCAAGACGTGGTACCGGTCGAGCATTATTTTGTCCTCGCATTAATTTTATTTACCATTGGGGTTGTGGGCCTGGTGGTTCGCCGCCATCTTATTTTTGTGCTCATGTCTATTGAGTTGATGCTTAACGCGGTGAACTTGGTTTTTATTGCTGCCTCCCGTGCTCTGGGCACCCTCGATGGGCAGATTATGGTTTTCTTTGTCATTACGGTTGCGGCTTGTGAAGCGGCGGTTGGTCTGGCTATGGTTATCAGTTTGTATCGACGTTATGGTACCATCGCGACTGATTTTTTACGTACCCTGCGCGGCTAAAAGAAGTGGAGGTCCCTATGCTTGGCGTTATTCTCCTGTCTCCTCTACTTGGTGCGGTGCTTAACGGTTTTGTGGTACCGAAAGCCAATAAGATGCTAGCGCATCTGCTGGGTGTTTTAGCTATAGGGCTATCCTTTGGCAGTGCCTTGCTGTTGTTTCAGCAGTTTTTGGCTGGCGGCGGAGAGCCGAGTATTACCTACGTCTTTGAGTGGATTCAGGCCGGCAAGCTGCGGGTGCCGGTGGAATTTGTGGTGGACCGACTCTCGGCCTTGTTGTTGCTGGTGGTGACCGGTATTGGCATGCTGATTCATATTTATGCCGGTGGCTATATGAGGGAGGAGAAAACCACCTTTCGTTTTTTTGCCTATCTCAATCTTTTTATTTTTATGATGCTGCTGCTTATTCTTGCTAACAATCTTTTGCTGATGTTTGTGGGGTGGGAGGGGGTGGGGCTGTGCAGCTATCTGCTGATCGGTTACTGGTATAGCGAGGGGGCCAATGCTGATGCGGGGATGAAAGCTTTTCTGACCAATCGGGTGGGAGACTTTGCCTTTCTGATCGGTATATTTATGACTTACCGGCTGTTTGGCACCCTTTCCTTCAGCGAACTGAGAGCCGTAGTGAGCAGCTCGGCAAGCTTCGATGCGTATACACTGCAGCAGCTTACCTTGATTACCATCTGTTTCTTTGGTGGAGCTTGCGGTAAATCGGCGCAATTGCCCCTTTCTATTTGGTTGCCCGATGCGATGGCTGGTCCGACCCCGGTTTCGGCGTTGATCCATGCTGCCACTATGGTAACGGCCGGTATTTATATGATGACCCGCCTAAATTTTTTATTTTATTTGGCACCGTTTACCATGGAGGTGGTGGCTTGGGTAGGAGCGGGAACCGCTCTGTTTGCTGCGACTATTGCCGCTGTCCAATGGGATATCAAGCGGGTGCTGGCGTATTCCACGGTGAGCCAATTGGGTTACATGGTGCTGGCCTGCGGGGTGGGCGCCTTTGATGCCGGGGTCTTTCATGTGCTAACCCATGCCTGTTTTAAGGCCCTGCTGTTTTTGGGAGCCGGCAGTGTCATTGTGGCGATGCATCACGAACAAGATATGCGTAAGATGGGTGGTCTCTGGCGCTCCTTGCCCATCACCCATGCACTGATGCTCATAGGGGTGCTGGCCATTATCGGTTTCCCCGGTCTTGCCGGCTTTTTTTCGAAGGATGAAATCCTCTGGCGCGCGTATTTATATCCAGGATCGGGGCACTATCTCTGGGCGGTCGGGGCATTTACTGCCTTGTTGACCTCTTTTTATATGGTGCGGCTCCTCGCCCTTACCTTTTATGGTAAGTCGCGTCTCGATCATCACACCGGCAAGCATCTTCACGAAATTTCGTCGATTATGTGGGCGCCGCTGATTATCTTAGCCTTGCTGAGTATTGGCGTTGGCTATCTTGGGGTTCCAGGCTTGCTGGCTATACCGGGGGTGAAACCGCATATTTTGGCAGATTATCTCGAACCAATATTTGCTGTGCATCAGCAGGTCAAGGAAACCTGGGCCTTTGCCGGCGCTCATCATGAGCCCTTTTGGGAAGCGCTGCTGATGCTGGTTTCAGTGGTGTTGGTTTTCCTGGGTAGCAGCATAGCTCTCTTTAGCTATGCCCGCTCCTCGCAACCCAATCTTGGTCCTTGGCCTGCTCCCGGTGCTCGCCTGTATCATCTCCTCAGCAATAAATATTGGCTTGATGAGCTCTATGCCCGCTTTATTTATAGTCCGCTGGGCGATATAGGCGAATTTTTGTGGCGCATTTTTGATATCAAGATCATCAATGGTCTGCTCAATGGTCTGGGCTATACGATCTTGGGAATCAGTGGTTTTGCGAGTTTTAAGATGAGCGGCAGCGTCCATCGTCATGCCATTTTTATGATAGCTGGTATGCTGGCCCTGCTCTATTTCTTGTTGTAGGAAGCGGATTGTTATGAATAGTATCGATGCTCATATTATCAGCTTGATTATTTTTTTGCCGCTTCTTGCTAGTTTTGTGGTGGCTCTGCTCCCCAGTCTTCGTGTGGCAAAAATCGTGGCTTTTGCCGCAAGTCTTGCGACCTTTATTGCCTCGCTGCATCTATGGTTTCATTTTGATCCGACGAGCGTTGATCTGCAGTTTGTGGAGCAGCTGCCGTGGATGCCTGAATTGGGGGTGAGCTACTTGGTTGGGGTTGACGGTCTTAACTTACTGCTGATTCTGCTCAGTACTTTTCTCACGCCGCTCTTGCTGCTAAGTATTTGGGAGTTTTCGGGAGAGGGCCACAAGTCGCTCATGGCCCTGCTCCTGGTCCTCGAATGTGGGATGATCGGCGCTTTAGTAGCTTTTGATGTGGTGCTTTTTTATATCTTCTGGGAAGTTATGTTGATTCCCATGTATTTTATTATCGGGATTTGGGGAGGAAAAAACCGCATTTATGCCACCACTAAGTTTGTTATCTATACGGTGAGTGGTTCACTCTTGATGCTAGTTGCGGCCATTGCTCTGTATTTTTATCACGGAGAACAAGCAGGATTTTATTCCACCTCCCTGCTCGATCTCTATAAACTTGCTGCAGCTGGGGGCATACCCGGAGAGGAGTATCTTTTTTTAGCGTTTTTATTGGCCTTTGCCATCAAGGTCCCACTCTGGCCGTTCCATACCTGGTTACCTCATGCTCACACTGAGGCTCCCACCGTCGGCTCAGTAATCTTAGCAGGGGTGCTGCTGAAGATGGGGACCTACGGGCTCTTGCGTTTTGCTATCCCGCTCTTTCCCCAAGCGGTGCTGCTGTATGCTCCCTCTATCCTGGCGCTGGCAGTCGTGGGAATTGTTTATGGGGCTCTCACTGCTTGGGTGCAAGAAGATGCGAAGAAGATGGTGGCTTATTCCTCAGTTTCCCATCTCGGTTTTGTGGTTCTCGGTTCCCTGGCAATCGTGGGGAATCAGCTCTCAGCCGAAGCGTTGACGGGGGCAGTATATCAGATGATCAATCATGGCTTGAGCACCGGGGCGCTATTTTTCTTGGTAGGGATGATTTATGAACGTCGCCACTCGCGGATGTTTAGTGATTTCGGTGGTCTTGCTGAGGTGATGCCTTATTTTGCTCTCATGCTTATTATTGCGACTCTATCGTCTATTGGGCTGCCCGGCACCGGTGGTTTTGTTGGTGAGTTTTTGATTCTGCTGGGTGTATTTCAGGCTCAACCACTGGTGGCGATACTAGCCACCAGTGGGGTAATCCTCGGTGCTCTGTATATGCTGACTTTTTGTCGCAAGATTCTCTTTGGCCCGATTACCCACGTGGCGAATCGACAGTTAGTGGATTTGAGTCGACGTGAATATCTCTACATTACCCCGCTTATTGTGCTGACGGTGTTTATGGGCGTGTTCCCGGAATTGTTTCTGAGTAAGATTCGTAGCTCGGTGGGGCACTTAGCAAGCAATTTTCAGCATTACCATCTTAAAATTGCAGGTGTTCACCCCGCAGCGAGCGACGCTGAGCCCCCCGTGGATGAATCCGCCGTAATCCAGCCATAAGGAAACCCGCCATGGTATCGACTTTTACTCCCCTTCCCAGCTCTTTTTATCAGGCAGCTTCGCCTTTTCTGGTCTTGTCCGTTTGTGCTTTGTTGATCTTGTTGAGCGGCGTGACTAAATTGGCAAAGAATTCTTGCTGTATTTTTGTGCTGACGAACATTGCCTTTGGGGCAACGCTGCTGGGGGTTTGTTGTTTGAGTCTTCCCGGACGTTATCTCCAAGATGCCTTGGTGGTGACCCCCTTAAGTATCTTCTTGCAGCTACTCCTTCTTGGCTTTGCCTGGTTGCTGGCAATTTTGACGTATTTTAGCCATCTGCGGGGTGATTTTTTCCGTAGTGAGTTGGTGGCCCTCTACCTTTTTGTGCTCTTGGGGATGATGGTTTTTTCCTCGAGTGAGGATTTAGTTTCGCTTTTTGTGGGTCTTGAGATTAGCTCGATTGGTCTGTATACCCTGGTGGGCTATACCCGAGTCACTCGTTTTAGCCTGGAAGGGGGGATCAAATACTTAGTGCTGGGTTCCTTTGCCACGGCGCTCTTGTTGTTTGGTTTTGCCTTTCTCTATGCGGTGACCGGTAGCCTGCAGCTGCCGGTGATGATGGCAGCCATAGCCAGTGGCCAGCCATCTCTCTGGTTGACTTTGGGGGCTTCTTTTACGATTTTTGCTCTCGGGTTTAAGTTGGCTTTAGTGCCTTTTCAGCAATGGTCTCCTGATGCCTACGAGGGGGCTGCTACTAATATCACGGCATTTATGACCATTTGCGTCAAGATAATGGTGCTTTCTTTGCTGATTAAAATCCTCGGGTGGGTGAGTGAATCTCTGGGAGGAACGTGGGTTTATGTCCTGGGGCTCATGTCGGTAGCATCGATGTTGTTTGGTAATATTATGGCGCTTATTCAAAGCAGTATTAAGCGTATGCTGGCCTATTCTTCCATTGCCCATAGCGGTTATATGGCAATTGCCTTAGGGGTTATGGAGCCGGGAAACAGCTTTCCTGCTAGGGCTCTGCTGTTTTATCTGCTGAGTTATGCTTTGACCTCCTTGCTGGTTTTTGGAATTATTCTTTCCTTGGAGCATCGCCAGGGTGAGGCGATTCAGCTTAATGATTTGAAAGGTTTGGCTAAGCGCTACCCTTGGCTTGCCTGTGGTCTGACGGTGGGGATGCTTAGTTTTGCAGGCCTTCCTCCCACGGCGGGGTTTCTCGGCAAGTTTTTTGTCTTTAATGCTGCAGTACAGGAGGGGCATTTCGGCCTGGTTCTGTGTGCGGTGGTGGCGAGTGTGATCTCTCTGTTCTATTATCTCCACCTGGTGGTGATGATGTATATGCATGCGCCGGGGAAATTCGTGGTGGAGAATCCCAATTGGATTAGTTTAGTGCCACGAGGGATATTAGCTGGGGCGGGAATTGGGGTTTTAGCCTTGGGGACGATTCTACCGGGCTTGGTGCTTGCTTTGTTGCAAGGCCTTTTTGGCTAAGGGGCTTAAGTAGGAAACATTAACTTTGTTCTCATTGCCGCCATGATATCTCTCTATAAATCAAAAATCATGGAGGCAAAAACATGGCGTATCAAGCCGCTTTTTTATTTTCATTAGTTATTTATATGCCTCATCTTGCGGCGAAGGAATGTAAGGCCATTCTTGAGCCTGAAGCCACCTATATGGCTCTTTCCAGTGACGAACGTGGCTGTAGTGAAGAATCTCCCCTCTTTAGGGAAGCTATGGATAAAAGCATAGCCTTGCGCGCAGGAGAACTCTGTAAACTCGCGGGTTGTGGGCCAAGCATCAGCGTAGAAGTTGAGGAAGCGGCGAGCAAAACCCCCCTGCGGGCGAAGACTCTTGTCAATCTTAAGCTGCCCGCTCTTATTTTTTCTCGTTCAATTAATCCCGAAATTTCTCGCGAGGAAGGGCCTATTGCCCTACGGGAGTTTCGCAGCAAAAAAGCCTGGACCTTTGGTAATAACGGGCGCCGCCATGCAGGTAATACCATGTGGTATGTTGGCCATACCCTTTCTCTTACCTCACCCCTGAGTTTTTTGAGCGGACCCCTGGTGGTTATTATTGGGCCGGTGTGGATTGCTGCTGGAGGAGCGCTCACCACGGTTTCACGGGTAGTAGAGCGGACTCCCGCAGCAATAAGCGTTGATCAAGCTTTACGCAGAACGGAAATTGGTAAGAAAATAAACAAGAAAAGCAGCTTTTTTGGTGCGCGAGTGCCCCACCTGGTTTTTAAGCAGATCCACTGCCAAAGCCTCGAGTCAAGCGCTGGTGCCACAACTCCTGCGCAGTAGCTGCGCAGCCATGGTTGCTCGCAAGGCGCGTCGCATAAGCTGATTGCTCTGCCCAGGAGCTCGCAAATATACCGGGATCATCACTGCCTAAGACCACCTTGAGCTGATGACGGACAAAAAATCGCAGCGGATGATCAGCATCGCCGGCGATCCCCCCGAGATAGCGATTGGAGGTCGGGCAACACTCGATCACGGTGCCCTGATCACGCAGATAGCTGGCTAGGGCCGCTTGCAAGCGGCAAATATCCTCGATCACCTCGTCATTATAGGTAAGCTGGACTTTTCCAGGGCGGAGACCAAGACGTTGCTGAGCAGCAAGGGGTCGATAGCCATAGTCTGCCAGCAAAGAGGCTTGAGTTCTCAGCCATCTTTGCTGGCTATGGTATTCTTCTTCATCTTCCCAGAGGGTTTTTCCGCGCAGCCTCTCCGGGTTGAAACCAAGGGAAAGTGCGTGTCCCAGGCGGGAAACTCCCATCTTTTGCACCGTGAAAATCCACCGCAGGGAACTGGCAAGTCCTATAGTGCTAAAGCTCTCCCCCACATGATAGAGGAGGTCAAGATAGTGGCCAGAGGCATTGTCTCGCTGAGCCTGTTCCATAAATTGCTGTGCACTCTCGGGACTAAAAGGCTCTTCCCAACCCGCAAAATCAATGCCACTAATAACCTGGGCCAGCAGGGGCTGAGCGGTGCAAAAGTCTCGTAGCCAGCGATAATGACGATCGCGAAACTCGGCGCGGCGATCGAGCATAAAGACGAGGGAAGTTTGCATCGCCTGCTCTCGGTTGAGCTGGGTTACTAAGGAGGCAAGATTGTGGAGGTAAGAAAAAGCTTCGCCCTTACTAAAACTTGCAGGAATTAAGCTGCGCGCTTCAAAATAGATCAAGCCTGCTGCAGCGGCGCGCTGAATAGAAAGACTTTGTGCCGAAAAATCGTGTTGGCTAATGGGCAGCAGCGCAATTATTAAGTTAAAACAGGCTTGAAATTGTCGAAATGAGACCGCTTCTTGTATCAAAAAATCGTAGCTGAGCGCGGCTTCTCCCCCGGGGCTTTGCCAGTAGGAGAGGAAATCAGGAAGTCTCCCCCAGGATTTGAGGTATTCGCTGGCATACCAAGTAAGTGCGGGGGTGCGTTGGCGAAAACGATCCTTGCCTAAAAGCCAGAGATCGTGGGCAGAGAGTACGCCGTGGAGATGCACATGAAAATCGTAGAGAAACAACGGCTGCTTCCTAAAATCGTGAGAGTAATCCAGGTATTTCCTGCCGGCTGCTAACCCAGGAGGAAGCCCGATGAGTGGTACTGACGGTGCGTTCACCCGCGTGGGCAACAATCTTATCGCCGATAATTTGGGCGAGGGAGCGATAGGTGGTGAGCTTACCTCCATAGAGGGTGAACAGCAAGCCCTGGGGCAGATGGTCTTCAGCAATGACATGTTCACGGGAAATAACCGAAAGATTTTTGCTTGCTGAAGCCGGCAGCCAGCGCAGACCAGCAAAGCTGGTCTGAATATCGTTCTCTCTTAACGGCTTGCGCAAATAGGGAGCACAGACCTTGAGCAGGTATTGAATTTCGTGGTCGAGAACGGGGGGATGGTCAAAATCTCCGTTGTAATTTCCTTCGGTGGTCCCCAAGAGGGTGTGACCAAGCCAGGGAAGCAGAAAACAGATTCTTCCATCATCTGCTTGCATCAGTACCCCGGCTTTTAAGCCGAGATCGGCAAATACCAGGTGAATTCCCTTGTTGGCAAGGCCTTGGTAATGGGGACGCAGCCCCGAGTTGGTGAGTAACTGATTTGACCAGGGCCCTAAGCAATTGACCACGTAGCGAGCATTAATCTGCTTATTCGCGCCCCCTGCATCCACCACGCTTACCTGCCAGCTGCCGTCAGCTGCGGGGGCGAGAGCGCTCACTTGCACTCCTTCGCTTATACTGGCACCAAGGGCAGCTGCAGAAGCTGCAACCCGCGCTACCAAAGCAAGATCATCGGTTTGCGCATCCCAGAAAGAATAGGCAGCATAGAGATTTTCGCTGACGAGAGGGGCCGCCTGTTGCTGCAGGTAGTGGCTGCTTACTCGACGATGGTTGGCAATTTTTGCCTTACCCGCAAGTCGGTCATAGAGACTTAGTCCGATTTTTATTTTCCATTTGTTCCATATATTTTTGTGGAGCAGAGGAAAGAGTATTTCGAGGGGATGGACCAGGTCGCTTGCAAGATCAAGTAACAAGCGGCGTTCGTGAAGTGCCTCATTAACTAAAGAAAAATCATGAAGACGTTCCAAATAACGCAGGCCTCCATGAATAAGCTTGGTTGATTTTGAACTGGTGCCATGGGCAAGCTTATTTTTTTCTAGGAGATGGAGTCCCTGCCAACCTCTGCTGGCCAGATCATGTAAAACCCCCACCCCGTGGATACCACCACCGAGAACTAAAACACGGACCTGCTCAGGTAGTTTATGCTGATACATAGGGTGCTCCTGCGGCAATGAGGCACTGAGACTTTCGCGCCAGTACCTCATTACTATAACAGTTGGCTGATTGATCGCAAAATATTTGCTAAACGATTTGAACTATTGTATGGATGCAGTCCTAGAGAGGACCTGTTGCATGAAAGCTGTGAGAACCCATCTCGTCTTTGCTTGTTTAGCGTGGACGCAGCAAATGTATTCCGCGAATATTCCCAATTCTGAAGGTGAAAACCGCCGAATTTTGTCCTTAAACCAAGGGACGGTTATTCTCACCGACAGCGACAGTCCTGACTCTTTTGACCCTCTCAATGCCAAGCGTCAGCGTAATACCCGGGTGATGCGTCTCTTATATGCTACTCCGAGCCAACGGGATTCCCAGGGGAATTACTATTCGCAACTGTTCAGTTCCTTTGTGCAAACAAACGCTGGCAAGACTATAAAATTTGTCTTGTCGCAAGAGGCTCTTTTCAGTGATGGCAGTCAAATCACCCTTGCTGATATTAGCCAGTCTCTCCTGCGGGTGCTTTGGCTCCGCCCATGGGTGCAGCCCCTGGTCGATCTCAATGGGGCAAGGGCTTGGCAAGGCCTAGCTGTTCCCCTCAGTTCCCACCCCCAAGGGATGAAGCTTAATATCCAAGAAAATAGCCTTGAATTACACTTCTCTCAAGCGATAGAAAATCCTTGGGAAAAATTTTCTATGCTGATGTTTTCCATTATTCCTGCTCGCTGTATTGACATTAGCAGTGGTCAGTTAAGCGTACTGCGTCCCCCAGGCTCGGGAGCTTTTTTACTGGAGCAAGAAAGCGAGAACTATTTTCATTTTGTTAAACGTAAAAATGGACGCCCTGGGGTTAAAAATCTTAGCCTTTTATATATTTCTGCGATGCATTTGCTTAAGTATCTCCCCTACTTTGCTAGTAAGCATATTATACTAGCCCATAGTCACGACATCGATCCCTACCATAAGAAGTCGCTGAACGAAAAACTTAAAATTAATCTTCATCCTGAGACCTCATTTTTTGTTTTGCTGTTGAATAGTAAGTTCCCGGCTTTTCGTGACTTAAAAAATCGCCAGCAGTTTCTTTATCGCCTCCGCGAGATTATGCACGGGTTCCACGGACGCAGCGAAGGAAGTATTTTTACCAAATTATTTCCTGGCTACTTGTCTATGGAGGAGCTCAATAAGGGGCTGCTCAGGGTTGAGAGCGGCGAGCAGCAGAGGATTTTAGCAGGTTTTAAACAGATGCAAATGCCTTGGCTATGGCACTGTCGCAACGGCGATGAGCTTTACCGGCGTTATCTGCGTCAGGCACTTGCGGCTATGCAGATCGAGGGCAGAGAGATTCCCCCTAATAATGATTTCAACCAAGGAATCGCCGAGTGGGAACGCGGAGAGGTGGCTCTGCGTTCCACCTTTAGTAGTTTTTCAGCAGAGCCTTTGAGTGATGTGCGTCTCTATTTTATCACAAATTTAAACCCGTTCTTCAGCGAAGTACAAAATGATTCTCGGGTAAGAACAATGATTGCTGGCTTCAGTCCTAAGTCTCTAAGCGTGGATGACCTTGACAAAATGTTTGAGTTTAATCGCTACCTTTTTGAGCAATCGCTCTGTGCGGTAATTGCCAATTTTTCTAATTATCAGCTTAGTACCAAGGACAGCGTCTTGCCGGCTGATATGAAAACGGATGATTGTTCGCATTATTTTTCTCTCGATTAGCAGTAACACGGTGCTGGCGCAAAAGCCCCTCGCGATTTGGTTTGCAAAAAATCGCGAGCAGTATATATCAGCATAGGGCTAATTGAGCTGTATTTGGAGAAACGCATGACCAGTAGTAAGCTTGCTTCTTTACTTACTCTTTTTCTATCTACCCTTGAACTGGCCTCGTCAAAATTTTATCGCGTCACCATCAGTGAAATTAATTGTGTAGGTCAGGAAATTATTATTTGTTCTGAGAATAATACCTCAGAGACCAAAGTACGGAACGACAAGGGAGGCGGGGCAAAGGAAGCAAATAAAAGCGCGGGTAAAGAAAACAGTGGTAAGAGCGGTAAAGAAGAGAGGAGTAAGTCTACCCGTTCAGGGGAAAAAGACGGGGGGAGGAGCTCCGCCGTTTGTGCAGTAAGGTGGCAAGGCAGCCGGCGATGAATAAGGCGAGCCAAGCCGCGGCTTCTTTCTTTCATGGTCTTGAGGAACGCCTCCATAATGCGTTTTTTTTAGCTAAGCTCAAACGAAGTTCCTTTGCTCCGGCCTATCTTGAAGGCCAACGTTTTGGCAGTCTTTTTATCTTCAATCTCTCCCATACCATTCCGCTTCCCTCAGCCACGAGTTCACGGCTCGCCTCGGGAATGGATGTCAGACCCGGTCTGGCGCTTGCTAAGGCCCTGTCTGAATATGTAGAACGGGTCGCTTTTTTGCTGCTCTGGCAACAAAGCACTCCTTTGAGTGGGGAGAGTTCGAGCGATGGTTTTGCCGCTTTACCGCGTCTTCGCTGGGTAAAAAACCATAGGCAGCAGGTTCGGGAAATTTCCTTAGCCGAGAGTATTGAGCGCTTGTGTTGGCCTCGCTTCTGGTCAGATCCGCATGTGGCCTTTACCACGGAGGCGCTGTCTCCAGCGAGCACGGCACTGCTAGCCTCTTGTCCCCAGCTGTATGGAGCCCAACATATTTTTCCACGTATTGCCAGCAAGTATCACCTTTGTATTAGCATGGTGCGTATTGGCTCCCAGGGGGTGGTGTTGGGAGGTGGCTGTCATCTCCACAAAAACCAGGCTATTTTCAAATCTCTGCAGGAAGTTATTCGGCATTATTTTGCTAATCTAAATATTAAAAATGGTTTTTATTCGCCCACTAGTCTCTACCAACGACGTCTGCACTACCTTGGTCAATATGGATTTTCTGCCTATAAAGACCGTCTTGCCTTGCAAGGTAAGGCAGTGATCAAGCTACCGCGGCTTCGTCACGATAGGGAAGTAGAGCACCCTTTTATTGACAATTATGTGGTTTTTCGTACTCGCTTCTCTGGGCAGGGAGCTTTTATCGATGACGATGAAACCTTAGGGTATGTTTAGGTGTATAAGAAAATTCCCCGCTTAAAAACCTTTGCGATCTTTGCGCTTGCTATTTTTTTAGTGGGGCTGGCGGTATTTACTTGTCAGATCAAGAGGCGCAGTCACGATGTTTTTTTTAGTGCCTTTAATGCGGGGCAAGCCCATTTAAAAGTAAAAAACTATCTCGCACTGGTTAATGGCTTTAAAGAAGTAAGGGATCGCGATCCTTTTTTTGCAGGCCTCGTGCTTATTGATGGCGACTACCATGTCTTAGCTCAGCTGGGTAAGCCGGGAGAACTACCTTTTAATCTCTCGGTGCAGGGACTCGCTGACGAAAGCAGGTGGCTAGGTTTATTAAAGCAGGCAGTTGTCTACAAAATTCCTGAAAGTCCTGGCTTGGTGATAATCGCTTGGTTCTATGCTGGTGAAAGCATAGCCGCATTTATCAAAATATATGTCCTGCTTTTAGTGCTGCTTGGGGCCCTGCTCTATTGCTGCAATAGTATCGATTATGAGAGCTATCGAGTCGCAACCACCTTACGGGCGGTGGAAATGCTCTCCTTAGGGATACATGAGATGAAGCAATTTGTAGCTTATACGGGAGAATTGATAAAATACCTCAAAAATTCCGAGGGTCGCGATGCTCAGTTAGAAGAAACCTTTATCAGAAATTATAATGATTTATCCATCTCGGTTGGTTCGATGATGTCGATTATATATTTTACCGACAAACGTAAGGATTTTTGCAAAGAAGAACCTCTTGGCGAAGAAGGAAGGGTTGATCTCTCCTTGGTGGTCGAAGCTTGTATTAACTGCTATAAGAAGCGTGGCATAGATTGCGCCACGCTTCTTGAACATGGCTCTTTGCTGCAGATCAAATCAGAAGTTTTGTTTGCGGTGATTGGCAATATTATTAAAAATGCTTTTTGCTATTCAAGTAAGTTGGTGTGGATTACCAGCAGCGAAAGCGAAGAAGGATTGTTGATCGCCGTTGCTAATACCGGAAAAATGCTGAGTGAACGCCAAAAAAAAGAAATTATTAGGGCCCGCTTGAGTCCCGATGGAAGCAAAGGCCTGGGCTTGCTTATTGTGGCTCTGTGGTGTCGACGCCTTGGGGCAAGCCTTGGGGTAAGCAGCAGCAGGATGAGTACAGAATTTTCCATATTTTTTCCTCGGCGCTGGTTAGTTCCTCCGCAAGAAGCCAGCGCGAGGGCCGAGGAGCTGCCGAGCTCCGAGCCCCTAGAGGTGCTGGGGACCGGGGTAGTAAATAAGGCAAAAAATATTGCAATTATCGATGATATTGAAACTTTTTGTATTGGCCTGAGTCGAGAATTGCACAAGCTAGGTTGCGCGGTCGTAAGTTTCCCCTGCTTAAACGACTTTCTCGATTCCCTCGCTCGAGGGAGGGGGATTTTTGATTGCGTTATTGCTGATCGTCATGGGATGGGTTTTGATGCCGTTAAAGACCGCTTTCCAGAATCCTGCCGTTTTTATGGTTTTAGCGGCAAAATCGTCTTGTTCTCCTCAAGTGTAGAAAAAGATTTGCACGATGATTATCGTTCCCTCGGCTTTGATCTGGTTCTGGCAAAAAGTGCTGAAATTAATTGGGCTGCAGTGCTATCCTCAGACGTTATTTCGTGATGTTGTGAAATCCTTTGCAAGCAAGGCTGGTAATTTCGTGGGTATTAAGCAGACGGTTCCTCTTGAGCTTTTAGCGGCAATTGAAAAAATTTATCACCCTGCGGGTCTTTTGGTTACAACTGAGCCAGTGCTTGAAGCGGAGGGGGGAGCGTATCAGGCTTGTCGCTTCTCTTTGGCAGGTAAAAACATAGTATTTCGGGTTGCCAAAACCACCCCGATCAAAATCGGACAATTTGTGACTTTTTCTCAGCGGCGTTCGCCCCAGGGGCTGCTTGTTCCTCTGGATGTTGCTGATGGGGTGGATTTTGCGGTGGTTCAGGTAAGCGCTGGCAAGCAGCAGGGGCAGTTTATCTTTGAGAGAGCCTTGCTCGTGGCTCAGGGGGTACTGTCTCGAAACGGTAAGGGCGGTAAGATGGCGATTCGGGTGTACCCACCCTGGTCGAAGCCTCAGGCCAAGCAGGCGATTAAAAGCCAGGAGTGGCAGCTGACCCGCTTTCTACCCTTAGCAGAGGACGGTTCTGCTGATATCACTCTTACCTGCCGGTATTTGCCAGAAAATTTCAAAGGCTAGGGAGAAGCCCCTCACCAGCCTTGTGGATTTCGCTCCTCGCCACCTCCAGCATGGCAGGAGGCTTACGGTGGCATCAAATTCCATCCCCTCGAAGGGGATAAAATTTGACCCCACCTAAGCCCCCTGCCCTTGCAAAGAGGTGAGCGAAGGACGAAAAACGAGCTGTCCCAAAAAACATAGGTCAGCGGCTGAATTGCACTATTTTTTGCTCTCGCCATTTCTCAAGACTCCCCGGTCTTCCACGGTAAGCCGAACTCCAATGCCCCCTTTAAGTGATTATGAGCC
>JAHFAI010000081.1 GCA_023250635.1 Deltaproteobacteria bacterium | reverse complement strand
ATACCCGCGGGGGAAAAAATACACCATGGCCAAGGGCTGTTCTTCGCCTTCGCCAAGGCTTACCGGCTTATGGTGATGCTCGGCTTGCAGATCTTTGAGGAGGAGAAAATCACCGAGAGCTCGCTTATCCCAGCCCATGCCTTCAGGAGCTTCCCAACCGGGCTCTTGCAGTGCGTTTTTTGCCTGGAGCACTGGCGAAACGGGAGGAATCGGCGCATCGCTTTTGCTATCCTTAAATCCTTCACCGGCGAGTTTCTCATATTCCTTAAACTGCTCGAGAAATTCAGCTTTTTTCTCTTCTGTCTGCTTCGTACTCGCGTCAGTTCCTTCTTCCGAGAGGGCGGGCAGACTTAGATGAGTGGTCTTGCAAACTTCGACGATGTATTCGCCCCGGGCAAGATCAAAGACCAGGCGATGAGGCCTGCCCGTAAGCACGGCAAGATCAAAAACGGCGCGAATATCTTCGCTCAGACGCCCGAGGCGATCGGCGATTTGCGATTCTTTCTGCAGGGAAAAGTTGGGCAGGGCTATAGCATAGACCAGAGCAATCAAACTGATAACGATAATGACTTCAAGCAGGGTAAAAGCCGAGGCTGTCCCGTGGGCTAAGGGAGGTACCGAGTTAGCTCGGTATCGGTGATTCGCTTCAATTGCCTTGCCCCCCCACTGGTTGCCCTTCTTTTTTTGCTAAACTTTTACGGAGCTCTTACTACTGAGCTGGAGCAGGGGCAGGTGCTGCACCTGCGGCTTCTTCCTTGGGCGGGAAGTAAATATCATCAGCATCGCCAACCATACCGTTGAGCCCCCCCGAAATGATCTGAAATTTTCTGCCATCAGAATTGTAGGAGTAAGGGTTTTGCCAGGGGTCCTTGAGCTTTTCTTTTTCGATATACGGGCCACGCCAGCGGGCAGCACCGCCGGGATCGCTCACCAATGCTTCGAGACCTTGGGCAGTGGTGGGATAGACGTTGTTATGCACCCGATACATTTGTAAGGATTGCGAGATTACGCCCATGCCAATACGGGACTCATCTTCCTTGGCTGTGTCCTGGCTTTGGGTAATATTACGGATTAAGATCGCCATCAGGGTACCGAGGAGAGCGATCACGATAATGATTTCAATCAGGGTCATACCCCGAGAGCCATTACGACTACCAAAGGGTCGACGCACCAGCGCTCGTATGGATTGAGCAAGGGATTGTTGGGCCAGGATCATAGAAAAACTCCACCGTTAATTAAAACCGACTTCCACCTATATTACCGCACTTGATTCATTACTGAAAGCATAGGAATCAGCATGGCTAACACTACCACAACAATTATACCGGCCATAACGATAATCATCAGAGGTTCAATAAGGGAGATCATCGCATCGATTTTTCTTTCGACCTCGGCATCGTAGGCTTCCGCAACATGTTTGAGCATCTGTTCGAGCTCACCGGTTTTTTCCCCCGTACGAATCATATGGGTCACCAAGGGAGGAAAGCGGTGGCTGCGTTCGATGGTCGACCAGAGAGAATCCCCCTCCTGCACCGCTTTTTTTGCGTCTTCGATTACCTGCGCAATCAGCTGATTGGAGATAACGTTTTTGGTAATTTCAAGGGCGGTGATAATCGGCACCCCTGAGCTGAGCAAGGTAGACAGGGTTTTGGTAAATTTAGAAACGTTGGTGCGTACCACCACGCCCCCAAAGATCGGCAATTTGAGCGAAATAGCATCAACCCGGCGTCTGCCTGCCGCCGAGCGATACCAGGCGCGCACAAGGAAAAAAACCCCGGCAGATCCTAAAAGTACGAAGTACCATTGGTTCTGCAAGGTTTTAGAAATACCGATCAGCATTTTTGAGTACCAGGGCAGTACCACCTTGAGGCTGGTAAAGACCTTTTCAAGCTTTGGCACCACGCTCACAAATAGGTATGCGATAATACCCATGGAGGCGGTGATCATCACCGCGGGGTAGGTCATGGCACTAAAGATACGCCCGCGAACTGCTACTTCGTACTCGATAAAATCTGCTAAGCGCTCGAGGACCAAACCGAGGCTGCCCGACGACTCCCCGGCCTTTACCATGTTGATGTAGAGACGATTGAAAATCGCGGGATAACCAGCCATGGCATCGCCCATGGACTTACCCTCGCTCACCGCTTCTTTCAGGCCCGAAAGGGTATTGCGGAGCACGACGTTTTCCACCTGCTCAGTCAGTGCTTTTAAACATTCATCCAGAGGTACATGGGCCTGCTGCAGGGTGGCAAACTGCCGGGTCATCACGGCGAGATCTACCAGGCTTACGGATTTGCCCTTAAGAGAAAACGTGCTTTTTTTGTCGCTTTTAGCAAGGTTGATTTCTTCACGGAGATCGGAAGCCATAACTTTTTCGCGGGTACGCAGTATTTGCTTAGCCGTGCGCAAGGACTCAGCATCGATTTTGCCCTTGCGGTTAGCCCCGGTGACAATGTCATAGCCCTTGTAGATAAAGATCGGCAAAGAAAAACCCCTACTCGGCAAACTCGTCGGTTTGGGTGTTGGCCATGGCCTCTTCTATAGAGGTTAAGCCCTCGAGGACCTTGAGACCAGCAGACTGTCGCAACGAGGTCATCCCCGCCTCCGTCGCCACCTTGCGGATTGCATTGGCATCGAGGGTACGGAGGATGGTCTCCTTGATTTTATCGTCCACTATCAACAGCTCGTGGATGGCCACCCGATCTTTATAGCCTAAATTATAGCAGTTTTCGCAGCCCTTGCCGACGGCATAGATCTCCTTGCCGGCGAATTCTTCGGGTTTGAGTTCCAGGAGTTGAAATTCTTTATCGCTGGGCTTGTATTTTTGTCGGCAGTGCACACAGAGTTTACGAATCAGCCGGGTAGCCATCACCCCCAATACCGCCGAAGCAATTTGGAAGGCTTGTACCTTAAGATCCGACAAACGGGTAATCGTAGAAGCGGCATCGTTAGTATGCAGGGTGGAGAACACCAAGTGACCGGTGAGCGAAGCCTGTACCGCAATATGGGCGGTTTCCTCATCGCGAATTTCACCGATCATCACCACATCAGGATCTTGACGCAAGATCGCCCGCAAGCCCTCACCGAAAGTAAGCCCGACCTTGGGTTTTACATCGATCTGCCCCACCCCGGGAAGACGATATTCCACCGGATCTTCGATGGTTAAAATATTAATATCCACGGTATTTATATGGGAAATCGAAGCGTAGAGCTGGGTGGTCTTTCCGGAGCCGGTCGGTCCGGTAACCAGAATAATACCGTGATTTTTGGTGATCAGCTGCGACCACAGGCGGAGTATGCGAGGATTGAAGCCCATATCCTCAAGGCGTTTGACCCCGGTGGACTTGTCGAGGAGACGCATAACGATGCGCTCGCCGTGAGCGGTGGGTAAGACCGACAGCCGCACATCGATTTCTTTGCCGGCCACTTTAATGGAAATACGCCCATCTTGGGGGACGCGTTTTTCGGCAATATTGAGCTTACCGATAATCTTGATCCGTGAAACCACCGAGCCTAGATGGCGCTTGGGCACACTCATGGTATCGTGTAAGGTGCCGTCGATACGAAAGCGTACCACGATTTCTGCTTCGTAGGGTTCGATATGAATATCCGAGGCCCGCTCTTTTACTGCCCGCGAAAGTAGACCGTTTACCAGACGAATAATGGGTTTTTCATCATCGGAGGACTCAAGTAAGTCCCGGGTTTCCTCAAGATCGTCAAATTCTTCCGAACCTGCCGGAACGCTGAGCTCATCGATAACTTTTTGCGAAGCATCCTGACTACGTTCGTAAACCCGGTTGATGCTATGCTGAATCACCGCGGGTGAACATACCACCATATTGATGTTGGTGGAGAGAATCAGACGTAGATCATCCATGGGAAAGGTATTGAGGGGGTCAGCTACCGCTACGGTGACATTAAATTCATCCTTAGCAATGGGCAGAATTAAATTATCGCGGCTAAACTGAATCGGCACATGTAAAATCAAGGCCGGGTCGATATCATTTACCGGTAAACGGTCGTAATAAGGAAGCTCCAGCTGAGAAGCCAGTGCCTTGAGCATTTCTTCTTCGCTGACAAATTCCTTGGCAATGAGGATTTCACCGAGTCGGCGCTTCTCGGCTTCATCATTCTGAGCCACCATGGCTTCCGCCAGCTGCTCCTCAGTGAGTTTGGAGGAGGCCAGGAGGAGTTCGCCCAGGGTTTTTCGTTTTACGTGATCACTCATCACTACCGCCTGCAGGTGGGGTGTCTCCCTCGTCAAAATCATCAGCGGGGTGAGCACCAACGGGTGCCTCAGGGGGAGCTGCACCACCGCCACCACCCCCACCACCGCCTAGATCACCGGGGACGGAGAATTCTTCTTCCTTACGAGGATCAACGGGAGCGGTATTTTTCTTGCTGCTGTCCTCACCGTAGCCGAAGGCTTCAAAATTCTCCTTGCGGTATTTCTCAAGGGTTTTATCTTCCGCTTCATCTTGCGGTGAGCTCACGTAGCGCCCCTCATTGGGTTTTGCCAGACGCTTGTAGAAGTTAGACTTACTATAGCTTGAACCATAGATCGTTTTGAGCAGTTGATCACGATCTTCCACCTGCTTTTCATAAATTGCGGCCAGATCGGCAGCGCCATGAATGGAGTAGGCGGTGATAAAGATAACGAGGGTGATCGTACCTGACTTCAACGAAGAGTTGCGAAAGAACCAGCCCAGTACCGGCAAATCACCGAGGAGCGGGATTTTTTTGTACACTTCCGATTCAAACGTCTTCATCAAGCCTGAGATAACGATGGTCTGACCATTTTTCACCGTAACAATCTGCGTAGTCTTACGCTTATTGACCCGCGGGAGGTTATCCTCGTTCCAGCCTTGGATCGAATTAGAGTCAAGCTTAATATTAAGGGTCAGATAATTGGAATGACTGATATTGGGCTTAATAGTCAGGCTCATATCCACGGGTTCTTTTTCGGGCTTAGGCTCCACCACCCCCTGGGCATCTTTGATTGACGATTTATAAAAGATAGTTTCGCCCACACTCACCGTAGCTTCTTGGTTATTCGAGGTGAGCACCTGGGGAGACGAAACAATCCGGGTGTTCGAATCGGTCTTCATCAAATTAATTAACAGACCTGGAGAAAGCGTGCCGAGGCCAGGAACAGACACTCCCTTGCCGGAGAGCACCCCAATATTCATATCGCTGCTAAAAGAACTGGCCACCCCTTGGAGGGCTGAGGCAGGTAAGGCCTGCCCATTCTGCAGGCCTGCTTGTTGCGCTTGGGCCATTACCAACGGCGCCATACCCCCTGCTTCCCAACCACCTATTCCTTTGGCCAGTGTGCCTTCACCACCAAAGCCGGCAAAAATCGAGGTACCGAGTTTTAGAGAATTGTCATCGGTAAGGTCAAAAATTTCGGCTTTAATATACACCTGAGGCTGACGGGTATCCAGTTTGCGAATTAAGGTGTTGAGGGAATCATAGGCGGTGCGACTGCCGGTGATCAACAAGGAGTTAGAGGACTCTTCCGCGGTAATTTTGACATCGTTGCCCAGACTAGCCACCGAGGGCGCGCCCCGATCATTCCCACTGAACTGGCTGGGAGGACGACGGATAGCACCGGGCCCGCTTTTGTTGCCTGTAGCGAGAGAGGAGAGGGTCCCGGCCAGTTTCTTCGCATCAGCATAATCCAGAGGGCGGACATGAATGGTGGCTTGGGACTGAGGATCATCCACCTTGGTGTCAAAGCGCTTGACCAAATCACGAATATCGTGGATGGAGCGCGGTGGTCCAAAAATAATAATGGAATTAGAGCGCTCATCGGTAAGGATTTTAAAGGAGTTATACGCACTCCGTTGTTGACTACGGGAACCTGCCATAGGTTTAAGCAGCTCATTTACTTTTTTGGAAATGGTTGCAGGATCGCTGTACTTGATCGGAACGATCAAAACCTTGGGTTGCTGGGTCTGCACATCAATCAGTTCAAGAATTTCGAGGATGCGACGGATTTTATAACCGCTATCGCTAACGATCAGGGTGTTGGTCGGTTCGTAGGCAATCATCGAGTTAGAAGAGACGATGCGCGAGAGGGTGTTCTGGATCTGACGCGCATCGATATACTTGAGCGGTATAATTTGAGTAATCAGCTCGTCGGTACGCGGTGCCCAACTCGAGCCCAGGTAGGTCTTAAGATTGCCTCGTACCGCATCCCGCACCTTCATAATCTTAATTACCTTACCGGTCTCCACGGTGGTCAGATTAAGTTTATTCAGAGCCGAGAGGAAGGCCATATAGGCTTCCTCTTTGGTGACTTTTTTGGGGAAAATCATTTGCACTTTGCCGGTAACGTTGCGATCAAGAATTACGTTCTTATTGGTCCACATGGCCACTGCTTTAATAATATCCTTGATCTCGGTCAACTCAGGGAAATCCATATTGACCAGATCGCGACCTTCGGGAACAGACTCCGCTCCCTTGGGCTGACTAGCTGCGGGCAAGCGGCTGCGATCGATACTGGCAGGGCTAAGCTCCTCCATATCTCCTGCAGCGAGAGGGTCCTCTTCTCCAGGAGGAGGCGAGAGGGGAGGAGCTAAGGGCGGAGGAGCTGGTGGTGGTGCCAAGGGGGGGCCATTTGGCGGCAGCGACGCGGGAGGAGCAGGACGGGCTCGTTCGTTCATCGCGTTATTGGACACGGGCAGTGCATTAGCACTGGGGGGTGGGTGAGCATCACCAGCTTCATCTTCCGGATGCGGAGGAGCTAGGATTGCGGGATGCTCAGGTTCAGCGTTGGTGTTAACGCCCCATCCCATCATAACCAGAAGAAGTCCGTTTATGATTTTAAGTTTCAAGCTTACCCCCGCCATCTTAATGTTCCTTCCTGTCAGAAGGCTGTTCGCTTACTCGTAACATCTATTTATTAGGAAAGAAAAAATCTTACTAGCATAATTGCGCTTGGAAGATTTTAATTCTATTCCGCCATTAGCTGATCGGACAAAAATCATGTTTCATAAGAAGGCACGAACTGCCTAGTTTTTAATCTTTGGAAAGAAAAGTAGTGTTTAGAGAAAAGCGTTGGCTAATTTTTTCAAAATCAGAGGCCTTGCTGATAATCCCGGCAGTCATGAATACTGCTAACTGGCTGCTTCCTTCTTCGGTAAATTGCCGACGAAACAACAAACCCAGCAGGGGAATATCGCCGAGGAGGGGAACTCGACTCACCGAATTAGTCGCTTGCCGACGTTCAAAACCTACGAGGACCATGGTTTGTAGATCATTGAGCATTACTTTTTGCTTGAAGGTTCGCTTGGCCAAGGTAGGGAGTTGATCTGGGCTCAAACCATTGACGGTATGGGCCGAAAAATTAAGCTCGAGGCTGAGCTGATTATGGCGAATAGCATGCCCCTTCAAGGTTAACTGCAGATCAACCGGTTCTTTGGTAACTTTATCGGCTGTATTACCGCGGGCATCCTTCAGACCTGACTTGAAAAAGAGCGTTTCACCTACGGTGATGCTCGCTTCCTCGTTATCTAAGCTGAGTATCCGCGGCGATGACAAGATCGAGGTGGTCTCATCGGTTTTAAGCATCTGAATCAATGCTGCGGGAGAAAGGGAACCGATGCCGGGGACCACTACGCCATCGCTACCCAAGGCGGCGATAGTTACTCCATCTCTGGTACCCGCCCCGATTGCCGCAGCATTAGCCGCCGGGTTTGCGGCAAGCACCTGGGGAAGAAAGGGACCAACCTGAGGAAACTGCCAGGAGTTTAACCACCGCAGGTTATTTGAACCACCAGGGTTGAGGGCGCCGCCTTGGAGAAAAGCACTGCCGAAGCTCAGATTATGGGTGGAGGAGATTTCTAAAATTTCAACGGAATAATAAATTAAAGCTCGCTGTTTATCTAATTTTTGGATCACCCGATCCACCGCCTGATAATACGGTCGATTCCCTTTGATGAGCAGCGAATTCGTATCCTCGTCCACCAAAATTTTATGCTGATCCCCCTCTGCTGCTTTACTCGCGGTGAGAACGCTGGCCGAGCGCTCAGCAAAGGAGAGTGCTTGCAAAACCGCGGCAAGCTTAGCAGCGTTGGCAAACTCAATTGGACGAACAAAGAGCTTGCCCTCAGCATCGCGGTTTGGTGGCAATTGATCGATTTGCGCAATAAAATCCCGAGCCCGGAGCAACTCGCTTTTGCCCCCGAAGAGCACCAAGGCATTATTGATCGGTTCCACGGCCATTTGCAGCTTCAGAGCAGCAGCATTCACCCCAGGGATCGGCTTAAATAACTCTCGCAGCTGTTTGCTGAGTTCTTCAGCAGTGAGGGTGCGGGGCAAAATCACCTCAATCTGCACCCCCTCGGTTTTGACGTCGAGCACAGCCAGGATTTTGAGCAAGCGTTGAATCTTAATGCCACTATCAGTAAAAATAAGACCGTTGCCACTAGGACTGATCATTACCGCGTTGGCAGTGGCAAGCCGCTTCAGCGGGGGCAGGGCCTCTCGGGCATCTAAAAACTCCAGGGCATAAAAATAAGTAACCACCCGATCGCTGGCCCCCAGCTTAGAGGCATTCCTGATGAGGGGATTTTCCTTACGCTGCCCTTCGCTAACCTTGACCACCTTGATGACCCGCCCGGTTTCAATGGTGGTATAGCCGGCGTAGTTCAGGGCAGATAAAAATATCTGATAGGCATCTTCCTTGCTCAGATTATGGGGTGCATAAATTTGCACCTTAGCCGAGAGACTGGGATCGATAATAAAGTTCTTGTCAAAATCTCGAGCCAAGACTGCCACGAGAGTGCTGAGGGGGGTCTCCTGGGGAAAATCCATGGATAGAGATGAGTCTTCCGGAGCCAGTCCAAAGCTCAAAAAAATAGCCATGAGCAGGGGAACAAGCGCCTGTCTATGTATGAAAATATGCCACATACTACCTTATCTGCACTCGCAGAGACTGGAGTGAAGATTCACCACGAAGGATATTAATCACGATGTTTTTTTCATCCAAGAAAGACTGATATAAGGTAAAGCCCTGTTCGGCCTCCAGCACGGTTTCATTGACCTGCACGATGATATCACCATCACGCAGACCAATTTTATCGAAGAGTGAACCACTTTGGATGGCGAATATCTTGAAGCCCTTGACCTTTGCTCCCTCAGCGTTTGGGACGAGGCGAGCAGATTGAAGGATTTTAGAAAAACCATCCCCCAACTCAGCTTCGACCCACGAAGCTTGCAAGGTGACCGGCTCAGCAATGGCAGCACCGGCCTTAGCGGCTTTGCCTTGAACTCCTAGGGCGATGGCGGGTGGGGCAAAGCCCGGAGTATAGAGACACTCCTTGGTACCAGCATTGTTGAGGATCATGAGGTTTTCTTGAATGGCTGCCACCTGGGCATTGTCAGCATCGATTATATAGTCACCTTTGCGGTAAATATCCGCATCTTCGCTCCCGGGATCTTTAACGACGGCGACCGAGGTGGCATCACCCATAACAATAACCCCAAGCAAGGTAGCCTTAAGGGCAGTGGGATTGCAGGCGCCATGAAGATTGAATGTTTTCTCGGTTTTTTCACTTACTTTTTCTGTTTCTGGCGGAAATTCTCCCGAAGTATTAAAAATATTGCGAGCCATCACCTCTTTTTTTATCAGATGGTAATTGGTGGTGTCGCTTAGGTTAAGCTCTCCGCTAATCACCTTGACCTGGGCCCGTGCGGAGGCATCAAAAGCCTTAAAAATAAGCACGACAGAAAGGGACGCCAAGCAGCTGGCTAAAAAATAGGCTAAAAAAACCGTCCCTCCGACCCGAATCATCGCTGCTTTAAATTGCTGCTCAGCGAAACGTCGTTTCAAACCTGCGGTGATTTTTTTTGAGAACTCGCGCCATCGTTCCATGAAGCTTATTTCACCTTCATCGACAGGGTAAGCGGTGAGCCATTGCGATCGAGACGAACCTCGATTTCGCTTTCTCCCCGTAGGGAGTTAAGCAATTTGATCGCCTGGCCCGGATCAATAAGGGAAACACCGTTGACCTCTTTAACCACATCGCCATCAAGCAGACCTGCCTTCTGGTAAATAGAATCAGCACGGATTCGCGTCAGGCGAAAGCCATTGAGCTCTTTGCCGAGCAAATTAGGTTCGGCTTTGACATCTTGCAGCACTTTGGCAAAATCAGTACCGAGGAGCTTTTGACGGTAATCGGTCGATAAGACTATTTTGGTGCCATCCCGTTCAAATCCCTCTTCTTTAAAGGTGTTAGGCACACCAGCAGGGCCCTTAGGGATTCCGGCCAAAGCGGCTTTGTTATCCTTGGGATCTTTCCTGCGCCGTTTGATCTCGATTTTGAGGTTATCCAATTCGAGGTATTCACGACGCCCCCCCCGCTCCATAATAATGCGATCTTCGTGAATTTCCATAATCAGCGCATCGGGAGATAGTGTATCGCCGACAAAAAAACTCCCCTGGGTATTTTTTGCCGTGTTTTTGATCACTGCAATTCCCCCGACCTCGGGTTGGCCACTATAGATAAGGCCGATCAATTGCAGGGGCATGGTTGTTTTGGTAGGAGCCCCCCCCGGAACCTCGGTTTTGACCTCTTCTTCACCCGTCTTGCCATCGATATTAAAAATATTGCGCCCAAGAATTGTTTTAACGGCTAAGGGATTAAGGGTCACTTTGTCTTTTAAAGAGGGAAGGGTGACGGCTACCGCTACTTTGTCGCCCTGCTGGGGGGTAGCAAGGGAGGGCAGAATTAATTCACTGAGCAGGGTGGTGAGTAGGGAAGCCAGCAAGAAACCAAGTCCCAGAGCCGCAACCAAAGGACGCCAGGGCAGCTCAGTTAATTTGCCAAATTGCTTAAAGAGGTTTGATAATTCTTGCGTTACCAACTTTTATCCCCTGGATGAAGACGGCAGCGGTGGCTTCGAAACTTTCTTGAGCAGCTTGAGCGACGATTTTTTTCTCAGCAGCCCATTGATGCTCCTTGCTCCCTCATCGGGAGAGGTAAAACTGACATTAAGGTAAAATTTTGCCTGTTCAACAAACTTGCTTCTGCCTTCATAGAGATCCACTAGGCGGGCCTTCACCTGCTCAAGACGCTCAGCTTTGTTGGACAAGATGGCAAGATCTGCTAAAAGAGGCCGCTTGGCTAGTTCTTTGGGATCTTGCGCAAGGCGGCGAGCGATTTCGCTGGTTTCGCAATGAAGCCACACCATCACGCCCAACGAGGAGAGGATTTCGAGATTTTTTCTGCTGCCGAAGGTGCCCCCGCCGATGCTAATAACATGGTTGCTGAGAAGGTGAAGTTGTTGCAAGAGCGATGATTCAAGGCTACGAAAGTACTCCTCGCCCTTCTCGGCAAAAATCTGCCGGATACTTTGTTGTTCCTGTGCTTCGATCAGCTGATCAAGGTCGACAAAGCCAAAACCAAGCAGGTGCGCGGCAATGCGTCCCAGGGTGGTTTTGCCGCAGCCGGAATGACCACAGAGGATAATATTATTGATAGAGCGCAGTCGATTGCTGGTACTGTTGGAGGTTCCCGCCATAGAATATCTTCAAACCTTGCCGGTTAATTACGTTAGGTGCATATAAAATAGCAGCTTCATTATTGCATAGTTTTTGGTACTTATCCAGGAGGGTCTTTACGCGCCTCGAGTGGGCAGGATACAAGGTTGCGTTAGCAGAAACCTTTCTAAGGAGTGTAGCCATGGGCCGTGCATTGCTTGCAATGCTGATAATTTTGCTGCCCCCTGCTGCTCGCTGCTCCATTCCTCTCTGGCCCCACGAACAAAGCTGTCAGACCTTACTTGCGGAACATCCCGGCCTCGGTATTGCCGCAATTCTTGCGCAGCAGGCAGATCGAGCGGTGGGTCAGAACAGTGAGGCACGCATAGCCACCCAGCTCAGAGGACTGCGA
>JAHFAI010000080.1 GCA_023250635.1 Deltaproteobacteria bacterium | reverse complement strand
CGGCCAACGACCTGATCGATCTGAACCAAGAGCAATAAAGAGCAGAAAGAAGAATTATGCCCTTCTTCGAGAGCCTAGAAATATTGCTGCTCAACGGTTACACAAAAAATCAAAGGTTAGAGCATGCGCTTAAGGAAGCGCCATTCGTCTGTGTCCCTATTTTGCGTGTCCCTATTTTGCAATAAATATAGCTAGATACCTAGCTGTTTGGGGGCGAAATCCTGAAATTCAGCGATTTTACGGCAGTTGCTCTTGACACGGGTGGTCAAAATAGATAGACCGCTTACAATGAATAATCGTGGCAAATCTAACCTCAATTCCCAAAGCCCTTGTCCAGGGACTACTTTTCATCCTTTAGGAGCAGTTATGATTTTTTTAAAAAAAATGTTGTATATTGTGCTCATTTTTTCCCTGAGCTCCTCAGCAGCAGTGTTCGGAGCTAGTTCTTCATCAGGCCTTCCAGTCTCTGAAGTTACTCTTTCAGCCCAAAAAAAATTGCTGATGGGACTGTTGTTTAATGAGGCTTCGGATCGCGGCAGCAAGGAGTACCAAACGCTCCTTAAGCAAGCAAGGACTGCAAAGACCATTATGGAACTCAGTGAGGCTGAAAAACAAATTGCTCTCTTTTTAAAAAATCAAAATGTACTGCCAGGTGTTGCTGGGAAAGCTGGTGAAAAAAATGCTGAGAAAGCAGCTCGAACTGATAGCGATATGCCATTTCCTCAAGCACTAGTTGGAGGCAAAGAACTTAAGGAATCAGCTGAAGATGAGCTGGCTTTGGCCAAAGACTTGGCCTTTAATAAATTATTTGACCTAAGAGAGAAAGTTATTAAAATAGATTCCTTAAGAGGACCTGACTCGAAAAAAGGTTGTGCTCAATTAGAGGTTAGTCGTCCTCGCAACACTTCCGTTGACCTCGAAGCAGTTACCTTCACCAAGGCCCAAAATGTTGCTTTAGAATTGATCGTTAGTTTGAGTTCCAAAATTGCTGAAACTGACGAGTTTAGCGAGGAAGGCCCTTTGTGCCAAGAGCTTGGTGCCATTGAAGCAGTTTTCTTTGCCTGCAAGACTTTTGCCGAAATTGATGCTTTAATGAAAACGCGATTTAAACTGCTTTCCCTTCGACTAGAGGGCTGCAGTCGAGTAAAAATCCTGCTTGCTGCCCTTAACCGCTTTGAGCCCAACGGGATGCGTGATGATTTTATCAGTCGAGCGAGGGGTCTTGGGGAATTCTACACTGATCCACGAAGAACGATTGAAGATCTTGAATCTATCACAAGGGAACGACTTGTTCCTCTTGAGGAAAGGACTTTAGAGGGGAAAGATTTCTGGGTAAAAAAACCGTTATAATATTGGGAACCAATCATTAGGCTACTCTAAAATAAAAAGAGCTTTAAAAATATCACTTGCTTGCATTACTATTCCTCTTTTTTGGGATCGGAGAGATCTCGGCTGGATACCACAGAAATCGGGGCTTTTCAAGGCGAGGCGAAGGGTTAGAAGTATGAAGGAACCTAGGAGCGGCAAATTTATTAGCCTAGAAGGCGGCGAAGGTGCAGGAAAAACCCAGTTGCTCCAGCAGCTGCTGGGCAGTCTGGCAGCCCCCGGGCGAGAAATTATCGCTACCCGCGAGCCCGGTGGTACCACCGTTGCTGAAGTAATCCGCAAGGTTTTTGCTGAGGTGCCAGCGGATGAAGTGCTCACCATGGAAAGCGAGTTGTTTTTAATCTCTGCAGCTCGCAGTCAGCACGTCGCCCAGCTTATTCGTCCTGCCCTTGCCCGTGGGGCCTGGGTTCTCTGTGATCGCTTTGCCGATTCTACCCGCGTCTATCAAGGGCATCTTGGCGGCCTGTCTTCGACCCTGATTGAAACGCTCATCGCCGCTTCCACCGCTCTTCTCGAACCCCATCTAACCCTCTACCTTGACTGTCCCGTGGAGGTGGCTGAACAACGGCTGCAGCGGCGAAAAACTGCGGCTAAGGTGAGTCATTCTCTCGGCGAGGGGGGGGGGGTCGGTCGTTACGATGGTGCCGAACGAGCGCTGCATCAGCAGCTCCGTCAGGGCTTTCAGGCCCTATGCGGGCGCTTCCCCCAGCGCGTGGTGCTGATCGATGCCAGCCAAAGCCCTGATCTCGTACTCAAGCAAGCGCTTACCGCGATTAAGGAGCGCTGCTGATGCTTGCAAGAACTCAGCCCCCTGAGGAGGCAGATGCTCCCCTCGGCTGGAGTCATTATTGTTTCGCGCAAGGTGCCAGTCTCGAGCCCTTTGCCCCGTTGGTGCGTCAGGATCGTCTCCCCCAGGGCATCCTCCTGGTGGGCAGAGCGGGCCTTGGCAAAAAGGCCTTAGCGGTGGCTCTGGCCAGCCTTAGTTTTTGTGAGAGCAGCTCGGCCTGCGGGCATTGTGGCAGTTGTCGAGTGATCGCAGCGGGTCGAAACCCGGCTATTTTGTGTGACTACCACCACGAGCTTGCCAAAACAGTGGAATTTGTGGAGCTAGCCCAAGAGCATCTTGCCCTCAAGGCAAGTCGTACGTCGAAGCATCCTTATGCCCGGCGCATAGTTATTATTGGCGATGTGGAGCAGCTTTCTCTTGCGGCGGCAAATCGCCTGCTTAAAACTCTCGAGGAGCCCGCCGAGGGGGCCTGTCTGATTTTTACCAGTACGCGGCCTCAGCATCTCCTCCCCACTATTCGTTCACGTTGCATCAAGTGGCAGATTCGCCCACCCGAGCGTTTAGAACTGCTTAGTTATCTGCTAAATCTCTCGCGCAGCCTTGAGGAAGGGCGTTGGCCGGAGTTGTCTGTTGCCATCCTCGACGAACTGTATGGGCGTCACGGGGGCTGTCCTGGCGCGATTATTACCGCCCTCGATGGCCACGGAGTACAACAAACGGCTGCCGAGAGTTTCCTCGAACTGCTGCAAACAGGGCAATTTACTGCTATGCTTGCAGCTATAGATAAGATAAAGCAGGATAAATCACTTTCTGCAGCGACGCTTGCCGCTGCAGCTGAATATGCCCTGAACGAAGGCTATCGAGCCTTGTTTCTCGACCCAGCAGCACTGGCGCATGTTCAGGGAAGCGCCCGCTTGAGCCCCGTGGCAATTGCCGGGCGGAGAAATCTGCTGCGCTCCCTCAAGGAGCTGGCTTCAGCTCAGCGGATTGCGCTCAACGCCCCGCTTGCTGCAGAAGCAGTGTTCTACCAGGGATTTTTGCGCGATTCGTAAAGACTGGGCTAAGGGCCTATCCGAAAACTGCCCAGTTGCCCTCCAACCGCCTCTGGCTTAACAGGATATTCCATGAGTGGATTAAATATTGCCAAGGTTCAGTTTAAACGAGCTGGCAAATTGTATGACTTTAGCGTTAGCAACCTCACCCTCCGTATTGGTGATAAGGTGGTGGTAGATACGGAAAAAGGCCCGAGTCTTGGGGAAGTGGTTAGTCTTGGCTTGCTAATGCCGGGGAAGAAAAACGACAAAAAACTAAAACCGGTGCTGCGCCGCGCCACCTCTCGTGATCTTTTCAATCCCCAGCAACCAAGCTCGGCAAGCGTGACGGCTTTTATTAACGAAAAAATTGCTGCTCACCAGTTGTCGATGCGGGTACTAAAATGCGAGCCGCATTTTAGTACCAACAAGGTGTTGGTCTATTTTTCTTCACCAGGGCGAGTGGATTTTCGCGAGTTAGTCAAAGATATTGCTAGTGGAATCAAAGCCCGGGTGGAACTCAAGCAAATCGGTTCCCGGGATGAGACCAAGATTCTGGGGGGGATCGGTATCTGTGGGCGGGAATATTGCTGCAGTAGTTTTCTACGCGATTTTATTCCCATTTCAATCCGAATGGCAAAAAACCAAAATTTAGCGCTGAATCCGAGCAAAGTTTCGGGTGGCTGCGGACGTTTGCTCTGCTGCCTTACCTACGAAAACGATACCTACTCGCAGCTGAAGCAGTTGCTGCCGCCGAAAGGAGCCATGGTCAAAGTGCTGGCGAATGGGGCGACGGGGCGAGTGTTGAAAAGCGACCTGTTTAATCAAACCGTCTTGCTCGAATTTAGTCCGGGTCAGGAAAAACTCCTCAAGGTCGAAGAACTCGATTTTTCAGCGCCCAAGAAAAGACAAACCAACGCCTAGCTCGGCTGATCAATAATTCGCAAATACGGCTTTGGTGCCGACCAGCCCTGGGGATAGAGGCGGCGCGCTTCCTCATCCGCTACGGAGCCAGCGATAATAACTGGCTCGCCCACCTGCCAATTGACTGGGGTTGCTACCCGATGCTTGGCGGTCAGTTGCAGGGAATCGATTACGCGTAAAACCTCGTCAAAGTTGCGTCCCGTCGTCATGGGATAAATCAGAATTAGTTTTATCCGCTTATCAGGGCCGATGACAAATACATTGCGTACGGTCTGATTATCCGCGGGAGTACGCGTATTGGCTGCTCCGTTCACAGTCGCCGGTAGCATATGATACAGCTGTGCGACTTTATAATCATGATCGCCGATAATTGGGTAGTTGACCGCTACCCCTTGAGTTTCTCCGATATCAGGAATCCAGCGCAGGTGATCGGCAACCGAGTCCACGGAGAGGGCCATAAGCTTGACGCCGCGCTTATCAAACTCGGGTTTGATTTTTGCCATATACCCTAATTCGGTGGTGCAGACCGGGGTGAAATCCTTGGGATGAGAGAAGAGCACGGCCCACTGAGAGTTGAGCCAGCTATAAAAGTTGATAGGCCCTTCGCTCGTCTCAGCGGTAAAATCAGGGGCACTATCGTTAATCTGTAAGGACATAGTAGACTCCGCAAATAAATAAACCTTAAGAACAACTTCCAGAAATTTATAACCCAAGCTAACCTGCTATGCAACAACGCTGTCAAGTGACATAAATAAATGAGGACTGATCCCTTCCGGCATATCTTTAAGCAATTTAACGGTTAGGAAGATTCCAGTACACTTTTTTCATAAGCAGCAACAAAAATATATTGATTATCACCAGAAAACTGGTGAGAGGAGAGCCTATGAAAAAAATGTGGATGGCATTTTCCGTGGGAGTCGCATTACAGGTGGGCACAACCTGTGTGGCCTTGACTCCCGTGGGTCCAGAACGGGTGCTGACGGCAGATCAAATCGCTACCATTGAACGCGAAAAAAACTATTTTTTATATAAGAATATGGATGATCATACCCCGATTTGGCGCGACACCAATCGCCAATATGGCAGCCATTATCTTGCTGATCACGACCAGATTTTTAATCTCGACCAGGTTTTACACCATGCGATTTCCGTCGGTTTTCCTATTCAGCAGCGCCTGCAGACCTTGTATCGCGCTAAGCTGGCTATCCATGCTCAGGCAGGTGAGATTATTCCTCATATCGATATAGCCTTTGGCCAAGGAGCGATTATCGATATGGGGAGGATTTTTGCAGGTCTTTTTGGCTTTGTTTTGCCCCAGAATTGGCTGCGTCTAGCCAACTACGGCAAAGCGTATAAAATAGCCAAGCTGCTCCTCCTCAGTACGACCATGGATGAAATCCTTAAAACCAAGACCATGTACGTTAACCAGCACCAGCGAATTCAGGATTTCGAAATTCTTAACTATTACTTTGTGCATCTGCAGCTCTTCGCCCGAATGTTTCCCCAGGGTTCACGGGAACTCGATACCTTGATCGGTACTTTTGCGGGGGTGGGGACCGATATGGCCTCACAGCGTGGTGATACCAAGCTCGGTTTTGACGATATCGCCTTGCAAATGGCTCTCGAGAAGGTCGGCGATGATTTTACGGCAAATCGCCTGAATATTGCTGATCTTAAGCCTTTTCCAGAAAAAGTACTGGATTTGGCCGATGTCGAGGAAATGTATAAAGACAAGGAAAAATTTCTGGAAATGGTTGTTCAACGTTCCTTGGAACTCAAAGCTATTCGTGAACTTTATGAAATTTCTAAACTCGACGTGGGAATTACGGCGACGGGTAGCATGTTTACCAATATCGACCGTCCCTTTAACATCACCAATGATGCGCGTTTTGCCTTTCGTTTTGGCTATGGGACCTTGCCAAATATTATGATTTCTCGTTCTTTTGCGAGCAGCTCCGAGATTAACGTGCGCAGTCAATATATGCAGATGCTTGATAATGCCCGCCGAAGCTTTGACCTTTATACAAATGCTTTGGGAGGCTACACCGAGGCTAAGCGTAGTTTAGCGGTGAATCGCCAAGCCTTTAAGGAAAACCTTGAGCATTTGATTCGTACCAAGCAGGCGCCTGATGCCATGTTTATCGTCAGTTTCAATCAATTGTTGTATGCCGAGCTTAAGCTCAATAATGCTCTCCACGGTTCTTTACGAGCACGAGGGAATATGGATCGTATCTTGCTTAACGACAAAGAGCGGGCGTTACATCACCTACCGCAGAAAACAGAAATCATGGAGTTTTTCCATAAGATGATCAACGAAAACAAAGCGGTGGTGCAGAAAGAAGCAGCACTTGATGAGCTTATGGTAACGATTAGCAAAAAAGCCGAACTGCAGACTTTGCTCTTCGATCGCGAACATCATCCCCTCGCTAAGGACTATACGCTCGCTGAGATGCAAGAAGCAGTTAAGCGCAATATGATGAGCCTTTTATATTCAAGCTGGGGAGATTCGAAGAGTAAAGGTTTTTTCCGGGTTATCGATGATTTTGTTCAGACCAATAAGATTGAACTTACTCATCGTGAGCAGCATATTCTCGGCAAAAAAATCCATAGCTTTTGGCACAATCTTATTCGCAAACCTGACGACTACGGTTCGTACACCCAGCACTTTAAGTTTGAAGATTTTGGTAAGCCTAAATCATAAAGCCTAGGGCGCTCTCCAGCTGGTGGGCAGAGAGCCGCTTGAGTCGTCTTAAGGAAGCTGACGAAGATAATCCCGAAGTGCTGCAGGAAGCTTGGCTTCACCAAAGACGGTATTATACCACCTCGTAGCTCCGTTATTGTTACAAAAGCGTGGGTCATCAACTGAAAAGCCAATTTCTTGAACTGCTACTTCATCAGGATTTTTAGCGATTACCGAGGCCTGAATCAACTTAAGAGCAAGCTGGGATCCTTCTGTAATCAATTCGAGACGATCCACAAGATAATTACCAATAGTCGTCAGCTCATTCCCAAGGTGCAATTGCTTCTGCGGAATATATACCTGTGGCAATCTCCCCCGACTTCCCTCGCTTAGACAGGAAATGCGCTTAGTAGCAGAAACGGTGCAAGCCGTTTTGGGAAATTGCGCATAGACAGTGACTCTTTGCCAAGGAGAGGTTCGGGTGAAGTTAGCAACCCCCATGCCCTTATGACCATTTTCTGCCCCTTGATAAGCTCTGAGATCGAGGCCTCCTAAGAGGGCGCCGCTAAAGCCTACTTCATAGCCAAGATCAGTCTCCTTTACCATTGCGGTACTATAAGCATACGTACCATCCCAACAGTTGAGGCTATAGGGTTGGGCCTGAAGGCTAGGCGCCACACCTAACCCTGAAGCGAGCAATAAAAAACCTGAAACAAAAGTAGTCTTCATGTGAACTCCGTCTGGTAAATAGTTTTACTATCAGCTTGCAGCAACTGAGTAGAAAAAATCCGCTCACCGTGCTGGGATAGATCAAGACCCATAGCTTCAGCCTTTTTGTCCACCCGCATCCCCACCAACTTATCGGTAACAAAGTAAACCGCTAATCCCATACTCAAACAAAAGACGCTGACCAGCACCAAACCAACCAGATGACTGTAAAACAGCGTTGTCTGTCCCGTGATCAAACCACCGTCCTTGGCAAATACTGCGGTCAGCAGCATGCCCACCATACCGCCCAGCCCATGGCAGGGAAACACGTCGAGAGTATCGTCGATCTGAGATTTCGATTTCCACTGCACCGCCCAATGACTAACCAAAGCAGCGATAAATCCCACAAAGGCGCTGTGATACACGGTGATAAAACCCGCTGCGGGAGTAACCGCCACTAAGCCCACCACCGCACCGATACAAGCACCAAGTGATGAAGGCTTACGCCCCATCATCACATCAGCAAGCAACCAGGCCATCATCGCTGCAGCCGAAGCGGTATTAGTCGTAGCAAAAGCTAAAGCCGCTGTGGCATTAGCCCCTGAAGCCGAGCCCGCATTAAAGCCAAACCACCCAAACCACAGCATGCCGGTGCCAAGCAACACAAAGGGGAGGTGGGCTGGGGGATTATGCTGAGGACCATTACGGCGACCAAGGTAGATCGCTCCAACTAAGGCAACGAGCCCTGCAGACATATGCACGACGGTACCACCGGCAAAGTCAAGGATTCCCATTTTTTTCAGCAGGCCATCGGGATGCCAGGTCATATGAGCCAAAGGTGAATAAACAAATATCGTAAACAATAAGCTAAACAGCGCATAGGCCTTGAATTTTACTCGCCCCGCAAAGGAACCGGTAACCAGTGCCGGAGTAATAATCGCAAATTTAAGTTGAAACATCGCAAAGAGAAGCAGTGGAAAGGTGGGAGCTAACTGCGGATGGCTATTGAGCCCCACCCCATGAAACATAAAAAAGGTCCGAGGATCGCCGATTATACCACCAATAGAATCACCAAAAGCCAAACTAAAGCCAACCACCAACCAGAGCATCGAAACGATACCAATTGCTACAAAACTCTGAAACATCGTGGAAATAACATTTTTTGGATCTACCATCCCCCCGTAAAAGAACGAGAGACCAGGGGTCATCAGTAAAACCAAAGACGAAGCTGTCAGCATCCACGCGGTATCAGCACCGTTCAGTTCAGTAGTTAACGAAAATTCGTCGCCAACTATCGGCAGCAAAAAGAGCCCACAGGCGAGGAGGGCAAAAATACTAAGCAGATACTTAACTACATTTATTTGCTCATTTTTCATTCCTTGCCCCCTAAAAATTGGTTGAGTGCGGTAAAAATTCTACCGAAGTTATTGCGCTTGGCATCATCTGCCGGCGTCCCCCCCCAGCGATCCTTAAGCAAGGAATTTGCGCCTTTGTTGAGCAAAAACTCAACCGCGTGCAAATGTCCCTCCGAAGCGGCAAGATGCAGGGGCGTTCGTCCATCATAGTCACCTTGATTAATCGGCACGCCGCTTACCAAGAGCTGTTGAATTTCGGTTAGATCCCCATTGGCGGACGCCCAGCAGAGGGCCATGGTCCCTTCCATTATCGAAGTGGTCTTACGTACCCGAGGATCACGCTTCTGGGAATGCCCGGTCAGCAAGCTGTCATAGTTATGAAAATTAAACTTTTCGACCAGGCGAGTACAGAAATCAACCCCACGGACACTATTGCCCGAAACATCGATCCGCGGTGACCAGATACAAATGCCCATAACATTGGGGATCACCAACAAGATAGTACCGCTCACTCCGGACTTAGCCGGCAAGCCAACCGTAAAGGCAAATTCTCCTGAAAAATCGTACATGCCGCACGAATACATAAGAGAAAGGCAATCCTTCACCGTGTCAGAACCAACCACTCGTTCATTGGTCAGTGGACAAACCCCCGCTTTAGCCAGAGTAGCCGCGGCAACGGCCATGCTTTCTGCATTGGTTTCAATCGCACAGCACTGCAGATAGAGCTCAAGCGTGCGTTGAATATTAGTGTTCTCTGGAAAAGCTCCTTTTTCTTTCATAAAATGCGCAAGTGCAAAATTGCGGTCGGCGGTATCTCGTTCGGAGAGATAGATGGAATTATTAAAACCAGGCTTTACCCCACCACAGAACTTAGTCCACATTTTCATAATATAATCAAAGCGGGTAGAGGGCTCGAGCCCTGACTTGATCAAAGAAGTACTCATAATCGCCCCGGCATTGATCATCGGGTTGTGGGGACGATTTTTGGCATCGAGGGTGATGGCGTTAAAGCCGTGGCCGCTGGGCTCGCGGCCAATGTGTTGGTAGACTTTTTCCGAACCATTTTCTTCTAACGCTAAGCAATAGTTGATGGGCTTGGAAGTTGATTGAATACTAAAGGATTCATCTACATCACCCACGGCAAAGCGCTGGCCATCCACGCTACAAACGGATATGGCAAAAGCATCGTGGGGCACCTGGAGGAGTTGGGGAATATAAGAGGCCACCTTGCCATCGCGATTTTTCTTGACAGCCAGATACAGTTCTTGAATTTCATCAGTGAATTTTTCAAACTCAGGAATAACCAACTTGCCGGTGAGGATCTTGGCTATCAACACCGGATTTTCGTTAACATACTCGCTAAGCTCCGTCTTTACAATGCGTTTGCCAGCCATTATTGCCGAGTTAAGAAAGGTGAACAAACTTTTCAAACGGAGATCATCATCGCGAATACCGACGCGATTGAGTGCTTTTTTGACGTCGATCGGCGAAGCACTTTCATCGGCGTTGAGTTCAAAGGAATTATAGATCGATTCGATATCGGAATTCAAAGCGATATTTGCTCCCGGGTCGTTGGCAAAGATTTTATTGATTATTTTTTTGCTCTTACTGTTTTTTGCCGAAATTTCTGATTTTTCCATGGTGGCACCCTCGTAAATAAAACACAGGTGACAGGGAAGCGGCGACGGCTCCCCTACCAAGGCATAGACAAAATTTTCTTCAGAAGTTCTTAGCGCTTGACGCAGATAGTTTCGACCAACATATAGCCAACTTCGTAAGGATTAGCATTGGCACCGGGACGACGATCTTCAAGATAACCGCAGCCGCTGGTACTGACGGAACGAGGGATGCGGATGGAGCAACCACGATCAGCTACCCCCGAGCGGAAGGTGTCTATATCGCAGGTTTCATGGTGACCGGTAAGGCGCAGGTGGTTACCATGCCCATACTTGGCAATATGCTCTCTATGGCGTTGGGAAAGTGCGGTTATTGCACTCTCTATTGCTGCTAAACCAGTTTTGGGATCGCGAGTTTGGGTGGTGGAGAAGTTGGTATGCATCCCCGCACCGTTCCAATCGCCGCGTACAGGTTTAACCTCAAAAGAAACCGTTACTTCGTATTTCTCGGCAACAAGCTGCAGCAGATGACGAGCGAGCCATACCTGATCTGCCATTTCGAGAATACCAGAATTTTCGCTGTTATCACCGCGATAGCCAATTTGGAATTCCCACTGGCCAGGCATTACTTCGGCATTAGTGCCATAGATAAGCATCCCTGCTTTTAAACAAGCATCGAGATGCTCTTCTACTATCGCCCGTCCATAGGCTACCGAGGCGCCAACTGAACAATAAAACGGTCCTTGGGGACGCATAAATTTATGACTTTCAGCCCCCAAAGGTTGCTGATCGCGATTGAAAAGCGTGTACTCCTGCTCGAAGCCTCCCCAAGGGTTGGCGCCTTCGCACTTAGCGAGGAGCCCGCGCAGCCCAGCCCGATGATTGGTACTATGGGGCTTATTGTCAGGGGTAAAGACCTCACACATAACCAGATAGCTTTCACCATCACGGAGGGGATCTTTAACGAAAGAACATGGTACTAAGGTTAAATCAGAATCATGGCCGGTTGCCTGATAGGTCGATGAGCCATCAAAACCCCATTCGCCAAAGTTGCCTAGGGAAACAGTCTCACCGCCGTTAACCACAATTACTTTGGTCTTGGAGCGCAACTGCTGCACATGTTCCGTACCATCCAGCCAAATGTATTCAGCCTTAATACAACGCTTCTGCATGTATTCATCCTATCAGTGCTATTGAGTTTTATTCAGAGATACATTTGAAATAATTGTAAACATGTAGCAAGTCAAGGAAAAAGATGTACTGCTTATATCAACCAGTTATTATAACGACCAAGACTTATGCCCGTCAGCGGGGGGATACTCCCGCCGTCGCCCGAAGCAGAGTCTGCTTTATCGGGTGGTAGCGGAACATTTCAAGATCTGAGCAAGACACTTGCTACACTTGATGATCTCGAACTGTGGCAGAGAACCACAGCCGCAGCTCAACAAGAAAAACA
>JAHFAI010000079.1 GCA_023250635.1 Deltaproteobacteria bacterium | reverse complement strand
ATGAAGTTAAAACAGACCGTGCTAATCCGTGCGAGATCCTTCGCCGCTGCGGCTCAGGACACGCCGCTGGCATGCTAAACCGCTGCGCCGAGGCGGCTTGCAGTTTCGCGCCAGCGACTAAATAACATCAATTTCCAAACCACCATTTCTATCATAGATTTCAGCGGTGCTGATGCTCGTTATTTTCCACCAATATTTGTGCCCGTCAATTGGTTTCCCATCTACACGTTTAAACCCATCCGCATCTATGCCAAAGGGAGTTTTTTTATTTGGTTCAAGCTTATGGGCAATTGGTTTGGATTTGCTAGTGTTTTCTACCACCCACAAAGTTACCGAAGAAAAATTTTTAACACGACCCGTCCAGCGGAGTTTTTTTTAATTTTCGAAAGAAAACTATCTTGAGCCATAGTTGTAATTCCTTCAACTTGCATCTGCACTAGGTAAGAGGGAGGTTACAGAATAATTGTGCCATAACCTGGTGAACCGCGTCCACGAATTCGTCCACGATCTAACTGGTTTCGAGGAGGCTGCAGAGGTTGAGGGAAGTTTCTGCGGTGACTTATAGAGGATTTTCCGCTTGGCGGAAAATGGCGCACCCGGAGCGATTCGAACGCCCGACCCCCAGATTCGTAGTCTGATGCTCTATCCAGCTGAGCTACGGGTGCATATGCCTGCCCAGAGAAATATACAAAGGCATAAAAAATAGCAAGTTAAAGAAGTTAGCCCCGCATCTTTTTTGCTGCTGGCCTTGGCGAGCTGTAGATATTATAGCAGCTATTTTAGTTACTTGTCCTTAACTCAGCAATCTCCTGAGCAAGGCCAGCACCCTCGTCTCTTAAGACAGAGAGACGGGATTCGCTCTCTCGTATTGCTGCAATAAGCCGCTGAGCTGCCGACTCCAGTCCAGGATCGTTCGGTCCCGATGAGGTCAAAAATATCGGCTGCTCCATAAACTGCAAGGCAAGAGCAGCTATACCCAAAGCCGCTCCGAAGAGAGCTGTTTTATGAGAATTCGCTTTTAGGCGGTCAATCTCACTTAACTGTGCTTCTAAGCGGATTTTTTCCTCGGCAAGCTCAGCTGGTGAAGTTGAAGACCAGGGATGGCTCCGCTGTTCTGCGTCGAGAAATTCCTGGATGGTGGCCTTCGTATCGTATTGGGTCTTGCGGGGACCGTATTCTGCCTCAGCAGCATTGATCTTCTTTGAGAGATAGACTTCGTAACCTATCACTCCTGCAGCAAGGGCAATCTCCACCGTTGAAAGCAACAAAATAATACTTTCACTGCTAAGCAAAGGTTTTTTCCCCCCATGGTCTGGGCTGGCTTGATTTTGGGGATTTTCGCGGGAACCTGCTTCCTGGTTATCTTGCTGGATCAGCGTAGTATGACGGGCTCCGATCATTGAGGCTAAACCAAGCTCGGCAGTAGGCTTTGCGCCTGCCTTATGGTGTAGCGCCGCAACCAAGGTAGCGAAATGAGGACTGAGCAACATTTCACCAAAAAGGTCAGAGCCAATCGCTACATGGTTGCGGGAAATGGTGAGCAGCTGAACGAGGGAATTATCTGCGATTTTAGCCTGAGGATTTTGCTCTGCCCTGGTGATAAAACCCTGGAATTCACGCGCGAGAGGAATGGCTAAGGCGCGAATCTGCTCTTGATTAGCAAATTGTGCGACTAAGAGACTTTGTAATGCTAAGTCTCGGACAGGCTTTTGGGTGAAATGGGCAGATTTTTCGTTGCTGCAGCGAGCTGCCTGCCCGCTTTCATGGGGACCTTGGCAACAGCGAGCCGTTACGATGAGATCACCGATGGGCAAGATGGGGGTTGCCGTCGTGGCAAGGGCAAATCGTCCGGCAACGCAGGAACCTTCTTCGGCGGACTGAGGGCAGGCCTGATAGAGGCAATAGTCGCTGGCGAAGGACGTTTCTTGATGAAGCTCAGCCACCGTGTTTTTGCCGAGGGGCAGCGCCGTGAGCTTAAAGGTGCTAAGCGCACGAGTAGTATCTGGAGAGTTTGAGCTCTTGCTATAGTGAGCAAGCACAAGCTGCTGGCTTGTCGCAGCGATCAGAGGGCTTATCCCTTCAGCACTGCTCTCTTGATGTCTGCAAGAGCTTAGTGAAACTAAGGCACCGCAACTTAACCATGATAGAACCACCCTCAGGAGTTGATGCATAGAGATCACCCGATTATCTGGTTTAGCATGAAAATTTGTAACTAGGCGCTGGCGCGAAAGCGCCAGCGCCTAGTTATGAAAATTTCCGCTAATCTTGGATCTATTTCCTCATAAAAACTTAGTTTTGGCTAGCCTGGATTAGCGGCTTGACCTTAATCAGCATCCACCTATTCGCAGCAAAATCTACACTGCAGAGTGCGCTGCGAGAGGTTTGGGAAGTTGCCGCAGCACGGTCCAAAGCCCTTGCCTTCATAGGGAATTTAACGTATAAACGCAGCTAAGAACCTCCTCCTCCTCCCGCTTTGAGGAAATTGTTGATGACCACCATGAGTAATCCTTTGGATACCTATAGAGACCTGCCCCCCTTTGATCTTATTGCCAGCGAACATATCGTTCCGGCCCTTGAAAAAGCTCTTGGGGAAATACATCGAGATTTTTCTACGCTTGAAGCGAATATTTACGCAAGCTGGGAAGGCTTGCTGAGGCCTCTCGAAAAAATGCAATTGCGTTTACAGCGGGTATGGTCGCCGGTTTCTCATTTATACGGGGTTAAAAACTCGCCGACCCTGCGTGCCGCCTATGAGCAGATGCAGGGGCCTGTGGTCGCTCTTTCCCTTAAGATGAGTCAAAGCAAAGCCGTTTACGAGGGACTTCAACAGATTCGTGAATCAGCAAACTGGGCTAGTTTGAGTCCAGGGCAGCAGCGTGCCGTTGAGGGACGGCTGCGCGATGCCCAACTGGCGGGGATTAGTCTCGCTGGTCCAGCCCAAAAGCGTTTTATCGCGCTGACCACCGAATTAAGTGCCTTGGCAACTAAATTTAGCAACAATGTTTTAGATGCCACGAAACAGTTTACGCTGAGCCTAAGCAAGAACGCAGAGGTCGATGGTTTACCCTTTTCACTTTTGCAAGGTGCCGCCCAGGCCTATCAACGTACCCACCCTACAGAGCAGGCAGATCCCCAGCATGGCCCCTGGCTTATTACCTTAGATGCGCCAAGCTTTGTGCCTTTTATGGAAAATAGTACGCGTCGCGATCTGCGTGAACAGCTTTATCGAGCCTATATTACCCGTGCCTCAGCCGAACCTTTTGACAACAGTGGGCATATTATCAAGATGCTGCAATTGCGCCACGAACAGGCCCAGCTGCTTGGCTTTAGCAACTATGCAGAAATGAGCCTGGCACAGAAAATGGCTCCCTCGGTAGAGGCCGTGTATACCCTACTCGAGCAATTACGCGAAAACTCGTGGGAGGGCGCCACCCACGAACTTACCGATATTACTGCCCGTGCCGTCCGTGGTGGTTTTCAGCAGCCTCTGGCCCAGTGGGATATTAGCTATTGGGCAAAGCGGCTGCAGGAAGAGCGCTTTGAGTTTAACGATGAAGAGCTGCGCGGATATTTCCCCTTACCCAGCGTCCTCCAGGGGATGTTTGCTCTGGTAGAAAATTTGTTTGGGATACGGGTGGAAGCAGCTGATGGCCAAGCAGCAATTTGGCACAAAGATGTACGCTTCTTTAAGATTTTTTCCCAAGAGCAGCAGCATCTCGCCTCGTTTTACCTCGATCCCTTTAGCCGTCCTGAGGATAAACGCTCGGGAGCGTGGATGGATGATTGCCGCAGTCGTTATCGTGATAGCGACGGGGTACTCTCCCTCCCGGTGGCCCATTTAGTCTGCAATATGACTCCCCCCGTGGGAGAGGCCCCTTCTTTATTGAATTTCAACGAAGTAGAAACATTGTTTCACGAATTTGGTCATGGCCTTCAGCATATGTTAAGTGAGGTTGATTACCTCGATGTGTCAGGAATAAATGGTATAGAATGGGATGCGGTGGAACTGCCGAGCCAGTTTATGGAAAATTGGTGCTACCATAAGCCCACTCTGATGGGAATGGCGCGGCATTATCAAAGCGCTGAACCCTTGCCCGAGGCACTGTTCACCAAGCTTAATGCCGCCAAAACTTTTCGTGCCGGTCAGATGATGCTCCGTCAGGTGCAATTCGCTCTTCTCGATCTGCGTCTGCACCACAGTTTTGACCCTTTTGCGGTCAATGCCTCGCCTTTTGCTCTGCAAGCCGAAGTGAGCTCAGCAACCTCGTTGCTTCCCCCCTTAGCAGAAGACCGTTTTTTATGTAGTTTTAGTCATATTTTTTGTGGCGGCTATGCCGCAGGCTATTATAGCTACAAATGGGCTGAGGTGCTGAGTGCCGATGCTTTTAATGCCTTCGAAGAGGCTGGCCTTGATCAACCCGAGATCGTCAGTGCCGTTGGTAAACGCTTTCGCCAAACGATCTTGGCCTTGGGGGGAAGCATTCATCCGCTTACCGTCTTTACGCTATTTCGAGGACGGGGGCCGCGCATTGAACCTTTGCTACTACACAGTGGTCTCTGCACCCTAAATGCTGCACCTAAATAAGGAGCTGAGCGATGGATTTGGATCAATTAGCCCAATTGCTTGAGGCAAAGCTTTTCGTGCCTCCTGGCGTAGAGGTTGACGCGAAGCGCAGCCTTTCCGATATTTCGCCTCTTGATCGCGCTAAGGAGGATCACCTTTCCTTTGTTCTCCACCACAAGTTTATTCCCGCGGCCCTTGATTCTCCCGCCTATGCCTTTATAACGGGAAACGAGTTACCAGAACTAAAGAAAGCCCAATTGATTCATCCAGAACCTCGTTTAGCGATGGCGCGAGCTGGCAATTATTTTTATCAGCAGGCCAGTGTTTTTTATGGTCAGAGCCCTCTTGCCTATATCGCCGAAAGCGCTGCGATTGCCAAAACCGCAAGTATTTTTCCCTTTGCTTACATCGAAGAAGGAGCAACGATTGGCGAACACTGCTGTGTCTATCCTTACGTCTATATTGGACGAGGCTGCACCATTGGTGAGCGCAGCGTTTTGCATCCCGGCTGTATCATTATGGATGGAACCGCTATTGGTCGGCGGGTAATTATCCACGGAGGTGCGGTGATTGGCGCCGATGGTTTTGGTTTTCTTCCTGATAAAGACGGAACGATTTTAAAAATACCCCAAAAAGGTACGGTTGAGCTTGAAGATTTGGTCGAAATAGGCCCTCTAGTCACCATCGATCGTGCTACCTTTGCCAAGACCTTGATTAAGCGAGGGAGCAAACTTGATTCCCAGGTTCACGTTGGGCATAACGTGCAGATAGGGGAGAATGCCATGCTCTGTGGGCAAGTGGGCATTGCTGGCAGTAGTAAAATCGGCAAAAATTTTATTGCCGCAGGCCAAGTGGGCATTGCCTCAGGAGTGGAAATTGCCGACAATGTTACCTTAGGGGGAAAAACTGGTGTAACTCGTTCGCTCACTACTGCGGGACAATACCTGGGAATGCCTGCAATCAACTCGGTCAGTTGGCACAAGCAGAGCATTGCTACCCAAAAGCTTCCTGAGTTGGTAAAGAAAGTTGCTGAGCTTGAGCAGCAAATGGCTCGTTTACAGCAACTCCTAGCTCCTGAAGCCAATGCCTAGCCTGGTCTCTGCAGAGGAAGTTGAGTTGCTAAAGTCTGGAGATACGATCAATGCTCGTTATGCGCGTGTCCTGTGGGCTGCCCGCCCTGACCTCAACGCAGCTCCTCGTGAACTAATTGCCGAGAATCAAGCGCGCGAGTCCGTGGGCTATCCTTCGCTCTATCCAAGTGCTATCGCTCCCCCCGCTTTGCTGGCCGAGCTTCCTCTGGTGCACTATCATCAGCTTAAGGCTGTGCCCGCCACGAGGATTGAGCCTTGTACCCTGTGGATGCAACCTATGCAGGCGGGGGTGGGTTCTTCCCTCGAGCGCCGCACCTATCTTGCGAAAATAGCCGCGAGCCGCTTGCAGGCCGGTCTTCCCGCTATGCATAAACATCATACTGGCGCTAAGGGAAGCGATCTCTATATTTCCCTTGAGCGTAACGGCCAAAACCAGCAAGCGAGTCTTGCGGAAGTGCAGATTTTACGGGCGATCCAACTGGTGGAGGAGCCTTATATAGGCGAACTAATTTATAGTGATTTAGTCAGTGATAAAACCACGGCTGCTATCGCCGCTTTGTGGCAGCAAGAGCCCTTGCTGGCCCATAATGATAGCCTGCGCGCCGCAAGTTATGGGGAGTATTTTGCTAGCCACCCCAAACTTCGTTATTGGCACCTATCCCCCCAAGAGGCTATTCCAGCTCTCCATAGTGAAGGCGGCTATTCTAAGCAATATTCGGCTCCAGGAGGGCATGGATTTTTTGGTTTCCAGGCACTGCTGGTCGCCGCTCAGCCAAGCTTACGCCCCGTAAGTACATTCCCGCTCCTCGCTATGATCTATAATGGTGAGGATCTTTCACCAAAGCCGTTTGCTGAAATTAGCCAGTGGATTCTCGAAAAACAGCTTCCTATAGCTATGATTACCACGACGAAAACTGCCGTGGATAGTAAGGGAGGGCAGATTGCTTTGCGTCCCCGAGCTCAACAGGGGGGCAGAGCAGGGACCAGCCTGACCATTGTCGAGCTGAGCCAAGCGGAACGCGCAGGACAACGGGACTTGTTTTTGCAGCTGGGTTTGCGTCCGGGAGATCACCCTGCTTATTTTAACACCAATATCGTGGTGCTTAACTACCAGGTGCTTAGCCCTCTCCTCGAGAAACTCTATAACGAACTCGGTGAGGAACAGTTTAGTAATATTATTGCCCCAACCGTGATGGTCAGCAAAAAAGAACTGGTGGAGGGAGAAAACGGACAAACGCAGAGTTGTTTTCAGCTGGAAGGCGCTTTGGCGAGTGTGATGCTCAATCTCGATCGTTACTGGCGTGAACGTTTTGGCACTGGCTTAGTGGGTTTTGTCAATGTCGGGGTCGAGGAACGTTTCGAATTTTTTGCCCCGATCAAAAATTCCTTTGATTTCTTTCGGCTTTTCTATAGCGATTGTTTTTATTTTGATGGGCAAGCTCTGCGTTTTCTGGCGCTTGCTCCCGTGTTTTTGCCGCTCTGTTCCTTTGCTAATTCTGCTTATAGAGACCTAGATTTTGTTCTTACGGTTTTTCGTGGATGTCAGATAGCTCGACTCAAAAAACTTCAGGTTGAAGGACTAGTTGATTTTAGCGGCAGCTGCTTGGAAGGCAGTATTCATATTATCAATCAGACCCCCAGCTTGGTGAGAGTGGCAGATTTAACCGCACTCAGTCGCTTTCGTCACGGCGAGCGCTTGTTGCTTAAAGATGTGGGTATTGTGCTGCCAGCTAACGGTGAAGAGCCGGCGGTGGTTTCTGTTCCCCTGAGATATTCATCCCATTCCATCACGCTGTAGTGTTTTTTCCGCGTATTACAGCTTTTGCAAGCTAGGGCAATGTTACCCTTGGTGCTATAGCCCCCCCGGCTAAGAGGGAGGATATGATCCATAGTGATTTCTTCAGGACGGGGGCTTTGGCGACAATAAAAGCACTGGGGTTTGGCGAGTTTATGCTGCCACCAGCTGGATTTACGCAGGAGCCGAGCCTTAGCTTTCTCGCGTTTCATATGCATGCTTGAGTCTAAGTCTTCGAACATATTACCTAAATTTATCAGGAGGTGATTCATTCGCCGCGATTATAGAGCCATTTGTGGGGATTTAGCAAGGAATTAAAGGCAGGTCTTCTATCCTGAGCCGAGTTGGTCTTCCTTCGCCATCACGAATTATCACCGTAGAAAAATTCTCGGTCAAGGAATACACCACTAAAACTTTGCCAATCAGAAACCCATCGTTATGAATTACCCAAGGAGCGGTGTAGACGGCATAACCGTAAGGAATAGCAAAAGCGCTGAGTTCAAGCCCCTGAGCAGTACGTCGCCCGAGCAACAAGCAGCCCCCAGCGTCGGGAGACAAGGGCATATGTAAATGAGGACGATCATGATATTCGAGGTAGATCCCCCCGCCGAATTCAGGAAGTTGCTGATACCTCGGTATATACTCGCTGCCAATTTCCATGATGGTTACCGGCAGTGGCTCTGCGGCTTCCGCAAAACTCAGTTCATCACCAAGTTTAAAGAGGCTGCAGCAATAAGTTGCTAGATTTTCTTCCGTTGCCTCAAGCCGAGGAATCATCACCTGCTGCTCTGCGCAGGTGAATGAGCCGTAGCCACCCAAAATATTTCCAGCGCAGTTTTTTTCGTTCGCAGCCCTTTGCCAATTTCCCTTTAAAAAAATTTTGCTCGGGCAAGCGCCACTATGCAGCGCAGCCCGCAGAATACTCGTTCCTCGGCCGAGGGGCTGAGCAACTAAGTCTGTGGCAGTGAGACGATAGATTTTTTCTCCTTCGACCACTCCCTGAACAGCTAAGGTTCGCATAAATGCCGCGGGGTGATCGCCATTTCTTTCAACGATAATTCGTGAAAGCTGCGTTCGAGTAATTTCGGGAAGAGAGGGATTAATCCTTGGCATTGCTTTACTCTCCCCCTAGCTGATAGGCGCTAGCTGCTTGAGGTCTAATTCTTCGAACTGCGGGGAATCGGCAAAGCCACTGCTACTGACTAGGCAGAAATGAAGAATACCTAAGAATCCACCTAGGTATTGCATAGTGATTCCTTTTTTGAGGGGGCTGAGGCTCGGTCCCACAAAAATACCTAAATCACTTAGCTAGCAAGCGCAAGCTCTTTTGAAAGTTACAAATTATTTCTAATAAGAAGCATATTTTTTTATATATCTATCTGATTTTAGTCTGCTTGGGAGGAGGCACGAGTCAAGCATTTCTTCAGGGGAGGGGAGCCTATCAAGCTGGCGCCACAGCGCCGCCAGCTTGAGCAGGGGCTGGGGATTACCAAGGCTGGCGTTGCTGACTGCTGACCAGAGCAGATCGGGGCTACGGTGTTCCACGAGAACACGTAGATCATGGCGCAGCCCATCGTAGAGGGGAGCCCGAGGCTTTTCCTCGCTCGAAACATGACCTTCGCCAAAAATATCCGGATTGCGACTGGGGAGAGGAGCTAAGGAGGGGTTTGGCATTTCACTCAGACAAGGAATCTCTCTCGCCACCAAACCACTTACGATCTTTGGGCCATCGCTACGGAAAATGCAGCGGGGAAAAAGCTGGGTAGCCCATAAGCTGATTTTTTGGTGCTCGCTATTGAGGGGATCGCGATAGCGCAGGAGAATATTTACGGGAGTTTTAAAATTAGGCGATGATTTATTACGACCAACAGTAGTAATCCACGCCTCCCCGCCTGAGGTGCCTGGAATTTTGCTTATCATAAGCGTAATAAGATCGCGGAGATTATCCAAGGGCGAGGAAAGCTCGGGAAAGAGTATTTTTTGCCAAGCAAAAGACAGGGACAAAAATCCTTTAAGAGGTAAGGAATGGGTCACGTGTTGAATCTTAGTTCGCGCCTGAGTGGGGCGACTGTACTCGATCAAAGTGAGATTTTCTATAAATTTTGCAAAAAGCGGCGTTACCTGCCAGCCGGCAGCGCTTAGCGCCGCTAAGCGCTCTTCTTTGCTACCTGCGCCAAGCTTGAGATAGGGGAAATGGCGCAGGCTTGCCCAGACACTGTGCCAATAGAGCGAGCTGGTCAGCCTCACCGGAATTTCGGGTTTACTGCGAAACTCTACGGCAGGATTTTGGGGAGAATCATCAAATATAAACTCCAGCTGAGCGGTCTCCGCCAGGGTTCTACCCCAGTTTTGAGCAAGATGCGCTGCATACTGGGGATCAAGGCGGTAGTGAAAGGATGCTTCGATTTCATAACCGATGCGGGTTTTGTTCTCAATCTCTAATCCCCAATATGAGCTAGCCCGAAGCCCATTGGCACTGAGAAAGATACTCATAAAAAAGCATAAGACACACTTTTTCATAGGCCTTGCCTCGTTAATAAACAGAAAAATTATGATTGTGCAGAGGCAAGATACTAAGACTTGGCTAATAACCGGCTAAGGAGGATACTTATGCGAGAATGCCAGCCTCAATTATGATACTGCTATCTTCAGTTCAGCAGGCGGTTTCAGTATTCTGTTTCCAGCCTACCAATCTGTTACCAGTTTACTGACCCGCGACCGATACCTTAACCGGCATCCTTAAACTGAGCACTGAAACCGCCGGGCTGAACTGAAGCAGTGTAGTCCTTTAAATTTATGGAAAATTTTTCCTCGAGCCTTGTTGCAGGTGCTTGCTATGGACCTTTTTTCCTGTTAATGATGTAGGCTATCCCTTCTTTTATTTCCCCGGAGCACTAAGCTCTCATTAGCTTAAAGGCTCAGGAAAAATATTTTTTAAGCAGGTCCCAATGAAATGCGCCATGACATGGCTGATCCTTCTAGCATTGAATGTGCAGACACTTTTTGGGGCTAGCGAAACCCATCACCACCCTCACTCACCTGAAGAAATCACGCCCACCCCAGCAAGAGAACCGAGCCCTTGCTCAGAGATGGAATTTTTTGAGATTAGCCGAGGAATGTGCCAGACCCTTCCTATGGCAGACATGCCAATGTCCATGCTGATGATTCACGGAAATGGCTTTTTTACCGGTATTAGCCAAACTGGCCCCCGGGGAAGACAGGCTGTAACCCTCACCGACATGATAATGATCGATCTCGGAACTTCACTGGGAGATAGCCAATATGTATCTATTGAACTTATGGGTACCACCGAACGCTGGACTGTTCCAGAACAGGGCTATCCCCTATTGATGCAAATAGGGGAGGAAAATGCTGCGGGCAAACCCTACTTAGATGCTCAACACCCCCATAGTTCACCCTTGATGGGCCTTACTTTTAGCGACACCATCCGCTTAGGGCTGGGCAAAAACCACCTTAAAATATTTTTTGCGCCTCGGGGAGAAACCACCGATGGTCCAATTGCGTTTATGCATCGACCGACCGGGATGGTCAATCCCGATGCGCCTTTAGGTCATCATATAGGCCAAGATGTTGGCCATGTTTCCAGCACGGTTTTTGGGCAGTCGTTAAAAATTGGGACTACCTGGTTTGAAGCCTCAATATTTAATGGGCAAGAGCCGTCCCCAACAAAAATCGACCTCCCCCTGGGTTCGCCAGACTCCTATTCTTTGCGGCTTATCCAGGAGTTCTCGCAGCAATGCTTTGCTATGGCTTCCTTCGCTCAAATAAAAAACTCCGCTAGCCATAATGCCGAACACGCCTATACCCAGAGATATTCGGGATCGATTTATAATAAGTTCATCCTCAAAAACGGCTGGGTTTTTGACCATGCGCTAATTTATGGAGGAATTACCAACTTTGATCATGCCGCCTTTCTCCACTCATTTGCGGAGGAATATCTGCTTAATTTCGGCAGGCCTAGAAGCTGGGGACGGATTGAGGTTTTGCAAAGAACTCCCGCTGAGTTGGCGATTAGCACCGATGACAACGTAAATACGGGGACGTGGGTTAATGCCCTTACGGCAGGTAGCTCCTATGTACTCGTTAAAGGGGATGAAACGGAGCTGTCACTTGGTGGATCCGTAACCCACAGTATTATGCCGCAAGAATTCAAAGCTTCGTACGGAGGCAGCCCCTGGTCAGGTAAGGTGTTTCTACAAATAGGCACCATGAAAATGTGGGCATTTCAGGGACACTCACCGTAATCGAAACTGATGGTTTTTCCAACGGAAAATTACCCACAAAGGTTTCGGTAGGTGTCCCGAATGGCGCTTCCTTCTTTCTGCTCTTTATTGCTCTTGGTTCAGATCGATCAGGTCGTTGACCGACAGGGTTGGCTAAAATAAAGGCATAGAGTAACACTAATCTTCATCGCTAGGTCGATCTTTCCCTAATAATTCGGCGATAAATTGTTGAGCTGCTCGAAAACTAAGATGTCGAGGGAGTTTTTCTCCGATT
>JAHFAI010000078.1 GCA_023250635.1 Deltaproteobacteria bacterium | reverse complement strand
AATGGTAATTTCAATATTAAAATTTTACAAAATAGATACTATTCAGCAAAATTGATTTAACTTTTGTCACTTATCTCTCGGCGTAGGGTGTTCTTTTGGCCTGGTCAAAGATTAGCAAAGCTCCTTTAATTAAAAGTACAAAACGTGTTTCTCCCGACGGTTTGTGGCAAAAATGTGAACATTGTCACGAGATAACCTATCGCCAAGATTTTGCCGCCAATCAGTACACCTGCGTGAAATGCAGCTTTCATTTTAGTATTCCGCCAGACGAGCGCTTACGCCACTTTCTCGATGGGGATTCCTTCCTTGCCATGGATGAAGATCTGCGCAGTAAGGATCCGTTCCAGTTTTGTGATGCTAAGCCCTATAGCCAGCGACTCAGCGAGGCCTGGGAAAAAACGGGCAACTACGATGCCATCGTTTGTGGCGAGGGCTTGCTCTATCAACGTCCTATCCAGGTGGGGGTCTTTGATTTTCGCTTTATGGGTGGAAGCATGGGCAGTGTGGTCGGAGAGAAAATCTCTCGGCTTTATCAGCGCGCTCGTCAAAAACGTCAGCCTGCAGTGTTATTTACTGCTTCCGGAGGAGCGCGGATGCAGGAGGGGATAGTCAGTTTGATGCAGATGGCTAAAACCTGTGCGGCTCTTGGTCAGCTCAAAGAAGAAGGAATACCATTTATTTCTATTATGACTAACCCGACCACCGGAGGGGTTGCGGCTAGTTTTGCGATGCTGGGAGATATTAATATTGCCGAACCCGGTGCGCTGATTGGCTTTGCTGGACCTCGGGTCATCAAGCAAACCATCGGCCAAAACCTACCGGAGGGTTTTCAAACTGCCGAATATCTCTTCACCCATGGGATGGTTGATCTTATCTGCCACCGCACCCAGCTGCGCGATAAAGTGGGGCAGATTCTACAGATCTTAGTCGGTTCGCCATGAAGGCTCGAGCTCTTCAGCAGCAGGAAAGTGCTTTATATGAGCTCTTTGCTAAGCGTCCCGAAGGGATCAAGCCAGGCTTGGCACGCATCCACGCTGCTTTAGCCTGTGTCTCGTGGGCGGGGGCAATCCCGCCTGTAATTACCATCGGTGGTACTAATGGCAAGGGTACTACTGCCGGTATGTTGTGGCATCTCTTGGCAGCTGCAGGGCTACGGGCTGGTTTGTTCTCCTCGCCTCATCTCTGTCGGTTTTCTGAGAGGATCCAGTGCACCCATCGGCAAATTAATGACGAAATTCTCTTAAAGGAGTTGGGCGATCTACAGAGGGAGTTGCCGCAAGAAATATATGAGAGTCTTTCGTTTTTTGAGGTCAACACCCTGTTGGCGCTGCAGACCTTTATTCGCTCTGACTGTCAACTGCTGGTGCTTGAAGTTGGCTTAGGGGGGCGTTGGGATGCCTGCAATATCGTCGATAGTGTGGCAGCAGTAGTTACCAGTATTGATCGCGATCACGTTGAGTATCTGGGTTCAAGCTATGGAGGGATTGGCGCAGAAAAATTGGGGATTGCTCGTCCGCAGCGGCCCTTATTTTGGGGGGAGCGTTATACCGACGCCAAGGCAGGGCTGCGGGAATCCCTAGAGACCCAGCAGAGAGCTAGAGAATTTGTGCTGTATGAACGCGGCAAGCATTTTGCTTTGAATGGCGAGGGCAGCTTAGGGATTAGCTTACCTGACCTGCCGCAGCTAACGCTGAAGTTGCCGACTTTTTTCCGTGGTTTTCCTCTGCTCTTGCAGGAGAATTTTGCCTTAAGTCTCAGTGTTTTTTATTGGCTGCTGTTTCAGGAGAAGCTCAGCCCTGACTGCCGATTAGGGGAGGAGGGAATAAGCCCGGAAACCTTTATTCAGCAGGTGGCAGCTCGCTGTGGAGCTGCGAATATTCCCTGGGCAGCGAGTTTGGTGGGGCGTTTTCAACGCCTTAGGGTAAGGGATAGCTCGGCCAGTTTTGAGCTCATCAGTGATGTAAGCCATAATCCTGCAGGCATTGGCGAGTTTATTCTCTATCTCAAGGCTCAAGGTTTGATTAATGATCAGGGCTTAAAAATTCCCGGATTTTTTTCCTGTCTTTATGATAAAGAAGTCGAAGAAATGCTCGACGAGGTAAGCCGCTACTTCAGCCCCTTGCTGCTTTTTCAAAGCGCGAATCCGCGTAGTTTTTCTCGGCAGCATCTTGCTGCCCCGTATCAGCAGCTACCTCTGTTTGCAGATTTCTCCAAAGCTTGGCACTATGCCTATACAAACTGGCATGCATACCCACAACCTTGGGCTCTCTGTGGCTCGGTTGCTGCACTTGGGGAGGTATTTTCCTATTTCAGAGCTTTTCCTCCTCAACGTTCTTATCAGCAGATTCTCCACGGCAGTTTTGCCCTCTAAAGAGCTGGTGGGTCCCTTGCTGCGCAGTCTAGCAGTTGTTGCTGCGGTTCTTGCCGGTTCTACAGTCAGTGGGGCCGCAGCTCAAACAAATGCTGCGCCGCTAGGGCTGAGCTCAGAGAGTCCGCCGATGGAGAGGGATATCTATTTTGATGCTCAGCAAACTACCTACGATAAAAACACGCAAGTCCAGCATTTTAGTGGGGAGGTGGTAGCGATAACGGCCAACCTGCTCATTGCAGCAGATACGATTAATGTGGATAGAGAAAAACAGCTACTCCAGGCGGCAGGGCATGTGGTTGTAGCGGGGCGTGAGCAGCTGATTACTGGTGAACAGGTTGATTTAAACTTAAAAACTCGAGAATTTGCGATTAAAGCGGCGACTGTACTCAACCAAGCTCCACAGGAAGTGCATGAAAGCACGGATAGAATTCTTGGCTTTAGCCCGGAGGAAGCTCAATTTCAGCAGTCTCAGCAGCAGCAGCTTGCCACGGTGGGGCACGAAAAAGCAAGGCTGAAGCGGGAATATTATCGTCGTTGGCGAGCGCTAGAGCCCAAAGATTTGCTGGTGGAACAGTTTGCCCTGTTGCTGCAGCAAGAAGCTCATCTTGGCCGACAATCTTACTTTGATCATAGGTGGATTAGCCCGCAGCAGCAACGAATGCTCAGGGAACGGCGTGCTTTTTGGCAAAAACATCAGCAGCCCCTGTCCTCGGCTTCCTCAGCTGTAGGTTATTTTCGTCTTGAAGGCGAAGAAATTCGTCGCGATGAAAATCAGCATTTTCAGGCTTCGCAGGGGCTTTTTACCCCCTGTTTATGTGGGGAGGGGGGAGCTGCGCCTGCCTGGGGGTTTCGCGCCAGTAGTATCGATGCCCAGCTCGGTGGTTATGCTGAACTGTATAATCCTGCTTTGGAAATTAAAGGCGTACCGGTTTTTTATTTTCCCTACCTCAAGTTTCCTTTAAAAAACCGTCGTCAAACAGGGCTTCTTTTTCCTGATATCAGCTATCATTCTCGTGATGGCAATATTCTTACGGCGCCGCTATTTGTGGCTCTTGATCCCTCGCGCGATGCAACCATCACCCCAACTTTTATTGAGCGTCGAGGCTGGCGATTAGGGCTCGAATATCGCCAGCAACTTCGCGATTATTCGGGTTGGCAGGTGAATGGTGAGGGAATCCGTGATCAGAGCTGGCTTAACTCCCAGGCTGCCTACGAATACTATGCGGCTCGTTATGCTGAGGCTCATGCTAGTGCTGATAACCTGAACGAGGTGCTCACCTATCTTCGTCCTCCCCCGAATCCTTGGCGGGGAAAGGCCTCATGGGCAGGATTAAGTATTATCGATGCGAAGACAAGTGTGGTAAGCGAGGGCAGCATGGCGAGCGACCACCGTTATAATAACGATTTTTGGTATCAGTATTTTGTCAATACTCCTTCTCCCCTCCTGCCTGCTTTTAATAAAGCAGGGGTAATGCTCGAACACCACCATGATGCATATTACTTGGGATTGAGTTCCCTTCTGGTTGATCATACCCTCAGTAATACATCCTATGCAGGCTTACAAGCCCTCGAAAATCTGCGCGCCCAAAGTAGGTTTGTACCTCTTGGTTTTGGCTCCTTGCAGTTGCCTCTTTATGCCCAGTTCTCGGCTGAGCACCATTATTTTCATTTGCATGAAGAGCCGATACTCGGACGCAGCCCAACAAAGGATTTTTATCAGTTAGGCTTGGGTGATGCGCAGTGGTTTGGAGGCAAAATAAAATCCTATGCACCGTTGAACAGTCAGCAGGCGGTTCAGGTTAGTTTCTTTTCTGAATTTGATTGGCGCTTGATCAAATCACAGGTTGCGCCACGTCTGGCGAGCTTCCCCGCAGCTGAAGCCTTTGAACAGGGTCTAGTTTTTTCGGGGGATTCGAGCATGCATTCGCTGCGCAGCGGTTTGCAATTTCATTTACCTCTACGAGGCTATCACTTGAGTGCGCCTCGCGCCGCAGCCGCAGCCCCGGAAGCAGGCTTTGCTTTAAGGTCCTATGAGCACTTGATGGATTGGGACATTATCCTTTCTCTGCGTCCCTATGCGCAGCGTCGTGGCCCTTATGGCGAGCAGTATCAGGTGAGCACTTTCAACCAAGATTTAGGTGCATGGCGTCCCTTGCAGAGCAGTGAGCAATTGACGTATTTTTCCAGCGATAATTCTTCTTTAAGCAATTCGCTGGTGATTCCTGAAGAGGCGGTCTTAACTCCTCACCAGAAAATTATTTTTAAAACATTTCACCAGTGGTTTATTAAGGATCAAGAACTTAAAATCCAGGGAGGCTCAACCGCAGCTCATGGGCCTGCTGTGGAGCAGGCGACGAAGGAGGGTGATGCCGATAATTGGTCTGAGCGGGCGCGCCACGAGCTTGCCCAGTCCCTCGCAGAAATTTCTGGCCGACATCAGCGGGAAGAGGATTTTTTGGCGACGGCCTCGGCAACTGAGGTGCTGAAGAATGTGCAGCTCCTCGGGCAGCAGCGTCCGCTCACCTGGGGGTCGGATATTAATTACGACTACCAAAAAGAACTTAATCGCCGAGCTTTGCGTCGGCTTTCTCCCCTGGAACTGGGGGCAACACTATTGCCGGAGCCCTGGTCCCCCTGGCGTAACCACATTGGGCTTGCATGGTTGGGCTGGTCCCTTGGCTTTAGCAACGAGTATAATATCTACAAGAAGCTGGCCACGCAGGCGACTTTTACCCTCAGTACGCCTATGGTCTTATTTCTCTCGCCTTCTGTGCTCTATAAGATTGAAAAAGAATTTTTGCGTGATGCGGACGGGGGGTTTAGCTATTTTCCCCGCTATACCAGGGAATTTGCGGTGAGCAGTTCTTTACTAAGTGCTTTGCCGTTAACGGCCCGCTATGGAGAAACCTCCCATTATATTTCGCTCAGCGAGACGGCGAGAGAATACATGGTCGGTATAGGGGCGACCTATTATTCTTCCTCCCGTTGTTGGGGCTTAGCTGCTTCCTGGGAAAAATCCTATAGGGATATCAGCTGGGATGGCACCTATTATCTTGGGCTGGTAATCAACTTTTTTAATAGCAACCGTAATTTTGGCAATCTGGTTTCTCGTTACAATAACCCGCAGAGTTAGCCTATGAAATCACCAACCACAACGTATATTCAGCCTCGGGATCGGCAGGCCCGCCTTGCGAGGCGTTTCTTTAGTCAATATCCTCAACCTTCCCACTTGTCCTTAAAAATACTCAAAGGTAAGGCCCGATGGATTCTAGCTCAGACGAAAAGCCGATTGCGCTGGTTATTCCCTGGTTTGGTAAGCAGCAAACGGGAGGAGCAGAGCAGCAAGCCTATCAACTTGCACGATATTTCGTAGAAGCGGGCATTGCTCTCGAAGTCCTGACCACCTGTTCCCAGTCTTTTCATAAAAGTTGGGAAGAAGATTATTTTTCTCCAGGTCTAAGCGTCGAAGAGGGAATAAAAATTCGCCGTTTTCCCCTGGGCCCACGGCGGAGTGAACGGTTTAATCAAGCAGTGGGAGCTCTGCTCAGCATTCCTGAGGAGGAGTTGCGACCAGGAATCTCTCCTCTGGCTCAGCGCGAGGAAGCAATTTATGCTCAGGAGGGAATTAATGCCCCTGCCTTGCTGAGCTATATTGCTGAACAGGAGGCCTGCTATCGCTGGTTTATTTTCCTGCCCTATCTTTTTCCCTTAATCCAGCAAGGAGCAGCTCTGGTAAGGGCTAAGGCCTTGCTCCAGCCCTGTCTTCACAAGGAATGCTATGCCTACTTACATGCAACGGCTGAGCTCTTTGCCCAGAGTCGGCATCTTCTCTTTAATTCACGGGGTGAGTACCAGTTAGCGCGTAGTTTGTATGGAGGTTGGATTGACGAAAAATCCACGGTGGTGGGGGAAGGTATTGCCTTTGTGGGTGAGGAAGAGCCCGAGGAGGATTCCCCAGCCTATAATTTCCCCTACGTGCTGTATCTTGGAAAAAAGTGCGCAGAAAAAAATGTACCCTTATTGATTGCAGCTTTCGACTTATTGCATAAGGACGCTACATCAGAACTTCGTTTAGTGCTTGCCGGTGCCTTGATGTTACCCCGCAAGTTACAACGCTCTTATGTACTCGACCTAGCCTATGTGCAGGAAGGAGAAAAAACCCGCCTCTTGCGCTGGTGCAGGGCCCTGCTTATGCCGAGCACCAACGAGAGTTTTTCGCGGGTGATATATGAAGCATGGTTTGCGGGAAGGCCGGTGGTGGTACATGGGGAATGTTTAGCGACCAGAGGTGCTCTCGCTGATTCGGGCAATGCTGGCTGGCATGCTTCATCGCCAGAGCACTGGGCTGAGGTTTTAGGGATTATTGCTGCCTTGCCTGAGGAAGAACTTGCATCGCTGGGAGCTCGGGGCAAGGGCTATGCGGAGCACAGTGCTTCCTGGCCGGAAGTGGTTGCCCGTTATGGCGAGCTCTTTACCCGCTTAGAGCATGAGAACCTGTCCATGGCGAGCAAGCACGAGGCTGCCTTGGTGTTGCTCGATGGGGTGGTGAATCCGAGCTTTTTTCATCAGCAGGAAGTGGCGAATATTCGCAAGCATTTGCGTACATCTGGAAAAGAGCTGGTGTACGTACAACGGGATTCTTCTTCGCAGCAGGAAGATTTAGCAACGGCAAATTTAGCCATGGATAATCCAGAGGTGTGTCTCCTCTATTGGGGTGATGAAGCGTGGAGGGATGGTCTGGCTCTGCTCGAGAGAGCTCAGGGACGATCCTTTTGGCGACTTGAGGGTGAACACAGTGAAATGCTCATTGGCGAGAGCAGGAGATTTTCGCAGCTGCTGGTGCGGAGTGAAGGCAAAAAAAAGCAACTTCTCGCCGCAGGTTTAGAAAAAGATCAGCTGATAGTTTTGCCAACTTTTATCACCACGGCGCAAATTCCTGGGGAAGCACTATCCCTGCCCTTGTTTAAGCGCGAAAATGGTTGCGCTGTAAATCTGCTGCTTGCCGAGGACTATCGTGGTTTACCGCAGGTAGAAGCCTTGGTTGCCGGATTTCGCCAGCATTGGGGGCGGCGAGTTCGACTGCTGGTTGCGGAACCTTGCACGGAGCTGTTTCTTACCCAGGTGTTACTTGCCGATCTCCTACTGTTAATTGAGCAAGAAAAATCCCAAGATATTATTCCGCTTAGCTGTTTATACTACGGTGTTCCGTTGCTATGGCTACGGGATAAAGAATATGATTGTTTCTTTGCCGAGGCAGCAGTGATAGCAGAGGGGAAGAGTACGGCAGAAATTTTGCAGATAGCTCAGCCATTGGTAGAAGATTCACCCAGGAGGAAAACTGCGCAAGAAAAGGGGTACGCTGCTTTGCAGGAGTATAACGTGGGTGCTCAGTTGCAGTTATGGAGGAAGGTTATCAACTTTTAGAACTCTTATAGGGGTGTTATTTAATCTGGTTTTGGTTTGCAACAACGCCAAGAACAAGGGTATTTTTTATGGAGTATGGCTTATCGCGCCGGGCAAAGATATTCATTGGGGAATACAGCCAACGCCGCGAACTGATCATCCAGCTTATTCTCCGTGATTTTCGTCTACGCTTCGTCGGCTCGGCCTTTGGTTTTCTCTGGGCTTTTCTGCAGCCCTTAGCGTTGATGAGTGTACTGTATGTAGTTTTTCGTTTTGGCTTAAAAAATGGCACAGCCCCGGTTGGTAAGGGTATTCCTTTTATTTCCTGGTTTTTTTCAGGGATGATAGCCTGGAATTTCGTCCAAGAAGTACTCACCAATGTGTGTAGCGTCTATAGTGAGTATTCCTTCTTGGTAAAGAAAGTTAATTTTCGCTTAGGGATTCTTCCTCTCGTAAAGATTATGTCAGCTTTACTTGTGCATGGTGTATTTATCTTTTTAGTAGTAGTCATCAATTATGGGCAATTGGCTGTGTGGAGTTGGTACCCTGTGCAACTGGTCTATTATTGCTCAGCGATGATTTATTTATTGCTTGGTATTTCTTGGATAATTTCCTCTCTCCATGTCTTTTTTCGTGATATTTCCCAGCTCGTCGCTATTTTTACACAGATAGGATTTTGGCTTACTCCAATAATTTGGTCAGTTGATATTTTGCCGAGGTGGGCACAGGTTCTGATAAAGCTAAACCCTTTTTATTACCTGATTGAGGGCTATCGTAAGTCCTTAGTGTATCAAGAAGGGTGTTGGGAAGGAGAGTGGTGGTTGCCTTGTTACTTTTGGGGAATAAGTACGGTGATTTTTATAGGAGGAGCCTTGCTTTACAAAAAGTTAAAACCATATTTCGCGGATGTATTGTAAATCTATGAACGCTTTGCACACCACCGCTATAGGAAAAATCTTTTATCTCTACAACTCTCCCCTCGATAAAATAAAAGAGGTGTGTAGTTTTTCTCGCCGCAGATACCATCGAGAGGTAGCTGCCCTGCAAGATATTTCCCTAAGCGTAGAAAAAGGGGAAACTGTTGGTTTAGTTGGGGTAAATGGTAGCGGTAAATCAACGCTGCTCAAAATTCTTTCGGGAGTTTTAACCCCCACCCAGGGAAGCTACCAGGTAAACGGGCGTTTAGCCTCGTTGTTGGAATTGGGAGCTGGTTTTTACCCTAAATTTACCGGTCTTGAAAATATCGAATTTCAGTGTGCCTTGATGGGCATCCCCCGCGAAGAGCAGGCTGAGGTGATCAAGGCGATTATTGCTTTCGCCGACATTGGCGATTTTATTTATAATCCCGTTCGCACCTATTCCTCGGGCATGTACGTGCGTTTGGCTTTTGCTGCGGCTATGGGGGTTGAGCCGGAGATACTGATCGTCGATGAAGCCTTGGCGGTTGGCGATGCCAAATTTCAAAGCCGCTGTTTCCGTAAAATTCGCGAATTTACCGCTAAAGGGCGAACCCTGATTTTTGTTTCTCACGATGCCAATGCGGTAAAAATGCTCTGTAATCGGGCCTATCTTCTTCATCAAGGAAAAATTTTAACCGCAGGCGACCCTGATTCAGTTATTAAGTTCTATGCCAATTTTATCGCTGCTGAGACTACTGAATATCACGGTGAGGACTTTGCTCAGCGGGGTGGCAATGGAAAAATCCTGATACGAGAAGTGCGCATGCTGAACCGCCACGGAATCTGTGCTGATTCATTTGTTGTCGGCGAGGAAGTTACTATTCAGATAAATATCGAGGCATTTGCTGATATTGCTGATTTTACGGTTGGCATTTCGTTAAGCAATCGTTTTGGCTTCGAGTTATATGGTGTTAACAATCAAAACTTAGGGGTTCGTTTTAAAGGGATCAAAGCGGGAGAAAAACGCCAGGTAGTTTACCACTGTCCCCTAGATCTCGGGATAGATTTATACACGCTCTCGGCCTCCTGTCATTTGGATGAGAATCATTTGGCGGAGAGTTTTGATTGGGTAAATGAAGCTTTTGTTTTCAAAATACTTGCCAATCCCAGCCGCAAATTTGTCGGAGCTTGTTTTTTGGATGCTCGTTTAGGGTGAAACGCCGTGCAATCGAGCATAGGTTCTCCCCTAGGCGATGGTTTGAGCAGCCAGTTCGCGTGAACCTTTTTCATGAAAATCAACAAGTATAGTGTTGAATTTCATGAAAATCAGCACTATACTTGTTGAATGGCAGAAAAATTGACAATGAGCGGAGGGGCAGGAATGTACCAACGTAAGCTTAATATGCTTGAATTACTGAAAAAAAAGTCTTTCATGCTGTTTGGCGCCCGTTCTACCGGCAAAACGACCCTTATTGAAAGTCAACTTCACGGCGCCCGCGTGTACGATTTGCTTGATGATGAAACTTTTAAAATGCTCCTTAAAAGACCTAAAATAATCGAGGAAGAAGCCCTCGATGCCAAGCAACTAATTGTTATTGATGAAATTCAAAAATTGCCAAAGCTTCTTGATGAGGTGCAGCGTCTAATACAAAAAAAGAATCTACGATTTTTACTTACGGGCAGTAGTGCCCGTAAACTTAAACACGGTGGAGCCAATCTCTTAGCGGGTAGAGCCTGGTTGGCTGGGCTGTTTCCCTTAAGTTTTTCTGAGATTGAGTCTTTTGATCTCCTCACCTATCTAAATACCGGTGGTCTACCGCATATATACGGAAATTCTGAAGCTCTTGAAGAATTAAATGCTTATGTAAATGTTTACTTACGCGAGGAGATTCAAGCCGAATCCTTGGTGCGGCAATTAGGAGCATTTTCAGAGTTTTTGGATATGGTAGCCTTAAGCAATGGTCAGGAAATTAATTATGCCTCTTTTGCTTCTGATTGCCAAATTTCACCAAGTACTCTTAAAAATTATTTTCAGATTCTTGAAGACACCTTAATTGGCCTTAAACTTCCTGCCTATACCAAGACAAAAAAAAGGAAAGCCATTACGCGTTCAAAACATTATTTATTTGATATAGGAGTAACCCGGGCGCTGGCTAAAAGAGGGGAGATTGTCGCTTATAGCGAACTTTTCGGAGCCGCATTTGAGCACTTTATAGTTTTAGAAGTGCGCGCCTATCTAAGCTATAATCGTCTTGATAAAGGGATGTATTATTGGCGCTCACTTTCGCAAATGGAAGTGGATCTTATTATCGAAGACGAAATTGCTCTTGAAATAAAATCATCTGGGTTAGTCAGTGAAAAGCACTTTAAAGGACTGCGAGCGCTGCAAGAGGAAAAAATTCACAAACGCTTTATCGTTGTGTCTACGGATAGTGTCAAACGAATAGTAGCGGGTGGTATAGAAGTATATCCCTGGCAATTGTTTTTACAAGAGCTCTGGACAGGAAAAATTATCGAATAATATAAAAACAAGGCTTTTTTACCCAAGATTTCCTGAATTCAGGTTTCGCTCCTCGCCACCCCCAGCATGGCAGGAGGCTTACGGTGGCATCAAATTCCATCCCCTCGAAGGGGATAAAATTTGACCCCACCTAAGCCCCCTGCCCTTGCAAAGAGGTGAGCGAAGGACGAAAAACGAGCTGTGCGTCGAGATAAATCCAGTGAAGGGGAACATTGATGGAATAAAATAGAAACCTTCTTTTGAATCCTGTGGATATACCCACACAGCAAAGCCTAACCAGCAGCTGGAAGCGAGTGTTGCGCGCCGATTCTGAGTGATCAGCGGCGTGAAGCGTACACAGCGAGCACTGGGGCATTGTATTGAGCCCCGTAATTTCGACATCGTTTGGGTCCGTACCTTAGCTCGGATTATGGACAGTACCAACCCTGCGCCACGGTAAGTAGGGAAGGCCGAACCGGGGTCGTAGACCAATGCACAGGTGCAAGGATTCGCTGGGAACTCGAGAGAGTCTCGGAATATGTCAAGATTCTGAGACGTCAGAGGTCCTCCATAGTAGTGTTGACCTTGGGGAACATTCATCCTGATTGGACCCAAGCGAGCGAAGGGAAGACCCATACCTTAGAACTTAATTTTGGAGACTGAAGAAATATGTCAAGATTGCAAATAGGGACAGGTTAAGCTGATTAGGTATGCCGATTATTTTGTAATAATTACAAAAGAAAAGCATGATGCTGAGAGAATTTTCGCGGTTTTAGGAAAACGTCTTGCTAAATTTGGTCTTGCAATCAACGAGGAGAAAACCCGAGTAGTGCACTTTA
>JAHFAI010000132.1 GCA_023250635.1 Deltaproteobacteria bacterium | reverse complement strand
AAAGTGTGCCACAGGTCGTGCGTATAGCTCCTATTTTGGGGACAGCTACCGAAACCTTTATGGGTAATTTTCCGTTGGAAAAACCATCAGTTTCGATTACGGTGAGTGTCCCTGAAATTCCTGAAATTGCAGGGCTAGTCGAAAATAGCATCGGCGAGGATTTTCTCTACGCCGCCTTTTTGATCCCAGAGAAAGTTATCTTTTTTGGTGTCACAGATATCCATTTTACGCCCCTCGAACATAAAACCCTTATCCATTCTTTCGAGGAAGGTAGTAGCTCCCTTGTCATCGCCAATTTGGATAAAGGAGACGGCAAGTTCTTCATCGTTAGCGATAAACTTGCTTTTTGGATCGGCGTAGTGCTTAAGAATATCTTCTACGGCGCTTTCACTATCAGGTTGACCGTCAGTGATCACTACCACGGTGGTCCCGGGAACGACCTTGTAGTTGTCACGAGCTTTACCTAAATGATCGGCAAGAGCGGTGGTCAGCGCTCCAGCTAAGTTGGTGCTACCGCCATCAGGATAATGTTGATCGAAGAGTTGCATTACTTGTTTGACATCGGTGAGCTCACCGATGGTTTCAATTTTATCGCCGAAGAGATACACCGGAACCTTATGGTCCATATCATATTCAAACATCTTACCGATCAGCATTTCGGTGGCTTTTTGGGCTGCGCCCCAACGAGTACCGCGTGCGCCGCCATCTTGATCTCGTGTGCCCATACTGCCGCTCTTATCGATCAAGAGCACGTATTGACGTGCTAAGGCTTCTTTCTTGAGCTCGGTAGCAACGTAGTGCTCAATAGCGCGGTGCTCACTAGGATTTTCGCCTTCACCCGTAGCGAGTTTAACCGCCATGACATCAGCTTGTTTAGGATCTTTTCTGACTTCCATGGCTATTTCTCGGTACTGGGCTTGTCCGGCAGGACCAGCAAAATCTTTATCAGCAGCGAGATCAGCTCCGGCTGGTTTAAATTCTGGATCTTTGGGAGTCTTGTTGGGCAAATTAAGGCAAAAAGCGCTGCTGCTGAGACTAAACAGACACAGGGATTTGACGACTAAGTGCTTCATACAAGCTCCTCACAATAGTTTTAACCGGAGTAAAATCACCTAGTGGCGAGATATACGTAAGAAACCATGAGAAGAACTTAAGAGTCACCTCCCTCGAGGGGCTTGTTCATAAGATTCCTATGGGTCCCGCAGCCTCGCAGAGGGGTATATAGACGTTTCGCCTAGGAATCAGCTCTTGACCCGATTCATGCCTCTGCTTACAATTTCAACTTTAAGCATGAGAGGACAGTAAAATGGAGCCTATTCCCCAAGGAAAACCCGCAGAGAAGCAGCCTGTTTTCTTTGGCAAGTTTTCAGGAAATCTCGAGGAAGTAGTCTGTCCTATTTGCCAGGCGCCGCCGCCGCCAGTGGTGCTCTATAATAAAAAAGAAGGAGGGATTAAATTTTTATCCTGCCCGGGCTGTTCGCTGCATTACGCCAGCCCCCGCTTTGATGAGCCTTCCCTCTTGCAAATCTACGAAAACGAATCGTTTACCGATTTTTCCCGCTACCAGACTTGGAGCTACCAGCAGTGGGCGCAGAGCCGCAATCGCTCCTTTATCGTTTCCCAATTAAAAAGCCGTTTAGTACTTTCTTACACTGGCGCTGGGGGAAAAGTTCTCGATGTGGGCTGCGCCACCGGTGAATTTTGCCTCGAAGCAAGTAAGCAGGGTCTTGCCTGTGAAGGCATCGATATCAGCAAAAAAATGAGCGATATTGCTCGTCAGACCTTAGGAGTGCCGGCAAATTGCCTAGATATTGCCGATTTTAATCCCCCCTACCTCTTCGATGCCTTGGTGCTCTGGGACGTCCTTGAACACGTCTATGATCCCACCCTTATTCTCAAGCACTGTCATCGCCTGCTGAAAAAAGGCGGTCATCTCTTTGCCCAAGTTCCCAATGTGGATGGCATCTCAAACCGTTTTAAGGATCTCCGTTGCCGCCTTGGGCTTAGTCATAAGGATTATGCGCACTTCGGCTTTCCCTACCATCTCTACTTTTTTGGTAAAGAGAGTCTAGGTAAACTGCTGGCAAAAGCTGATTTGCAGGCAGTGCATTTTGAATCCTGGTCTCATAACTACAAAAATGGCAAGGATGCTTTTCCCCTCAAACAGATTAATCGCTTAGTAAATAAGGCTTGTATTTCCGACTATATTATTGTGGTAGGGCAGAAATAAGCTCCCCTTCTATCTGCCACTGCGCATACTGGGGATTACCTGAGAGCGGCGAATTTGACTGTCCCAGCCGTTACAGAGGGCCAAGAGATTGTGCTGAGCAAGAGTCGGTAGTTTATGCTGGGCAATTGCTTGGCTGAGATAATCTTCGAGCACCACAAGATCGCGCTGCGAATAGGGGAATTTACGGGCGTCCTTGATAAAGCTACGGATGACCTCTTGCACCTCGCTCAGTAATTGTTCTGCTTCTTCGTCTTCGGGTTTTTCAAATTCCTGATGGGCGAAATAATAATCATCGATAATTCGTTCCGCAACTCGTTTACTTTCTAACACCGCGAGCACATAACAGCTCGCCTCCACGCTTAAATGGGCCAGTATCTTTGCATAGGCATTGGCGTCCATCCCCTTGAGAGTTAGATAGACAACGAAAGGGTTTTCTACCTGGGCAGATATCTCGTAGAGGACGAGCAGACTCTCAAAGCTAAGATACTGGGCTCCGTAAACCACCAGGGGGACCAGCAAGGAAAATTTTTTTTCCCGCACTGCTTGCGCCAAGGCGATAAGATAAGAGTTTTTTTCGCGTAAAGCAGCAGCGACTGTGTCTTTAAGTGCGTCATTGATGAGCAGCAGCGGCGCCATCCCGAGGACGGTGTCCAGGTTGGTGGAGAGCGTTTCTAGACGTGCAGCTCTCATTTCCTCGCTTTTGTGGAGATTCATTGTGGTCCGCACGGCAGCAGCATCTTTTTGTGCTAAGGTAGTAAGGCTGGTTTCTATTTCGGGACTGAGTAAGCCATTGCTATTTAGTGCAGCCAAGAGAAAAAGCCGTTCTTCGTGAGTAAAAGAATTAAGTAATAGAGAGAGTATCGCCGGAGAAAGAAAGCGGGTATCGAGGGAAAAGAGCAGTGCTAAAATTTCTTCGTCTTCCTCCTGGCGACAACGAACTGCAACAAACAAAACGTGAAAAAACCACTCGCGTTCAGCGAAGGTCCGAACAAAATCAACCTGACAATCGGGATAGTCCTGAAGGAAATGCTTTAGTTTAAACCCCATGACCAAAGCTTGAGCTTGGCAGCTGAGCTGGGCAAAAGTCCCGCGATTAAATAGGTAGGCAAAGCTTTCAACTGGCCATGAAGTCTTGGTACTCGCCCAATAATTCGCCATAATAATGAGGCGAGAGGGCTGGGGATCTGCTTTTATCGTCCGCACTATGCGCTTTAGTTCCTCAGGCCGGTATTGTTCGGTATGGAGTTTTGCTAGGTTGAGAAGCTGGGCATCGGCTTGAGTTTGCTCATTGGCTAGAGAGACAAGCCCGACCTCTTCATCACCGGGGCGAGGGAATGGCGCTGTTGCAAAGACCAGCTGAGCGAGCAGTAAAACCGTCAAGCTAA
>JAHFAI010000077.1 GCA_023250635.1 Deltaproteobacteria bacterium | reverse complement strand
CCTATCGCGTCGGAGGAACCAAGCTGGCTAAAATGCGCAATCAGGGGAAATAGCTGGTCAGCGCGGTAGCAGTCCGGGTCTTTCTCAACAACTTACCCACAAAAACTGCGGAAGAGCCAAAGATTTAATCCTGATCCCAAATCTTTGGTGATCCGAAAAGTGACGAGCGAATAGAGAATATTAAGAAATAGATTGCCAAAAATGCGCAGCTTTGAGTAGCCAATTAGATGGGATTTTCGGCAAAAACGCGCCCCGAGGATAGCGGACAAATCGGGACTTCTTACTCCTCGAAAAATCAAGCTCTTAAGCTCTACGGTTTCTGCTTGGTTGTCTCCGTGCAAAATCGCTACGTAGTCATAGTTCTCTTTATTAGCCAAATTAAATGCAACTTTATGACTTCCTCCCAGGCCATAATTATTTAAATTGGAAATTATTTTAAACTTTGCAGATAAATTTAATGTGGTGATGGTTTGACAAGCAACCGCAATAGTGTCGTCAGTGCTTTGATTATCAATAATGACTATTTGATCAACTAGGTTAAGGAGCTGGTGATCTTGAGAAATTTCCTCAATGACTCTGGCTATCTGGGGAGCACATTGATACGCGGGAATTGCTACTAAAATCTTCTGACAAGAAGATCCATTGGGCATGTCTTTTTCCTATCATGACAAGATTCTAGCACTGAGCATAGCATCAAATCTAGCACTGCCCACCAAACTTTGCAAGCTTGGCAAGATCAAAGTCCTTTAAAAGAAAAGCGCTTTAGAACAGCTATTTTCATCCGGTCGTGATTTGGGTAAAAATATTTAGGTTTATCTATGCAACATCGCCATGGTGCTCGAACTATAATTCTTCTTGTTTAATCTTATCGATCATCTCTGCGTGCATGGTAATGCTGGTAAGGAAAAAATCCCGATCGTCTTCTTCCCAGGTATAGAGAGCATTACCAATGTCAAAGCTCGACTCAGCATCATGCATATGGAGCATAAATTCCAAAGCGCAATCTTGAGCAAGGGTGAGATCATCATCGTAGTAGAGGTGAAATAAATCATTGAGGGTCATAGCCCGGGCAAGATTTTGGAAGCAGGGCCACTCTTGCACTAACTCGAGAAACGCTTCGTCTTCTTGAGGAGAGAAAACCGGCGTTCGCTCAACGCTATTTTTAGAAGGACTGAGTTTTGGTTTTAACTTTTCACCAACACTGGCGCTCATCGGAGAGGATCCAGAAATTCGCCGGCTTGGGAATTTTATAAGGTCACCCATACGTGTCTTCCGTATTAGGAATTTACTGAGAATAGAGGAGCATCTTGCCTTCCCAGGATCATCAGTGCTCAGTAATAACAGTATTGCTGGGTTTGTAAAATAGATATTCGTGAATCAAGAGAGGGGCGGGAATACCGAGGAAAAGAGCCGGCTGAGGAGAAAAACTCTTCAGCCGGCTTCTGCATTTATTTACGGCCTTTTTCTTGCTCTTCGCGGTGCTTCTTGATCAACTCTTCTTGGATCGAGTTGGGCACCGGACGGTAGAGCGCAAACTCCATAGAGAAGGTTGCCTTGCCCTGGGTCATCGAGCGCAAATCCGTAGAGTAGCCGAACATTTCCGCCAGGGGGACCTCGCAATGGATGATGGTAAAATCATCGCGCATATCGCTTCCGGTCAAGAAGCCGCGGCGGGATGACAATTCCCCTTGCACCGGTCCTTGGAACTCGGTGGGGGTCTCTACTTCAACCCGCATAATCGGCTCGAGGATCACCGGCTTGGTATTGAGGAAGGCCTGCTTAAATGCTTGCCGAGAAGCGATTTTGAAAGCCATCTCCGAGGAGTCCACCGGATGGAAGGTACCTTCGTCGAGGTTAACTTCTACCCCGATTACCTGGAAACCACCGAGGGGTCCCTTGTCGATTGCTTCGCGGAAGCCTTTTTCACAACCGGGGATATATTCCTTAGGAATGGAACCACCGACGACGTTGTTGTTAAAGAGAAAGCGGTTATCCTTGTCGGCTTCCTTGAGGGGCGCTACCGAACCAACCACGTGACCGTACTGACCTGAACCACCCGTTTGCTTCTTATGCTTGTAGTCGAACTCTGCGGCGATGGTCGGTGCTTCACGGTAATTTACCTTAGGCTTGCCGACGACGACGTTAGCCTTGTATTCACGTTGCATACGTTGCACGTAAATCTCAAGGTGTAATTCCCCCATACCGCGCATAATGGTTTCGTTTGATTCTTCATCTACCGAAACCTTAAAGGTAGGATCTTCTTTCATAAAGCGGTTAAGCGCCTTGGAAATACGGACCGAATCTTCCTGCTTCTCGGGACGAACGGCTAATTCAATAACCGGGTCCGGCACGTGCATGCTTTCGAGGGTTACGTTGAGTTTTTCATCGCAGTAGGTATCGCCCGAGGCGCAATCCACCCCGATCATGGCAATAATATCGCCAGCGTAGGCGGTATCGATTTCTACCCGATCGTTGGAGAACATGCGTACTAAGCGGCCGATACGTTGACGTTTTTGCATGCGGGGATTGTAGAAGTTATCCCCCTTGTTCATGGTGCCCTGATAAATCCGGGTGTAGGTAAGCTGCCCGTAGGTTTCTTCGGTAATTTTAAAAGCCATGGCAATCAACGGCAGAGCTGGATCAGGGAAGATCTCAATGATTTGCTCGGCAGCAGGGTGCCCGGTCGTCGCTTCGGGGGCGGAGATATTGTTATCGATGGCTTGGTACTGACGATCGAGGGGGCTCGGCAAGTATTCGCTAATCCCATCGAGGAGCAGCTGCACCCCTTTGTTTTTGAAGGCTGAACCCATAAATACCGGGGTAACCTTACGCGCCATAACCGCTTCACGGATGGTTTGGCGAAGCAGCGCATCTGGTACGGGCTGCTCGTCGAGGAGCAGTTCCGTCATCTCGTCCGAGAACATTGAATAGGCATCGTACATTACCGCACGGTGTTCTTCCGCTTTAGCACGATATTCCGCGGGAATTTCCTCCTCACGAATATGCTCACCGTTGTTACCATCGAAGAAATAAGCCTTCATGGTAATCAAATCAATGACCCCTTTGAACTCATCTTCGTAGCCCATTTGCATTTGCATGGGAACGGCGTTGTGGCTCAGTTTTTCGCGCAATTGACCGGTGACCTTCATGGCATCGGCACCAGCTCGATCGAGCTTATTAATAAAGGCAAGACAGGGGACATTATAGCGGCGCATTTGCCGATCGACGGTGATCGACTGGGACTGGACCCCACTGGTACCGCACAAGACGAGAATAGCCCCGTCGAGAACCCGGAGTGAACGCTCTACTTCTACGGTAAAGTCCACGTGTCCAGGGGTATCGATAATCTGAATTAAGTTGTGTTTCCAATGGACGGTTACCGCGGCCGAGGTAATGGTAATGCCACGTTCTTTTTCGAGCTCCATATGGTCCATCTTCGCGCCATCACCACCGCCACGAACCTCAGAAATCTTGTGGATCATACCGGTATAATAGAGAATCCGCTCGGTCAGGGTGGTTTTACCCGAGTCGATATGAGCGGAAATGCCGATGTTTCTGTAGACACTTAATTCGGATTTTTTCATGAAGATGACCCTAAAAGAATGGAGCAAAGGGGTGGTTGGTGCCGCAAAGCAAGAAATAATCCCCAATAACCTAGTAAAATGTAGGCGATAAGATACCCAAAGGATGGCTAAAAAGTAAGCCCTAGTTTTTAACTAGCTATAATTAAAGGAATTGGGACTCCGAATAGAAGCAGTGCTATAACAAACGCCAGCTGCTAAATACCTTGCGGAGGTAATAGGGGAGAAACACCGCTGCTGCTTTGAGAGGTGCTCTGCCTGCGGCAAAGCGCAGAGCGGCGAGCAGGGCCTGATACGTAGCAGCGCTGTAAGGATACCAATACACATTGCGCTTGGGCGAAAGCCAATCCCAATTGATGCACTTAACCTGGGTCATTTCTTCGAGGCCGAGCCCCCCGTGGGTGCGACCAATACCCGACTGTTTAAAGCCTCCCCAGGGAATTTCCGCCAGCGCATGGGTAAAGAGATGATCGTTGATGGTGCAAACCCCGGCATCGAGGCGCTGAGCAAGTTCCTTGCCCTTGGCTAGATTGCGGGTCCACAGCGAAGCGGTCAGCGCATAGGTGCTGCCATTTGCCAAACTCACCGCCTCCTCGAGGCTTGCAAATTTCATGACTCCTAGCACCGGACCAAAGGTCTCCTCACTCATCACCTCCATCGTATGATCAACGTCGATTAACACAGTCGCTGGGTAAAAACGCCCCGGCGCCTCGGCTGTCAATCGCGCCTGAGCGAGAATTTTAGCGCCTTTGCGCAGAGCAGCATCCACCTGACGAGTAATCGTGGTGAGTTGGCGATCAGTGGTGATCTGACCTATTTCGCTGTTAAATGAAGTATCGGGTCCTTGGCGCAGAGCCCTCGTTTTGCTGGCAAGCAAGGCGATAAACTCCGCATAAATTTTTTCATGCACATAGATTCTTTCGATACCCGCACAAGTTTGCCCGGCATTTTGAAAGCCCCCCCAGACAGCACCGTTGGTAGCTCGCTCGAGATCAGCATCTTCAAGCACCACCATGGGGTCCTTGCCGCCGAGTTCAAGACAGAGGGGGGTGAGGGTCTCGCTGGCTTTTTTCATCAGCAATTTACCTACCCGCACCGAACCCGTAAAAAAGAGCTTGTCGATTCCCTGGGCAAAGAGTTCGTCCGTGATCTCCGCCCCATCACCTTCCAGGTGAGCGAATAAGCCAGGTTCGATACTGCTCGCGTTGATGATTTCGGCAATGAGACGCCCGACCCTAAGGGTTTCTTCGGCTACCTTCAAGATCACCCCATTACCGGCCATAAGCCCCATAATGACTTCACCAAAAGGTATGGCAAAGGGGTAATTCCACGGACTGACGATGGCAACAAGCCCCAGGGGCTGACGATGTAACTCAGTTTTTTTGTTAAAAAATAACATACTCGAGGTGGGCAAACGCCGAGGGCCTAAGAATTTTTTAGCGTTGTGCGCATACCAGCTACAGGCTAAGGCACAGGGGAGGACCTCGGCAGCCAGAGCTTCGATTCGTGGTTTGCCGGTAGCCTCACTGATAGTCGCGGCGATCCGTTCGGCATTCGTTACCAAATAATCGCGAATCTCCATCACCACCAGGGCACGTTCTTTGAAAGAACGTGCTGCCCACCTGCTTTGGGCACGGCGAGCCTCAGCCAGCACCTGACTAATCTGCTGTTTCATAATAAAATCTCACGTAGCCGGGTGCCAACTTGTTCGACCCTAAGCCCGGCCTCGAAGGTTCGTTGCTGATGTAAATCCCTGAGACCTTGATGATACTCTGCCATCCAAGCCTCTGCAAAGGAGCCATTTTGTATGGCCTGCAAAAGGAGGCGCATCTTTTCACGGACTCGCTCATCAATCAGCAGTTCGCCAGCCTTATTGCCGCCAAATTCTGCGGTATTGGAGATAGCGCGACGCATAAAAGTAAGCCCGCCTTTTTCCAGCAAGGCCACGATCAATTTTATTTCATACAGGCATTCGATATAGGCCATTTCTTCGCTATATCCCGCCTCAAGTAAGGTAGCAAAGGCTGCTTTTACTAAGCTGGGTATGCCCCCACAGAGGACCGCCTGTTCTCCGAACAAATCGGTTTCTGTCTCTTCACGAAAACTCGTCAGCAGCACTCCCTGACGTGTGCAACCAATAGCTTTTGCGTAGGCGAGAGCAAGGGCAAGAGTCGAGCCAGGGGAAGTCTCGGTATAGGCGACTAAGCCCGGCAGACCTCGACCCTGGAGGAAGGATTCCCGCACTTGATAGCCAGGTCCCTTAGGCGCAACCATCAAAACAGGAAGATGGGCGGGAGGAGTTATGGTTTTAAAGTGAATGGCAAAGCCGTGAGCAAAACCGAGAAGGGAGTGCTGATGAAGATAGGGAGCGATATGCTGCTGGTACACCTCGGGCATGGCTTCGTCGGGAATCAAGAGCATCACCAGGGTGGAACGGCGCACGGCTTCGCTGATCGCTTGCACTGTAAAGCCCTGAGCCCTCGCCTGTTGCCAAGACGAACTGTCTTCTCGTAGGCCGATAAGCACGCTTACCCCACTATCGCGGAGATTAGCAGCGTGAGCTGCTGCTTGGTTGCCATAGCCGATAATGGCCACCTGCCGCTGTTGCACCAGGGTAAGATCAGCATCGTGATCGCGATAAATATGCATAGGAGATCCTTCTCTACGCGTCAGGATGACGGGGGAACTGCCAGCAATTATACCTGGAGTTCCAAAGCGTGCGTGGTATTTTGCGATGATTCACAGGTTTTGCTGAGATCTCAAGGATTAGTTCGCCCATGAATATTTTTATTAGTGCCCCCTTCGCCCTCGCGCTTATTGCCGCCCCTGAGGCAGGAGCGGAGGACAGGGATTATTGCCTTGTCTTTAATAACGCAGGCCCGGCAAGCCTCTTGCTCCTCGCCAAAAACCCCAGCTTACGCTTTCGCTCAACCACACTGGCATTTTGGAGCGATTTTGTCAGCGATCTTCTTCGCACCTACTGTATTATTCGCGAACACGGAGAAAACTCCAGTCTGCCAACACTTGATCCGCAGATTCTCTCCCGCTTTTTGAGCCGGGCTGGCGAGCTTGAACAGGGAGAAGCGGTCGCTCAGGAACTCCTCGACCATTGGTGGCAGCAAACCTGTACTAGCCTTGCCCGTGAAGAAGTTCAAATAGGCCTCAGCTCATTCCGACGATTTATTGAGATCTGCTATCCCACCTTTGCTCAGATCGGACGCATTCATTTTCATCTCGCGGAAGCCCCGGCAGGATCAGCCCAACCCTTTGCTTTTCTCGCCACCGTAACGACCAAGCAGGGTGAAAAAACCCGTGTGCAGCATCGTCCCTTGGGACTGGTGGTGGCTGACTCAGCAGCCTCTGAACATAAGGAGCTGCTCAGCAGCTTGCTTGCTCCCCTGGCGCAAATCGCTGCAGCAAACGAGTTTTGTGCACACTTGCTCAGTACAAAGCGCCTGTTTACCACAGCGGCACTGAGCAGCTACGAGGCCTGGCAACTCCTCCAGGCAGCTGATGCCTGCGAGCGGGCTGGCATTGTTTTTAAACTTCCCCGCGCCTGGGGGGGCCTGCGTCCGGCTCCCCTAAAACTAGGGATCACCATCGACACGCAGCAAGAAAGCTTGCTGGGCTTTAACAGCCTCTTTTCCCTGCGGGTGAACGTACAGGCGGGAGATATGAAGCTCTCCGCAGAAGAAGCAGCCGCCCTTCTTGCCGGTGACTCGGGGCTCGTTTCCATAAACGGCCAGTGGATTGCGGTTAATCGTGAAGCTTTGGCACCACTGCTCGCTAAATGGCAAAAAGCCGAACAATTGCACGAAGAGGGGCTAAGCTTTGGTGAAGCTCTTCGTCTCCTTGCTGGCGGCTGGCGGAAAGTCTCCATAGGCAGCGATGATGAAATCGTGTCTTTGCACGAAAATTCGTGGTGCGATTTTATCGCTGGTAAAACCCTACAAACGACTCTCGATGCGTTAGTGAGTCCTGGCGGTGTGCTCAGCACGGAGGAGGAACAGCTCCTTGCAAAAGAGTTACATGCTTCCCTGCGTCCTTACCAACGAGATGGCCTCCAGTGGCTGCTCACTCTTGCGCGCCTGGGAATTGGCGGCTGCTTGGCCGATGATATGGGCCTAGGCAAGACCCTGCAGGTCATCGCCCTGCTCCTGCTTGAACGCCGAGCTCACCCCCAGGTCCCCAACCTGATCGTGCTTCCTGCCTCCTTGCTGGCAAATTGGGCAAACGAGCTCAGGCGCTTTGCTCCCTCCCTGCAGGTTGCCATAGTGCATCCAGCCCACCTCAGCCGTGAGGCCCTCAGCCGAGGCCCGGATGCATTACTAGCCGGCATCGAGGTGGTATTGATTTCCTTTGCGCTACTGCCTCGCCTCGAGTGGTTGAGCCAACACCGCTGGAATCTATTGATCGTCGATGAAGCTCAGGCTCTTAAAAATCCTTACGCACAACAAACGCGAACCATCAAAAAACTTCGTGCCCGCATGCGCCTGGCGCTCACCGGCACCCCTCTCGAAAACTCGGTAGTAGATCTCTGGTCAATCATGGACTTTTGCTGCCCGACCCTGCTCGCCAGTCACGAGGAGTTTCGTCGTTATTATCAGCAGGCACAAGCCAGCGACAAGCTCGATGGCTTGCGCCGCTTACTGGCTCCTTACCTGCTGCGGCGAAAAAAAACCGACAAAACAGTTATCGCGGACTTACCTGAAAAAATAGAACGAAGCTGGAACTGCCTCCTTAGCCCCGAACAGGTGGAACTGTATACCAGCACCCTCAAGCAGCTCAAAAAATCCTTAGAGGATCCTCTCGCCGGCGATCGTCAACGCCGGGGCCTGATCCTCAGTTATTTGCTTAAGTTCAAACAAATCTGCAACCACCCCTCGCAATTGCGCGGCGATGGGCTCTACGATTATGCTGCCAGTGGAAAATTTGCGCGTTTGCAGGAGTTATCCCAGCGGATTGCTGCTCGCGGGGAAAAACTCTTGGTTTTCACCCAATTTCGTGAACTCTGCGATATCCTTGCTGGCCTACTTGCCCCGGTATTTTCCCGTCAAGGTAGCGTGTTGCACGGAGGAGTCCCCTTGGCGCGAAGATTTTCCCTGGTGGAGGATTTTCAGTGCGATAGGGGAGCCCCCTATATGGTACTTTCCCTGAAGGCGGGGGGAACCGGTTTAAACCTCACCCGAGCCTCCCAGGTAATTCATTTTGATCGCTGGTGGAACCCAGGGGTTGAAAACCAAGCCAGCGACCGGGCCTATCGTATTGGCCAAAAACGCACGGTTATGGTACACACCCTGGTGTGTGGCGGCACTATCGAAGAACGCATCGACCAGATGATCGCTGCAAAGCGCTCTTTGGTCGATACTTTGGTGGATGCGGTCCCTCTCGCCAAACTTACCGAGCTCAGCAACCGTGAGTTGTTTGCGGTGCTTTCCTTAGATTTGAGGAGTAACGACGATGGGCTATGAGGCTGGTGAGGAAGAAACGGTGCGCCTCTCTGCTGCAGAAAAGAAAAACCGCTTAGAACGCGCTCAAGCCCAGCTTCTCGCGGCCGACCCGGAGATTGCCCCGCTCCACCTCCGGCATAAAACCAAGCTAGCGGCCTCCTTCTGGGGACGAGCCTGGTGCCGACATCTCGAGATTTTTCATGAGCTCGATTATCGCTTTAGCGCAGGCCGCACCCTGCTGCGCGCGGGAGCTGTCTTAGATCTGCGTTGCCGTGAAACTCTGCTTGCTGCTTGGGTCTTTGATCTCGAGTTTTATAAGGTGACGATACGTTTTGAGCCCCTCGACCCGGCAAAATGGGCTCGTTTTGTGGGCAAGGCTCAGGGGCAGGTCTCTTCGCTGCTCGACCTACTTGCCGGCAAAGTCCCCGATTCTCTCGCCCAGCTCATCGCTGATCCTTCCTGGGGCTTATTCCCCGAGAGCAGCGAACTATGCTTCTCGTGCACCTGTCTTGATCATGCCTCCCTTTGTGTACACGTTAGTGCCTGCCTCTATGGGATCGGGGTACGTGGTGATGAATCAGCCGGGTTATTTTTTGCTCTGCGCCGAGTTAATCCTCAAGAAATTATCTCTGGCCTCGCCAGCGAGCTACGCTCCCAGCCAGGAGAACTCCCCAAGCTTGACCTTGGCCAGCTGTTTGCTATTGAATTGGAATAGGCAGCGACGATGGTAGCTCTTGGGGAAGACTCTCGGGTATAATTTTCTTCGACATGTCTAACAGTTTCGATTCCACATTAAAAAACTGCGCCACAAAGTCTCCTTCAGCTGCGGATAAATCCGTCAAGCCTCCAAAAATTCCCTGATCGGCGTGCTCAAATAAAATATCAGGTTTTGCTGCACCCTCAAGCACCTGTAGCATCCGTTCCTCGAACTCCAGCGGATCTAGATGCAGTGCTGCAAGGGTTAATTGTATGCTTCTTGAGGAGTTGCTTAACTCAAAAGCAAGCGCCTGGCGAATCAGCTGACGCAGAAAATCTGGCTGGAGCTTGTTAAGCGGCACGGAAAAATCATGCCCTCGATAGGTGAAATTTGTGCTCACCTTGCTCAAGATAGTTTGTATCCAGGTCTGGGAGCGGGATGGTAACAGCGGCACCAGCTGCATAAATTCATAGATCAAACGCTCAAAGAGTAAGAGCTCGCCAGACTGCATTATCGTAAAAGCGAGGCGAAAACGTTCAGCGGTGTTGGTTTGTGCTTCCATTTGTCGTAAGGAACCATACAACTGGCGAATGTTAAAGAAGATATATAATAGCTTATAGTATTCCTTGCTGTTATAGAGCGAAGAATCGCTATTCTGTAGCTGCTGGGTGAGCTGGGTATAGAGAGCATCGACCCGCTCAAAATCATGATTGGCCTCGGCTGTTCCCTCAGGCCATAACGCAAAAAATGCCTCTAAAGGCACGACAGCGCCTTGTCCATCATTTTGGTGAAGCGTATGCAGCAAAGTATAAAAATATTTGCTGAGCTCGGTGAGTTTGAGCTGGTGACGGGAGAGATAACTCTGGGCCAAAAAATCTGCAATGGGCAGGTCTGCAGGAAACTTCTGGTGTAAAGCTTCAAACCGCTGGATCGCCTCGCTGAATTTCCCCTCGGTAAAATAACTTATGGCGACCGCACGTTCTTCGCTTGAGGTTAATTTACTGCGTTTCTTGAAGGTTTGACAGGAAATCCCCACAACCAAGACGAGAAGAGCGCTTGTTCCAACCCGTCGATGCTGGCGAGCACTAAAAAATATAACCCATCTGCACCAGCAAGCGTTTATCATAAGCAGGAGCTCCTTCGTCACCCAAGGGTTCACGATATACGGTGCAGTGTACGGTAAATCCCTCCAGCTGAATACCTAGCCCGCCACTGAGGCTATCGCGATATTTACCCAGGGATACTTGTCCATAGCGGCTTATGGGCACACTGACACCAAGACGATGGGGAGATAATCCTCGTGTCACCCCTGGCTCATAGGCATAAAAAGTATCAATTTTTTCCAGAACCGGCAAATTGGTAAACCAGCTCCAGCCAGCTCCGAGCAATGCCAGGGAAGGCTCAACCGTTGGCCCGGCAAGGGCATTGCTTGCTAACACGCGCCTATGATGATACTGCAAATCGCCGATATTTCGTAGAGTAGCGCCGAGAGAGACCTTGCCGGTAGTAAGGGAGCGCTGCCAACGCACCCCCATATCGATCCCCACTCCCACTCCCTCACGTCCAGCCTTGCGCATACTAAAAAGAGTAGCTCCCTGTTCAGCCACGGCGAGGAGATCTGCATCCACCTGGTTGCTCAACAGATAGCTAGGTTTGAGGGTTAGCCCCAGAGAAAGGCCTGCTTCCGGAAAAAAATGCCGCAGCGAAGCAAGGAAGGAGAGCTTTTGTTGCAAATTAGTATCGACGTAGGGAAGCACCTTACCGGAGATCAAGCCGCTAAATGAGCTTTGGGAGAGCAGCATAAAAGCGAAATCTTTTGGCAGAATAGTTACCCAACTCAAATCAAGTTCACCAAAAAGTGGCTTGTTGAAGACCGAATCTAAAATATCAATTTGTGCGGGAACATCCCCGTTATGGCGGCGGAAGGCGGTGATGGTTTTGTTAAGTGCTTGCATATTTTCATTGACGGCCAGCTGCAGGTCGAAGGAATGAAATTCTTGTTCAGGCACCGCCGCTGGATTGGTAAAGACTGCATCCAGCGGCAGGGGGTCGACTATGCTCGCTTCGCCACGGGCTAGCTCCCGTCCGGAACGATACTCGAAACCCCACAGAGGCTGTTCCCATCCCAGGACACCCCCTAAATATACTGCTGCGACAATGTAGGGCAACCACACACGCTGTTTTCTGATACGCAGTCCTCCATCAGCTAGTTGATAGTTAGGCGCTGGCGCGAAAGCGCCAGCGCCGTGTCCTGACGAACGCAGTGAGGAAGGATCTGTCACATAACATCCAGATGTCACGTGACAGATCCTTCGTCGCTTTGCTCCTCAGGACACGTCGCGGCACGAAATATGCTATTTCGCGCCAGCGACTAGTTAGGCGCTGGCGCGAAAGCGCCAGCGCCGTGTCCTGACGA
>JAHFAI010000131.1 GCA_023250635.1 Deltaproteobacteria bacterium | reverse complement strand
AAATGTTTCTTTGTTGCAAAAATACGCGGGTAACTCGCGAGAGATCCTTCGCCGCGGCGGCTCAGGACACGATTTTGCTGAAAAAGGGCGCCGGGAGGCGGCCCTTTTTCAGCAAAATCTACTTAAGAATAGCTGCTGCGTTAGCCCCCCAATCAATTTCTGCTGAGCCCGTCATAATAAATAAATTCATTTGGGTATTGGTAATAGTGGTCGTTGCCGCATTGCTTTCTCCATTGCTTGCAGTTCCCGTCGTTCCTGTTCTCCCACTAGCTGCAGCGAGCTCACTCCCCGCAGACGTACCACTGGCCCCCGTAGCACCACTCGCTGCGGCTAACCCTGAGTCCCCCGTAGCACCACTCGCTGCGGCCAACCCTGAGCCACCCGTAGCACCACTCGCTACGCCTACCTCACTAGTTTCACTGGATTCGGTGGGTCCAATAGCTTCAGCAGGGCTTGATGCTTCCTTGACCTCCGTGGTCTGAGTATCGTCCCTTGCAGGAGCTTGCTCTTCCGGCGAAGACGCTGCCCCCACCCCTGAGGTAGCTGCAGAGCTCTCCTCTGGAAGAGGCTGTACCGTAGCCTCCGGCCCACTGGACGCGAGAATTCCCGAATCAAGCCTTGCTGCTCCATCAACTGCAGAGCTAGAAATAGGGCTGCGGGTACTCTCTAAGACTCTTTTTTTACACTGCACCAGCAGAGGAACTCCGCTTATTATGATAACCATCAGTAATTGCCGGACTTTCATGGTTTGCTCCTCTAAAGAGCTCTTTGCATTTAGGCTTTTCGGCATAAAAACAAAAAAATTAAGGCTAAATTAGCTGCTTTATGGGAAAAGCCTCTAAGCTTATGCAGCAACACTGCCGATTTTGATAAAAAAAATCGCTCCGTTGTACAAAACATGGAGACTTCATGAGCACCTTCGCTCGTACCTATGGTTCGTGGGCGGTAGCAGCCCTCTTCTATTGCTACCAATATATTCTTCGCGTTCTCCCGGGGAACATTGAGCCGGAGCTGCGCCAAGAGTTCCATTTGACCGCCCACGAATTTGGCACTATCGGCTCCTATACTATTTTTGCTTATGCCCTGATGCAGATACCCATTGGCCTACTTCTCGATCGCTGGGGCCTTAAGAAGACCCTATTGAGTTCCCTTGCCATCTGCATGCTGGGCGCCTTCGGCATGGCTTATGCTGATACTCTTTTTGCCCTACAAATGAGCCGAATTCTCATCGGCCTAGGCTCAGCCAGCGCCTTTATGTCAGCTCTCAAAATTGCTGCTGATGGTCTTCCCCTTGGTCGTCGGGGCCTGCTGATGGGAGCAACTCTTACCCTCGGCACCGTGGGCGCGATCATCACCGGTTCCTGCCTGGTTTCTTTAATTAGCCTTACGGGCTGGCGCGCCCTTACCTCGAGTCTGGGGCTACTGGGCATACTTCTGATGGCAGCAACATTTCTTGTGCTACCGACTGCCCCCACCCTAGCTCAAAGCAACCTTGCAATACCCTGGAGGGATATCCGCCGCATACTCAGTGATTCATCAATTCTGCTGTACGCCTTATTGGCCATCGGTGTTTATACGCCCCTGTCGGTGCTTGCGGATTTATGGGGACCGGCTTTTTTGATGAAAAAATATCATATCCCTAAGCATGAAGCTGCCTTGAGCTGCACCCTGCTTTTTGTGGGCCTCAGTATTGGTAGTTTGCTTTTGCCAGCCCTGTGCGAGCGTTTTCGCTGCCTTGATCGTGCAATTCAACTCTGCACGTTCACCTTGCTAATGCTCTTTGGATACTTACTGTACGGCCCCGAACTATCGACCCAGGGTTTGCAGGGAGTCTTATTTGCCATTGGCCTGTGCTGTAGTGCTGAGATGATGTGCTTTACCGGCGCCGTGCACGCAACTTCTTCCAGCAATTCCGGTCTGACTCTGGGACTGGTTAATACCCTTAATATGTTTGGCGGAGCCTTGCTCCAGCAGATCATCGGCAGCGTACTTGACTATCAGTGGGCAGGCAGCGTGGACGAGATGGGGATCAGGGTATATACAAGCGAGCAGTTTGTGGTCGCGCTCTCTCTACTTTTTGGCATTATCGCCTGCTGTTCTTGGCTTTCCCTCCACCTAGCCAAAGCTAAACCGCTCAGGTCTTGAGTAATTGAAAATGTGCTGGTTACTTGCAGGCTTCGTGAACCTCGTCAACCCAGCCCTTCATCCCCACAACTCTTTTCATCAGCTCAATTGGTTTAGAGCCAGCATGCTTACGAAGATTTTCTACATATTTTCCGCTGATTTTTTTGGCGAGCTTCTCAGAAATTTCGAGTTTATCTTTAAGCAGTGTAGTATATTTCTTCCCCTCAGGGGTAGCCCCAAAATCTTCAAAAGTTTGCCCATAGCGATCAGCGGGGATCTTTCCTCCTGCTAGGGTTTCGACCTTATTCTTAAGCTCTCCCAGCAGTGCTATCTGTTCAAAGCGAACCATATCTAGCCTATGGGTTAGATGAGACAGTTCATTGATTTCGTGATCAGGCGAATGATGAACTTCTCTTCGTTCATCCATAATTTCCTTATTAAGAGCTGATTTTATCGCAAATTCAACCTGTTCTTCCAGCATACTACAAGCGCTTGCAAGGTTAAATATACGAACGACCGCATCCGTTCGTTCCTCGCAAGTAGAGGCATAGGGTGATTTTTTTGACTCGGTCTGAGCAGGATTTTTTATTAATTCAGCTAGGGTCTTTAAAATTCCCTTGGGATTGTTTAGGCTACAAAATCTGCGCTCATTAGGAAGATGAAGATATTCTGCAAAGCTTGCAGAAATCAGCCCAAATCCTCGCTTTACCGACGACTGCGACATGGCAATATTTGCCCTGAGCACATAGGAAGGTACGGGAATTAGCGGACTCGAAAATTTCTTTGCTACCCATTCCAGCATGCTGAACGGGCGAGGATCGATAAAGTCATCGACTTGGTCAGTTGCAACATTAACAAGCCCCCTGATGGAGGTGGCGCAATTTCTTGATAAGACCTTGTAGACAGCCTTAAGACGAGATTTCTCAATCAAGGCTAAAATAAAATTTCTTTTTTCCTTTGGCGCGAACGGCAGCTCAACCATGGTGGTTTTTAGTCCAGGACGGCTTGCCATCGCTGAAAGTACGTCGGAAAAGGTCCTAAACCCATAGTGAATTTTCTTTTCCTTATCGGATCCCGGACTAACCACGATTTCCAATGGCCAGCTGCAGGTGGAAAAATCAGCAGAAGGGCACAGATCAATTTTAATAAAGGAATGACCAAAGTCGACCCGCTTGGAATCTTTATTGACCCCAACAAAAATAGCCCGAACTCGTCGAAAATCAAGATTTTCAAAAAAAAGACTGCGCCCTCGAGCTGCCAACTCGTATGATTCAACCGGCACCGTAATTCCAGGGTCGCAGCGGGGAAGATCTTGTTGTTTTCCCCAGTCCTCAAAGAGCAGCCGAGTAAAGGGATAAGGGCAGGGATTATCCCGATAGCTGGTGAGGTGAGCGTGAAAGGCATTGGCCGCTTCAGCTTCATTAGATGAGAGGTCGAGCAACTGGCTTAAAATCCCGCGCTGCTTAGGGCTGAAATCCTTCCAAGCAAGTGCTTCTGTTCCAGCAGATCCCGGTGAACACATAAAACCTAAGCCATAGCTGAACAAAGCGAAAGTTAAAAAATTGCAAAATACTTTCATGGTAAAGCTAATCCTTATCTAGTCGCTGGCGCGAAACTGCAAGCCGCCTCGGCGCAGCGGTTTAGCATGCCAGCGGCGTGTCCTGAGCCGCAGCGGCGAAGGATCTCGCACGGATTAGCACGGTCTGTTTTAACTTCA
>JAHFAI010000130.1 GCA_023250635.1 Deltaproteobacteria bacterium | reverse complement strand
TTGAAAACCGTCTTGATGACATTTGGAGTATCTTTCATTTTCTCAATCCTTCGTTGCTTGCTAATTATCAGCTCTTTCAGAAGCGTTATTGTCAGCCTATTGCTAATGGCGATAATGAACGGATGACGCTTTTACGGCAACGTTTACAGCCTTTTATGTTGCGGAGAATGAAGAAAGAAGTTGCCGAAGAGCTGCCTCCGCGAACTGAGGTGGTGCTTTACTGCCAGCTAAGCGAAGAGGAGCACAACCTTTATCAATCGATTTTGCTGGCAACTCGTAAAGAAATTATCAGCAAGTTGCAACAGGGGGGCAATGTTTTGCAGGTGCTCGAGGCGCTTCTGCGCTTGCGTCAAGCCTGCTGTCATCCGGCGCTCTTGCCTGGTCATAAGACGACGGCGGCTTCAACGAAGTTAGACTTGCTACTCACCTGTCTCGAAGAAAGCATAGTCAATGAGCATCAATCGTTAGTCTTCTCTCAGTGGACGGGCTTTTTGGATCTGATCGAAAAGCGACTAAAAAAGCAAAATATTGCTTTTTTGCGTATCGATGGTTCCACAAAAAATCGTCAAGAAATTGTTACTCGCTTTCAAAGCGACAAGGCCATCCCGGTGTTGTTACTCTCGCTTAAAGCGGCCGGAGTAGGCCTCAATCTCACTGCTGCTGACCATGTGTATATTATGGATCCGTGGTGGAATCCTGCGGTGGAGGATCAAGCTGCTGATCGAGCTCACCGTATTGGTCAGCGTAATCCCGTATTGGTGCATCGTCTGGTCAGTAAAAACACGGTGGAAGAGAAAATCCTTCAATTGCAGGCGAGCAAGAAAAATTTAGCCCAGGCCATCGTTGGTTCACCTGGGGGCAGCACCGGCGGGGGGATGAGCAGAGAAGAACTTTTAGCATTGGTGGAAGAGTAGTGTTGTATTTATGCAACAATGCCACAAGAGAGCAGCTCTTTCGAATGTTCGGCTCCTATTTCAGCTTGAAGAATAATATGAGTAATTCCCATTTTTTCTAGGGTTGTTTTTATTTCTTCGCTAATTTTACTGACTTCACTCAGCGGTAGATCCTCTTTAAAATCTAGATGTGCTTCCAAATGTATTTGTTGGTCAGTCAATTGCCAGCAATGAAGATGATGGGCGTTTTCAATAGCAGAATGTTGACGAATACAGCGCTCTACCTCGCCCAATGAAATTTCCCGAGGAGAAAATTGCATAAGAACTCGCAGGGCTTGCATAAGCAAATCCCAGGCGGTATAGACGAGAAATAAAGCGATTCCTAGGGATAACAAGCTATCGAGTAGTGCCCATTCAAAAATATAGATCAGGACGGCATTCAGCATTACGGCGATGGAGGTTGTCATATCGGCTAATAGGTGAAAATATGCAGACTTGAGATTGAGATTATGGTGGGTATGGGGCTTGAGTAGTCTAGCGCCAAGCCCGTTGACTAAGACCCCAAGGCCGGCAAAGGCAAATACCCAAGTTGATTTTATTGCCACCGGTTGCCAGAAGCGACTGATCGCCACGAAACAGATAACCACCGCCACACCAATCAGAGCTGAGGCGTTAATAAATGCTGCGAGGATTTCAGCCCGGCGAAACCCGAAGGTTTGGGAGGGAGTGGCGCCTCTGGTGGCCAGGTTTTGAGCAATATAACTGATGAGCAAGGAGGCGACGTCACTAAAGTTATGAATGGCATCGGAAATAAGCGCCAAGCTTCCACTGAATAAACCGACTATTATCTGCAGCAGTGCTGTAGCGAAGTTAAGTGCAATTGAGATTCTAAGTTTTTTTCCTGCTTCGCCATTGTTGTGGTGGTGCAGTGCGTGGGTGCTATCCATCAAAAGTGAAGCTCCTTGATAAGGGGTGTCCTCTAGATCTGTATCACAAGGCGGTGAGGACATGCAGGGAAAAACCAGCAATTTTTTTTTCATGGCGAAGCAGGTACTCTGCGGTATACTCTTAGTAGATCTTCTCCAGGTAATCTTTTAGGCGTTGTCCCATGAATATTTCAGCCTCTGTTTCGATATGGGTGGTTTTCCACCTCGTAGTGGTGTTGGCTTTGGGAGTCGATCTCCTCTGGCTACAGCGTCGTCCCCATGGGATAAGCAGCCGCGAAGCGTTTGGCTGGACGGGCTTTTGGACTGGCGTCGCCGCCTTGGCAGCGGTTTATATCTACGGAAAATGGGGGGGGGGTAAAGCCGTTGACTTTGCCGCTAGTTACCTGCTTGAGTTGAGCTTGAGCATGGATAATGTATTTGTTTTCTATTTGATCTTTCGTGCTTTTAATATCAATAAGCTCTATCACCACAAAATATTATTTTGGGGCATCATCGGTGCTTTTGTCATGCGCGCACTGATGATTTTTGGTGGAATTAAGTTGCTTAATACGGTTCATTGGACCAGTTATGTGCTGGGGGGAATTCTGATAATTTCAGGACTTAAAATTCTCCAAGGAAAAACTAAAGAGGGCGGCTTGGAGGTCCCCGCGGGGATCCGCTTGCTAAAGCGCTTACTCCCCATAAAAGACCAGCACGAGGGGGGAAAATTCTTTGTCAAAGAGCCTGGTCGAAGTTGGCAAATCACTCCTGTTTTTGTCGCTCTTTTAAGCGTTGAATTTGCTGATTTAGTTTTTGCCGTAGATTCAGTCCCCGCAGTTCTGGCGATTACCGAAGATTTTTTTATCGTGTATACCTCAAATATTCTTGCCATTCTTGGCTTGCGTTCTCTTTACGTTATCTTAAGCCATGGTGCTGATTTTCTCCCCTATCTCCACCAGGGGCTGGCCTTGGTGCTGGTCTTTGTCGGGGCGAAGTTTATGCTAGCCAGCGTGGTGACTATCTCAACCTTGCTCTCCCTGGGAGTAATTGTGGGAATCATTGCGGTTTCAGTTGGGCTCAGCCTTATCAAGCCTGTTGCTAAGGGAAAGGACGAGAAATAAAATCCCTTGTTATTTTTAACGCATCCTTAGCAGAGAAGCTCTACGATAAGGAGAATATGCTGCAAAGGAGATGATATGGTTAACTCGCTGGTTTTTTCGCTGCTGTTCAGTAGCAGCTTTTTATCCACCATAAGTTATGCTGAGAGAGGAGCTCCCCTTGTACCTGAACGTATGAACGTGGGAGAAACCCTGGTGCTCAAAAGAAGTGACAGTTTATCTGTTCGTACGTTTTTTAGTCCTTTATGGCAGGATGTTTGCGCGCATTACCATGGCAAAGAGATACAACTCACCTGCAGCTATACTTCCTCCTTCCTGGGTATTTTTGTGGAAGATAGCTGTACGCTTAAGCTTGATTATCCCGGGGTGGTTGAACTTAGCTGGTGGGAGCGGGCAGGATTTTCCTTCGAAAAAATGACTGCCAGAATGCTGGTGCTATAAAATAGAGTTGTCTCATAATTCAAAAGCATTGCAGCACTAAGCAGTGATACAAAATCGAAGCGAATGCGGAAAATCCCCCGCTATTGAACTCGAACCTGTCGGTCGCTGCCAGAAAATTTTAAAGGCTGAGGGAGAAGCCCCTCACCGGCCTCGAAGTGGATTTCGCTCCTCGCCACCCCCAGCATGGCAGGAGGCTTACGGTGGCATCAAATTCCATCCGCTCGACGCGGATAAAATTTGACCCCACCTAAGCCCCCTGCCCTTGCAAAGAGGTGAGCGAAGGACGAAAAACGAGCTCTCCCAAAAAACATAGGTCAGCGGCTGAATTGCACGAATTCTTGCTCTCACCACTTCTGCTGCTGCTCTCTTTCCTCAAGACTCCCCGGTTTTCCACGGTAAGCCGAACTCCAATGCACCCTTTAAGTGATTATGAGCCTGGCAATACACTTGTAAGTTAGCGCTCTCGTGGGAACCATCTTTAGCGAACGAGGTAATATGATCTATATGGAGAAAGGT
>JAHFAI010000008.1 GCA_023250635.1 Deltaproteobacteria bacterium | reverse complement strand
CGCCAAACTGCAGCGCTGTGCTGAATTATTGGGCGTAGCCTCTATGCAAGCCCAATTGCCTGAGCTGCTAGAAAAAATAACTGATATAGCTCTGGCAGCAAAGGACCCAGCTATAAAAGCCACACAACGAACTGCACGAAAAAATCCTAGGCCTCCTAAGGCTGAACGAAAGAACCCCAAGCCTCAGACTCAAATCGTTGCACCACAAGGGAGTGAGAACTCCAGGGAACAGTCTGCTCCTGACTCGCCCAGACTAAAAAAAGATGTTTCTTCACCGCACAAAAAAAGAAGCCGAACAATTCCTGCAGCTACCCGCCGAGAAGTACAAAAACGCGCTGATTTTCAGTGTGAATACCGTAGCAGTCAGAACAAGCGTTGTACCCAGAAGACCTTTCTCCATATAGATCATATTACCTCGTTTGCTAAAGATGGTTCCCACGAAAGTGCTAACTTACAAGTGTACTGCCAGGCTCATAATCACTTAAAGGGGGCATTGGAGTTCGGCTTACCGTGGAAGACCGGGGAGTCTTGAGAAATGGCAATAGCGAGGGTTTCCACATCCCCTTCGATTTTGTATCGCTGCTTAGTGCTGCAATGCTTTTGAATTACTATGGCTTAGCAAATAAGCTAAACATACGCTTTTTATAGGCTTCAACACCGGGCTGATCGAAGGGGTTTACCTCGAGAAGATCGGCGCTGAGTGCACAAACCACTTCAAATAAAGCAATCATATAACCCAGAGTATACGTATCAAGACGGGGAAAATGCAGCTTGATGCAGGGTACACCTCGGGCAACATGGGCCTGGTAGGCCGCAAGCATAGCGCCATCACTGAGTTCTTCGAGCAGGCGCCCTTCCAAATAAGAGACTCCATCGTTTAAGCGCGAGAAGCCTGGTACGCGCAAGCGACGTTCTACCAGAGAACTTTGTGCTGGAATATCATGACGAAAAAACAAAAAAGTCTCAATCATTCCCGACCAGCCTTCTTGTACATACTGACCGAGAGAATGCAAATCAGTGGAATAGGCCATGCCTACGGGAAACAAGCCCTTGCCTTCCTTACCTTCTGATTCGGCAAAGAGCTGTTTCCACCACTCGACAAAGCCCGGTAATTTAGGATTTGCATAAGCGAGCAAATCTAAACGTTTGCCCTGATCCCAGGCGACTCGTCGCGTTGCCGCTAATTGTACGACAGGATGCTCCACCCCTCTACTTGTCTCCAGGGAGGTAAATAATTCATCAGCGCCCTGGAGCAATTGATCGATATTATGACCTGCCAAGGCTAAGGGCACCAAACCAACCGCGGTCAGCAGTGAATAACGTCCACCGATATCTCGTGGGAGCACAAACGAGGTAATTTGTTCATCCTGAGCTTGCTGACGTAAACAGCCTTCGTGTTGATCGGTAATAATAATCGTACGCTGCCGTGCTTCATCGCCACCATAGTGCTGTCCCATATAGCTGCGTAAGATTCTATAGGCGACGCTAGTTTCGGTCGTTGCGCCTGACTTGCTGATTACCGTCAGCACTATTTGCCGCTGAGGCAGTATATCGAGCAATTCGATCAGCTGTTCTTCACTGAGATTATGTCCGGCATAAAGAATAGGCCGAGTTTTAGGAGTAGTAAGGGACGAGGCCTCCTGCAACTCCTGATAGCTGTGACGCAGGGCCTGATCCACCGCCCGACAGCCTGCAAAGGAGCCGCCAATACCCACCACGACCACCATATCGTAGGCCAGAGGATATTCAGCCACAAGGGTGTGAATATCCCGAGCAAGAGCAAAACCTCCCTGGCGCGGCCAATGATACCAACCAGTAGATTCGCTTGCCCGGCAAGTCTTAGTTTGTAGACGGACAAGAGCAGCAAGAGCTCGTTGGCTCCACTCGGGCAATTGTGCGCAATACTCAGCTCCTAATCCTTCACCATCAATGCGCATTAGGCTCATCGCTCAGTTCTCCTTGAAAATCTTGCTCGGTTATCACAAAGCGTTGGAGTTTTACATAAATGCGCTCCGGCGCCTGCAGAGAGAAAAACGCGTAGGCTCCCTGATAAAAAACCCCCTGGAGCACGCAGTTATTATAGACCAAGGACAAACTATTCTGTTCAGTCACCGCTATTTTTAGATAGAGAGGATGAAATTTCTTTTGAAAAAAAGCAAATAGATGTTCCCGGACTCGGCGTAAATCAGTGCTATGCAACGATGAAATAGCAATGCTATCCGGAAAGCGGCGTTTCAAAATTCGTGGCAAAAAAGGATCATCAGCCAAATCGATTTTGTTGAAAATCACCATCGTCGGTATATCTTTTGCAGCAATTTCGCTGAGGACTGACTCGGTCACCTCCATTTGTTCACGAAAATCAGGATGAGAAATATCCACAACGTGCAATAATAAATCGGCATTACAAGCTTCATCGAGGGTTGATTTAAATGATTCTAAGAGGCTGGGAGGAAGCTTGCGAATAAATCCTACGGTATCGCTGAGGAGAATTTTCGGCTTACGAGCTGGATCGATTACTCGCACACTGGTGTCCAAGGTGGCAAATAGCTCATCTTTACCGTGCTGCTCGCTACGGGTGAGCCCGTGCATCAGGGTGGTTTTGCCGCTGTTGGTATAACCGACTAAGGAAACTTTGAGTTCATTTTGACGTGATTTCCGCTGGACGATTTTTTCTTTACGGACCTGCTCAAGGCGCTTTTGTAGACGAGCAATGCGTTCACGGGCGCGGCGTCGATCCACCTCGATTTGCTTCTCGCCCATTCCTCGCGAAGTAACTCCACCGCCACCGGCTTGGCGATGAAAATGGGTCCAAGCTCCAGTCAAACGCGGCAGCAAATAATGCAATTGAGCAATTTCCACCTGAGTTTGGGCTTGGCTTGAATGAGCATGGTGGGCAAAAATATCAAGGATTACCCCGGCACGATCTAACACTTGGCAGCCGGTCATTTCTTCGAGATTTCGCTGTTGGGTGCCGGTTAATACGTGATCAAAGACAAGTAGACGGACTTGATGAGCGAGGGCGAGGGCTCTGATTTCTGCTATTTTACCTTGGCCGATGAGATGAGCAGGCGAAAGCCGATGATTTTTCTGCACCACCCTGGCGGCAACCTTGAGACCCAAGGTTGCCAGCAGCAGAATAAGTTCAGTTAGTTCTAAATCAATGGGATGGGAATTAGCGCTTTCGCTCAAACCAATAACGATGGCTGGATATCCCGCTGAGGCGGGATTAATCAGGGTCGTTTTTTCCACGCTTCCTCAAGCATTAATGGGCTGTTGACCGATCGCGTCTTTTCGGCTCAGTTTAATCCGTCCCTGGCGATCGATATCTACCACTTTTACCAGCACTTCATCACCCAGCTTGACCACATCTTCAATGCGGGTAACCCGTTGACTATCGAGCTGTGAAATATGACAGAGGCCGTCAACTCCAGGCTTAATTTCTATAAATACGCCAAAATCAGTCAAGCGTACTGCTTTACCTAAATAGACTTCACCCAGTTGGGGAGCACTGGTGCACGAGCGAATCAAGGCCTTAGCAGCCTGGGCACTGGTGGCATCAGGAGCGACGATATTAATAATCCCACTGTCTTCGATATCGATTTTAACACCGGCATCGAGGGTAATCTTCTTAATAGTTTTACCACCGGGACCGATGATATCACGAATCTTGTCCTGCTTAATTTTAAGCTTGAAAATCCGCGGTGCAAAATCGGAAAGTTCCTGAGGGGCGGAGATGGTCTCTACCAATTTGCCAAGAATATGCTGACGGCCGGTTTTTGCTTGGGCGAGGGCCTCGGCCATCACTTCCATGCTAATACCGCCAATTTTGATATCCATTTGTAGGGCGGTGATTTTGTCGGCGGTACCACACACTTTAAAGTCCATATCACCAAGATGATCTTCATCACCAAGAATATCGGACAACACCGCGTAACGCTCGCCTTCCATAATCAAACCCATAGCGATACCAGCTACTGGTTCTTTGATGGGCACACCCGCTTGCAGCAAGGCCATGGTGCCGGCACAAACAGTTGCCATGGAGGAGCTGCCGTTTGAAGAGAGTACCTCCGAAACGAGCCGAATAGTGTATTCGAATTCGCCATCATCAGGAATTACCGGAACTAGAGCCCGACGCGCTAAGCTCCCGTGACCGATTTCTCGACGACCTGGGCTACGTTGCATCCGCGCTTCACCCACACTGTAGGGGGGGAAGTTATAGTGGAGCATAAAGCGTTGCTTCACGTCCATATCCCAGAGGGTTTCGCTCCGTTGTTGATCGTCGGTGGAAGCAAGAGTTACTGCGGCGAGCGCCTGGGTTTCTCCGCGAGTAAACAAGGCCGAACCATGGGGGCGTTTTAGGAGATCAACTTCGCAGGTAATGGGGCGAATTTCATCGAGGGCGCGGCGATCGATGCGTTTTCTCTCGCTGAGGATCATCTCGCGCATAAAGCGAGATTTTTCCTGTTCAAATAATTCGTTAAGAGCGCTTCTTTCCTTAGCTCCGCCGTGGGGATTTAAGGTGCTGGCCAGCTCGGCTTTAATTGCGCTGAGTGCTTGGTTCACCGCTTTCTTGTTGGCTTGGCTAAAAGCCTGGGCAAAGCTTGCTTCAGCTTCGCTGCGCACCGCAGTTGCAAAACCAGCAGGAAAGACCATGGGGCTCAGTGCAAATTTAGGCTTGCCTAATTCTTTTTGCATGGCGATTTGGAAATCAAAGAGAGGTGCCATAACCTCTTGAGCATAGGCTATTGCGGCGAGCATCTGCTCTTCGCTGAGGAAGTTCGCACCGGCTTCTACCATCAACACGGCCCCTGGTTTGCAGGCAATATTGAGATCGAGGTCACCCTCTTGGCCTTCAATGGGGTCAACAATGAAGGCGCCGTCTTTCATGCCAATACGCACGCTGGCTACGGGACCATCAAAGGGAATATCGCTGATCATCAAGGCGGTACTTGCCCCAAGCAGGGCCAAACTTACGGGACTAAAGCCATGCTCGTAGGACATAACGGTCGCCGTGACCACAGTCTCCTGGTACATGCCTTTAGGAAAGCAGGGACGAAGCGGGCGATCAAGAACCCGAGCGGTCAAGGTAGCTTGATCACTTGGCTTGCCTTCGCGTTTTAAATAACCACCGGGAATTCGTCCGGAGGCATAAGATTTTTCGATATAGTCGATGCCGAGGGGGACGAAATCCTGGTACTCATCCTTGTTGCTGCGCAGATCTTGACTGCACACCGCGACCAATACTTGCGTACCACCAGAGGAAACCATAACTGCGGCGTTGGCTTGCTGAGCGAATTTGTTGAATACAAAGGTAATTGTTTTGTCGTTGATAACTATTTCGCGAGTAATCGCCATATATCAGGTTCCTTGTTGGGGGCAGTAGCCTTGCGGGCGGTATGCAAAACGGGGCTTGCTAAAAGGCATGGGAAAATTCCGAATCTAAACCGACGAAGGGGGATCTATCCCCCACCATCGCGGTTCAGTATCTAGCGGCGAATACCAAGATCTTTGATTAATTCTTTATAACCAGCGATGTTGGTTTTATGGAGGTAGTTCAATAAGCGGCGACGCTGGCCGACCATTTTGATCAAACCTTGGCGAGAGTGGTGGTCTTTTTTATTGACGGCAAAATGGTCATTAAGAGACACCAGACGCGAAGTCAAAAGCGCAATTTGCACTTGGGGGGAAGCGGTATCAGTATCATGTTGCTGATATTTTTTGATAATTTCACTTTTGGCAGTACTCATTGACACCATCGGGCTCTTCTCCGGATAATTAGCTGAAAGGGCAACCCCTTTTTTGAAGGTGTACAATAGTAAATTAAAAATCCCTTAGCAACCCCATTTTTTCCAGTAAGACCGGGATTTACAACGCCTGAACGCCATGGGGGATAACCATCGAGAAACTGTACAAAATATAAACATTTGATTGACAACACCCTTATTTTTGCTTAATCTTGCTTGAAATTTTGGCTCTAGGATTTATGCCAAGCTCTCCACTTTAAGCCAATAAAATTAGTTTATTACGATGCTACCTCCTGCGAGCTGTTCTGATGTATAGCCGGTTTATCTGGCTGCAGGGAGTAAAATCCTGCTTTGAAGAGGCAACAGGCCAGGAGCATCCTTAAAAGCGCAAGTCAGTGGGTAACCTCCAGATATCTTTCGAGCTTACCCCGATGAGGGCGCTATAATTGGCTAAGGGTCAGCGAAGGGGGAAAAAGACCGCCCCCCAAAAAGTCCTAACCTAATGTGCAATATTGAGGGAAAAATGCAATTTAAAATTGGTGAAATGGCAGTCTATCCCGCTCAAGGCGTTGCAGAAGTTACGGGCGTCGAGGTCTGCGATCTTGGCGGCCACACCTTGAATTGCTACGTTCTCCATATTTTAGCCACCGGCGCTACGGTGATGGTTCCCATTAGCTCCTGCGAACGCGCCGGCATGCGTAAGTTGATGCAGGAAACCGAAATCGAAGAAATCTATAATATACTAAAGATGCCAGCTCAGTGCTCCCAAGGCACCTGGAATAAGCGCTCGCGCAAACTCCAACAAAAATTACGCTCGGGCAGCATGAGTGATATGGCCGAAGTCTTGCGAGATTTGTCAGCCCAGCAAGAAAACAAAGGTCTGTCCTTTGGGGAGAAGCAGATGCTCAACAAGTGCCGAGAGCTTGTGGTTGCTGAAATCAGCATTGCCTCTAAGCAGACTTCGGCTGTAATCGAATCTAATATTTCCAATGCCTTAGCTTACCACTGTTAAAAGCTTAGCACGGTTAAATTTGCTCAGGGATGTAAGTCTGTGGATTCTACCCGCCCCTTTCGCCTTATCAACGTCATGGCAGCAAGCGTCGATGGTCATATTGGGCTTGAACCTGGACAGACAGACGCGGCTCGTTTAGCCAGCGGTTTTACCAGTCGAGCTGATCGTCAATTATTGCTGGCAGAGGTATGCGAGGCCGATGCGATTATTATGGGGGCCTCGTCTTTACGGGCAAATCCACGTTTATTTGAAGTAAAAAACCGCAAGCAGGTCTACCCCCACTGGTTTATCGTCAGTAAGCAGGGATTCGCTGCAGATCTGTATTTTTGGCAACAAAACCATATTCCCCGCACGATTGTTTCACCAGCAGTGCTTAGCGCCCCTCCCGGCGTAGATCCCCGCTCTTGTGACAATCTGCTTGTTTCCGCTGAGAGTTCGGTGGCAGCTACTATTGTCGCTCGCCTAACCAAACTTTCCTATAAGCGGGTGTTACTGTTTGGAGGCGGCTATATCAATCCGCTTTTTTATGCAGCAGGACTGGTGGATGAGCTTAAATTGACCCTTTGTCCCTTGCTGGTGGGCAACGAACAGGCACCTCGTTTACTCTCCGGGCCGCTTCCCCAGTCTGGGCTTGCCCTTCACTTACTCTCTTGCACAAGCGATGAAGGTTGTGTCTTTTTGCATTACCGGGTAGGTAAGTAAGCTGCCGGGACCCGTCCCCCAAGGGGACCTTATCCCCCCGCTCGTTTTATCTTGAGAAGGAAACTATTTTGGCCAGTTCGTCGACTTCACGCTCCCCGGTTTTATTGCCTGCTTTTGACAAGTACTATTATTACTCCCAATCGGTACAATCCATCGAAGCTGATGTGGAGTTTATTCAACGTATTTACGGGGAAATCCACCCTGGCGCCCGAGCTCACAGTCTCCGCGAAGATTTTTGTGGTACTTTTGCCTTAGCAAGCGCCTGGGTTGAAGATGGTGGAGCAAACCGCTCCTATGGGCTCGACCTCGATCCTGAGCCCCTTGCCTATGGTAAAGAGCATTTTTTTGCGCAGCTCACCCCGGAGCAACAGTCCCGCCTTGATATTCGCCAAGCCAATGTCCTTACCAGTGAACTTCCCCGTGTCGATATCGCTTGTGCTTTGAATTTTAGTTATTTTATCTTTAAGCAGCGAGAGCAGCTAAAGCAGTACTTTGCTAAGAACTTTGCAGCCCTTAACCCCGGGGGATTATTTTTTCTCGACTGTTTTGGCGGGCCGAAATGTGGTGAGGCCAACGAAGAAGAAACCGAGGACGATGAACTCGGCTATAGTTATTATTGGGATCAGGAAAGCTATGATCCCCTCACTAACGAAGGGCTTTTTTATATTCATTTTAAACGCCAGGGGGAGAAAAAACGCGAACGAGTCTTTACCTATAATTGGCGCCTCTGGTCACTGCCCGAATTGCGCGATATTCTCGCTGAAGTTGGCTTTCCCACGAGCTATGTCTATTGGGAAGGAAATGATGAAGAGGGCGATGGCAACGGCGAATTTACCCGGGTTGAGCAGGGTGAGGAATGCGATGCCTGGGTTGCCTATATCGTTGCGGTAAAAGGGCGCTAATGGGATACTGTTCTCAGCCTGGTACCTGTTTCTTGGCGAGGAGTTTTTCATGGGCTATTCCCCTCGGGTGCAAGATTTTTTGCGGATGCTTGCGGAGCTTGCCGGTCGACCTGAACGGGTAAGTGAGTTATTACAAGAAGTCAGTCTGACAAGCGCAGATCTGCATAGCTTCATCTTCTTTCGGGAGCAATTTTATACCCGTAATTTACTTTATCAGGACTCTCATTGGGAAGTTCTGACCCTTTGCTGGCAAAAAGGCCAACAAACTCCAATTCACGATCATAACGGCTCCCAGGGATGGGCTTACCTTATCGCCGGGAGCTTGGCCGAGACTATTTATGAGGTCACGAATCTGCCCGCCCCTCAAGATTTCTGCCTAAGACAGACGGCGCGCGCGCTCTTTCATCCTCGAGAAATTAGTTATATCAACGATACAATGGGCGTCCACTGCCTGGCCAATACCGCTGAGGAAGCTGCCATTTCCTTACATATCTACAGCCCGCTGATTAGCTCATGTCGCTACTATTCCCTTGCCCCTCGAGAGACAAAAATAAAAACACTTTGTTATTATTCGGCTGAGGGAACTGTTCTTGAGGGATGATCTCGGGTTATCATAGAAGAGAAACTGTAAGTGGTGGAGGTAAGGAGAGTCGAACTCCTGACCTTTGGAATGCAAATCCAACGCTCTACCAGCTGAGCTATACCCCCATCGCTTGGGGAATTTGCCTTAACTTACGGATAAAAGCAAGACAACTTTGCTTTTCAGCCCTGATTTTTCGACGGCTGTATTTTACCCCTGGGGAGGAAGATTATATGCCAGCATCAGTGCTGCATGTTTACCGAGCGGCGAGGCGCTGGGAGAAGTATTTAGCCCTAGCGGGGGCTTGTAGCCTTGGGTTGCTGCTGAACAGCTGCAACGGCAGCAAAAAAAAGACTGCTTCCGCCGAAGATGCTGCGAAGGTTTCCACCCTCGAGACGGAGTTCGCTCTCTCCGGGGAGACCCATAATGTCCCGATGCGTTTTCTTCTCGCCGTGGCTTATTTAGAGTCGCATATTGCTGAAACCCCCACCTCGGTTGACTATGGAGGAAAACATATAATTCCTCCCAACGGTGAATCTGCCTTTGGGATTCCCCGAGCCCAGCTGGAGCTTCCTGCCGAGATCGCCATCGACTTACAGAGCCAAGCAGATGCTTATGCTCATTGGCTGGCCCAAAATGTCCAGCTCCTTCTCGTCAAAGATCCTCAAACCGTCGACGAAAAAATGCAGTGGATTTTTGAAATCGCCTTGCTCCACCGGAAAACGGCAGATACTCAAGCTCTCTTTGCCCGTGAATTATTGACCATCCTCAACCTCGGCTTTAATTGGTATGACACCCGCCGCCATGAATTTGTCAATCTGAGCCCCGAATCTCCGACCATTGATATAGTCAACCTCAGTAAAAGCAATCAAAGCCGCCTAACCCTTGATCTCCGTTCCGCCCAGACGATGCGTGCGCGAACCTTGATCTTAGCAAAGAACATCCCAGCTCATCTTACTGCCCAAGTGCCCACCGGTGTCGAGTTGGTACATTGCCCTTTTAGCTTATCAGCCTGTCTCGATTTGCAAATAGTTGCTGCGAATTCGTCGACCTTTAGTCTCGGTGCTCACTACATAATTCCCCAGGATCCCACTTTGGTGGACTTCCCCCTGCAAGTAGCCTTGCACGAAATTAGGGTGAGCTACCTAGGCACAGACGGAGGGATCACGGCTACTCGTGATAAAATTCGCCTGATGCTGGTCGGTTATTCAGGAAGATTCTTGGCTGGTAGCCGCTTGGTAGCGAATCCCGACTGGCTTAGCAAGTGGCAATTGCAAAGCATGGGGCAACTGGTGAGCGAACTCTGCGGGCAGTTTGACAAAAAAACGACTTTACGTCCCTCCCCCCAAGGGGCTCTGGCAAGCGACTCCTCCGAAGATACTGCCTGTACCACCATCGGCAAGGGGCTGACGGTAACAGCTCCACTCCCGGGAGCGAGTTCCTATAAATGGGGCGAAATCCTTGACTTCGATCCTCTTGTTTTTAGCTTCTATCTTGGTGGTGGAGATCGTCAAATAGACGAATCGAAGCTTATCCTTAATGAGCAAAATCGAGTGGTTGAAGCTGGACAAGAGATTGCTATGGGGCTTGAGTTTAGCGACCAAGCAATGCACCTTGAACTTTCTCGTTTGGTACGTTGTCCCAATGGCACTCCTATCTGGTCACCGGTGGAACGAGGTGAGATCCAAGGAGAAAGCAGCTATCAATTTTACAACAAACGTTACTGGGACGGGGGAGCCAATAGCAGTGGGGAACAGTTTTTTCGCGCTAAGGTCTTTGGCAAAGATAAAAATTTCTTAGGCTGGGATGTTGTCCACCTAACCATCAGGGATTTTATCCAGGGCTATGAGCCGAGCCCCCCTGACGAGTGTTTTGAATAGAAGAACTGCGCTAATTACTAAGCACCAGCTGAAGCTTGCAGGTTCTTGTTGATCGGGATATATACCCATGGGATAGAGCACTTTTTCAACGACTCAAGGCTTGGTGCAATAAAGTATCATCATGACGCTTCCTCTCTCATGCTTCAGTTCTCAGGCTCTTTTCCTTATGGCAGTCGCTGAGGATGGCGTCTATCGTTTCCCCTTCTGCGCAGGGGATTTTCCGGGCCTCAAAGTGACCATTCAAGGGGGGCTACCGCTAACTTTGCAATTGCTGAGCACTCTCGACCTCCATTGCCATGCTGGGCCTCGCGACTACGGCCTGACTGTGGTGCCAAGTTTCGCCGTGCAGCTTGCTGCTAACCCAGAATTCACCCTTTTTTTAGGCCGCTCCCATGATCTGCTCCTGTCGTCGTATTTGCGTCAACGGAGTGATTGTTTGACGATGCCGGAGATTCTGCGCCAGATGCCCGCGACCAAGAATCGTCTAGCCTACTTGCTTGCGTGGCAAACGCTGATGGGGGTTGGGGAGGAAGAACTTCAGGCCGTTTCGACCGCTGATCTTAAGGTATAGAAGAGATAAAAGGGCAATCCACTGAGGGTAAAAATTCCGGCAATACCAAGGGTGAGCAAAGAGGTCTCCCCTAGTACCCAGAGGCAAAAACCAAAGCCGATGCTTCCATAGGCCCACTGCCACCAACGGCCTCCCTCTGCGCGGAGCACCTTGAAGAAAACCACACAGCAGATTCCATAGACATACAGAAATGCCGTTACCGAAAAGTCGATGATAGTAGAAATCTGCTGTGCCAGAGAGGGGCGAGCCGTTAAGAACAGCAGAGGCACCACACCAGCGAAACCTAGAAGTAAGGCGACCACGGGTGCACCCCGCTTATTTCGTCGCGCAAAGCAGGCAGGTAAGAGCCTATCTTCACCCAAGCCAAGGGCTATTTGTCCACTGGTTAGGGTCCATGCATTGAGAGTGCCAATGCACACCAGAGCCGCGGCGAGGGAAATACCCAGATGCCAACTTCCCCCAAAGATTTTTTTAGCTAAATCGGCGTAGGGAGCCTGGGAGGCAGCAAGTTCACGCGAGGGAAGTGCCCCCATAATGCCGAAGCTACTAAACAAATAGATAAGCGCCACACAAAAGGTGCCCAAAGCAAGCGCTCGCGGGATTACCGTGCCAGGATTCTCAATGGAGCCTGCCGCCGCGGTCCCCGACTCTAAGCCAATAAAGCCCCACAGGGTTAGCATGGTCACGGCACTGATCATTTCTCTGCTTGAACGGGGTTGAGCGAATACTTCAGGGAGAACTTGCATATGATCCCAGTCAAACACGGACAGTGCCGCAAGAGGCATGACGAGCAGAGGCAGTATTTTTAAGATGGTAAGCACAAATTCGGCACGACCTGCGGCGCTGACTCCCCGTATATTTAAGGCGGTAATTGCCCCAAGGAGAAGTAACTCAAGGGCTAAGTTCATTCCTGGGGAAGGCTCCCCGAGCAGAGGGCTTACATAACCTACGCTAGCGATAACCACAGCCGTACTGCTCACCCAGGAGATCACCCAATAGGTCCAGCCGGTAAAAAACCCTGCCGCACTGCCGAAGATTGCTTTGACATAGACATGTGGGCCACCGGTGAGGGGCCGCCAGGCGCTTAAACGAGCAAAAACCAGGGCCAGACAGACCGCTCCTACTCCGGAAAGTAGCCACCCCAACAAGGCATAAGGACCATAGGGTGCTAAGCTTGCGGGAAGCATGAAAACCCCCGAGCCGATCTGACTACCAGTTACTAGGGCAAATACCGCCCAAAAGCCAATCTTATGCGACATGATTTATCCTTAAAAAACGCTGCAACTTTCAAGCAGGAGTCCCGAGAGAGGCTCTCTACTTTGTCAATGACCGTAATACCGAATTGATGAACATTATAATAGCAGCACCTTTAAGGGTGGTAAGGGCGACTCTGAGGTGGTGATCCTGCGCTCTGTCTATCCCGAGGAAAAGCCCCTAGCACTTGCAGCTGGTTTTTTTGGGTTGGGGCTGTTCTCGAGATGGCACGAGATGAACCCTTTGTTTGGGTGGCGTAGCGGCGGGAGCGGCGAGAGCGGCGGGAGCGGCGAGAGCGGCCGGAGCGGCCGGAGCAAGCTCTTTTTGTGCATCGATGGCCCGCAGTAGCCACATAAATGCTTTTTGCACCTGAGTTCTCTCGCGGGCAGAGGTCTCGATATAGCTTAGGCCATTCTCTTCGGCAAAATGTTGAGCGGCCGATTTTTTGACTTGGCGATGGTGTTCTAAATCGAGTTTATTACCCACCAAAAGCATGACTGGGGCAGGAAAAATGTGCTTTTTCACTTCGTTCAGCCAAAATCCCATAGCGGTAAAAGAACTTTCATTGGTTATATCGAAAACCAGAACTACTCCCCGCGAGCCAGTGTAAATCGAACGGGACATAGCGTGGAAACGTTCTTGACCAGCTGTATCCCAGATCTGTGCTCGTGTTCTGCGTCCGTCAAGGCTTAGTTCTTTGGTTTGAAAATCTACCCCGATAGTGGTGAGGGTTTCGTCGCTAAAGGTGTCATCGACAAAGGCAGACAGGAGGTTACTTTTGCCAACTCCAGAGTCGCCGAGAATGATAATTTTAAATAGTGGGGTAGCTCGATATTCTCCACCGCAGAGAACACCACTGGTGAAGATGGTACTCAAAAATGCCAGATAATAACGCAGCCGAAAAATCATAGGGTTTCCTTCTTTTTAAGTAGAAATCACTATGATTCATCAGTGATTAAATCGCCGTAAGGTACTTGCTCGACTGGGCGTCACTAGTCTGCTTAGGCAAATGACTGATAAAGCCTCCCCAGAGACGCTCACGGACTGTTCTTTTTTCTATTTTTCTTACCAGCTCAGCAAGGAGTAACTTTTTTGCTTCACCAATAGGGTATTCCCTCCCCCCCACTAAGCGAACTTTATAGATGCTTTGATTGAGCCAGGAGGGAAATTTTATGTGCTGGGCTGTTGCCAAGGCTTCACGGAGAAGGGTCAAGCGAAACTGTAGATAGAGAAGGGGATTTTTAAAAGTGTTTTTTAGATAGGCGAAAATCCATTCAAGGGAGCAGTTACCAGATTTTTGAGCTGTCTGCCAAATAAGTTCGTCGCCCCCGAGGGGAAGGGATTTCACCCCCGGCAGCAAGGTAATTGCTTCATAGGCCTCGGCAATTTTCTCAAATGCATTAAAGTTACTGAGTTTTTTAAATACGGCCTCAGTCCCTTGCCCACGGGGGAGGCTAAAGCGAAGCCTGGTTTGGAAATATTTTCCGCGCCGAGGGTGGCGATTTAGACCCTCACCGGAGTTGAATACATCGAGATAAATAACTTCGCCACCAGGACTAATTTTTAAACCCATACTATGGTGGCGAGTGCCATAGGGAATAAGAATTGAGTGGTTTTGCTTTAAGTTCTCTAGGATTTTTCCACTTAGAACGGCGATATTTTCTTCTTGTAGGAACTCAGCAGCTCCTTGCAGTTCCTCACTAATCCCTCCATAATTCACCGGGCTTACTTGCGCTTTTTCTTGGAGATAGCGGCTCATCACGCCGAGAGCATAGGTGTTCTCGGCGCCCGAAGCTTTTAAACCGGTCAGCAGACCGATAAAGGCAAGTTCGCCAATGCTATAGGAAAAATCCTTGAGCTGCCATTGCCACCACAGCTGCTCGATCCAAAAATGATCATCGTCAAAATGTACTCCGAGACCATGTCTCTGACTCTCAAACCATTCCCCTTTATAACTACATCCATTGGGGTAACTCTGTGTTCCTTCTCCACTTTTAAAATTATTTTTCCATTCGCCATTATATTGCTGACCATCCGCATAGGCAAAAACACCTACTCCATTCCTCAAGCCATTTTTTATTTCACCTACATAGAAACCACCGTCAGAATAGTGGATCTCTCCCTGAGGGTAACTTGTTCCCGCCTGGAGCGCTCCGCTAACGCAGATAAGTACTGTAAAAAGAGCATTGGTAGCACGGTTCATGGTGCACCTTTATTCGTAGGATTATTTATTTATGAGGATAGTAGGGTAAGACTTCTAAAGAGAGCATAAGAAGAAAATTGCGCTGAGCTGCGGGGGAGGGGGGTATTTTCTACTGGGTTTTTATCTTGAGCTCTCGATCGAGCACCATCACCGCGTAAACCCATAGCACGGTAATGATAAGGGTTACCACGATAACATAAGGAGTTGCGGTGGCAAGACTCGTGCAGGTAAGCAACAAAATCTGATAGATTAAAGAGCCACCGGACTTGCCGAGACGAGAGGCAATACCATCGATAACGGCCTTGGCTTTACGCTGCATTGGCACCGATAAAGGAATAAAGGTCATCTCCTTGGTGGTGTCATAGACGGAATATTTTGCGGCTCTGGTTAAGCTGTTTTGTAAGCCGCCGATTAAGACTGAGAAAGAAAGCAGGCTGGTTCCCCAGAGATCGTAAACCACATCGCCAAGAAATGAATCCTGCTGGAAAATTACGAGGGGGAAGAAAATCAAGCTCGTGGCCAGAATACAGACGGGGGTAAAGAGAGCTGCAAAGCGCCAGCCCATACGCTTGATCATTAAATGAGTCATGAAGAGACCAAGGATCGTCGCCATAAACCCTTTTACCATGGTGACTTTGCTGAGATAAGCATTAAAGGCACGACTGCTATCGGTAAAATGCAGCTTGAGTTGATCGGTCCAAAGTACATCGGTCAAATTAAAGACCAAGTTATAACTGACCACAATAGTGCAGATACACAGGAGGTAGCGGGATTTACTCACCTCACGAAAAGATTCCCGCAGCGTAAAGGAAGGGCGCTTACTTTTTGCTTCACGGCCACTGGCCAAAGAGTTCTCGAAGGAGGGCTTTTCAGCAAAAACGGCTGAATGGCAAAGAAAACGAAAGATTGCCATAATCGCCAGGCAGGTGAGAATGCCAATGCCGACGATTAAAAAAATCATTTGTTCCCACTCATCAGCACCGAAGCAGTAAGCGGGGAATTGGTTCATCTCCGAGCAAACCAGACCTATTTTACCAGCTACCACCGCTGAAAGATTGCCGGCCACATTGATCAGGGCGTACAGTTTTGCTGCTTGTGATACCGTGCTTACTTCGTTAGCAAAGCCCCAGAACAACACCGACATCATGATGGGAGACCAGATTTCAGTAAGCAAATAGAACAAACTCAGGTGCCAATAGCGAATCATACTAATGAAACCGGCTGCCCCGGAAGGCAGGAGAGTGCTTAACAGCGCTGGCAGGCGCTCAAGGGCCAATTCCTGACGATAGGGGAACAAGAAAAAGAGAAAACATAGAAAGAAGGCGAGAAAAATCGCCGTAAAAGCATAAAAGGTGTTTTCGCGGCTTAAACGCTTGGCCAGCTGAGTAAAAAGAAAGGTAAAGAAAAATGCTGTAGGCAGCACCCCCCATAGTTTTAAAAAGGGGATAACTTCTGCTCCGGCTTGTGAACCAACCACCACCAGGGTCATTTTCAGTGGTCGCAAAAGATTATAGACAAAGGCCAGCAAAAAAAACAGCAGCGCTAGGGGAACAAAAAGACGGAGATCGCTGCGCTTGAGAGGAAAACTTCGTTTGAGCTTATTGATTAAACCAGCGAGCATAATCAGTGAAATCCTTTGCAAAAAAAAAACGCTTGGTCCACATCTTCGATTGTACCAGCCATTTTAATTTTGCTCGATTTCCGAGAGACTTTAGGCTTGCAGCTTGATGCAACAAAACCTAGCGGCGAGCAGATAGTGGCTGCATAATACTTGGGAAAACCCAAATGGGGAGAGGAATTTTATAATCACCTAAAAAAATAGCCTTATTTTTCGAATTTTCGCTACCAGCCTTTCTTTATTGGAGAAATTCTGCTATAGTCCCCCCGACTTTGTCGGTGGGAAAGTTGGACCTCAGCAACGAAGGTAACATGCCTAATCATGACGAAATAAAAAAAGAATTCGAAGATTTTGTGCACAAGAAATTCAACGGACAAGTTCAAGCAGCTAGTCAGGACGCTTCCGCACCGCTTTCCGCCTCTCCTTCCTTTGTCCGGGCGAGCAAAAAAAAGCTAGGGAAAGAGGCGGATCGCTTTGCTTTTGCGCTTAAACCTCGAGAAATTACCGCCCATCTCGATCGCTTTGTTATTGGCCAGGACGAAGCCAAGAAGGCTCTGGCCATCGCCGTTTGCGATCATTACAATAGTATTGTTACCGCCAAAATATCCCCAGAATTATTGACAAATGTAGCTTACGCCAAGCAAAACGTGCTGATTCTTGGGCCAACGGGGGTGGGCAAAACTTATTTGATTAAACAAATTGCCAAGCTGATTGGTGTCCCCTTTGTCAAGGCAGACGCCACTCGTTTCAGCGAGACAGGCTATATGGGTGCCAACGTTGATGATCTCATCAAAGATTTGGTTCAACAAGCCGATGGGCACCTCCATCAGGCCCAAGTAGGTATTATTTACCTTGATGAAGCGGATAAATTAGCCTCTTCAAGCCGCCAGCTAGGACGGGATGTAAGTGGGCGTGGTGTGCAATTGGGCCTGCTCAAGCTTATGGAAGAAACAGAGGTTGATTTGCGCAGTGGTCACGATCCTGCAGCTCAAATGCAGGCCTTCCTTGAAATGCAGCAAAAGGGTAAAATAGACAAACAAGTGATCAACACCAAGCATATTCTCTTTATCATCAGTGGTGCTTTCACCGGCTTGGAGGATATTATCAGCAAGCGTCTAAGCACCCAAAGCATCGGTTTTAAGCGTAGTGCGACTAGTCTGCCCAAGGACCGTTATGCCTGCCTGCACTTTGCTGCCACTGAAGATTTTATTACCTATGGTTTTGAACCCGAATTTATCGGACGCTTGCCGGTGCGGGTGGCCTGCGATCCTCTCGATAAGGCCATGCTCTTAGCTATTCTCAAAAATTCTGAAGAATCCCTTCTGCGGCAATATCAAGCTTCGTTTCAAAGCTATGGTATCGAGCTAAGCTTCGCAGATGAAGCCTTGGAAGAAATTGCTGCCCGAGCTGAGCAGGAAAAAACCGGAGCTCGCGCCTTGATGACTGTCTGCGAGAAGCTTTTTCGTGATTTTAAGTATGAACTTCCTTCCACCGATATTTTTGAGCTGCGTATCGATCGAGCCACCGTACTTAATCCCCAGAAGGCGCTAAGCGAATTGCTGGCCACCAATGCAGCCCAACAACTTGGCCAGCTCAAAAAGATTCGTACCTTCGAGCAGAGTTTTTCGGAAAAATACCAGATGAAGATAAAGTTTAGCGATGAAGCCTGCCGAGCTCTTATTCTCCTTGGCGAAGATCGACATCTTGCCCTGGAGCACGTCTGCCATGAAGTTCTGCTGAGCTACGAACACGGGCTCAAATTAATTCAACAAAATACTGGTAAAGACGAGTTTGTCTTGGGGAAAGCCATCGTGGACAACCCCCATGAAGAACTCGAGAAAATGGTCAAAGAATCGTATAACCATCGGCAGGTACATTGATTATGCAACACGGCTATTTGGTAGTGCTCCTCGGGGGGCTGGTTCTAGGGTTAAACATGCAATCGTGCCGGCAAACTTCGACCATTCCAGTCACTCGTGGTGCTGAGAACAGCACCACCGCGACTGGCTCCATGGGCACTTCTACCCTGCTTAAAGATCTGCAAGCGCAAAATCAAGCAAAGGCCCAGAGTCAAGCAGCAGCGGTAACGGCTGCCGCTGCTGCTGCCGCTGCCGCCGCCGCCGCCGCCGCAGCTAATCCCGATCAGGCTGCTTTAGATGCTTGCTTTGCTAAGGAAAAAACGGCATATCCCAATGATCCCAGCTATACGGCGGTAATTCAAGCTCAGTGTAAAGCCGAGCTACAGAAGCAAAAGGATGCTGCTGCTGGCAATGGCACCGCCAATGCCAATGCCAATGCTACTACTGGAGCCGCTGCTGCCACCGCCCAACCAGGGATAGTCGATAAAGTGTTGCAAGGCGGGAGTAATATCTTGGAGGGGGTTACGAGTAAATTGGGTGGGCTCTTTGGTAACTAACTCTAGAGAAAAGCACGATGAACGCATCAAACAACTTGCTGATGAACTGCTGCGCTTGCGGGCTCTGTACTACCAGGGAACACCGCTGATTAGCGATCAGGAGTATGATCGCTGCGAAGATGAACTACGACTTTTGGACCCCGATCATCCTGTGCTCTACGCGGTGGGGACCTTAGTAGAAACGAGCAGCCGTGCAAAAGTAAGCCATCAAGTGCCGATGCTTTCTCTGGCCAAGACCTACGTGCTTGAAGACTTGCTCGCCTGGGCAGCCGGCAAAGAAGTGGTTGGTACCCTCAAAATCGATGGGGTAAGTCTTTCCCTCCTTTATCGCAACGCTCAGTTGTATTGCGCCAAAACCAGAGGCAATGGACTGGTTGGTGAAGAAGTAAGCGAAAAAACGCGCTGGATCAGCGACTGTTTACCAAGCTTACGGTTGAATGTTGATCACCGGCAAGAAGAAATTTCTCTCGTCAGCAGCGACTGTGAAATACGAGGAGAACTCTATTGCAGTCAGAGTCAATTTTCTCTGCTTTTGCATGAAATGCACCAGCTCGGTTTACCATTGCCAAGCAGTCAACGAAATATCGTTGCAGGAATTTTGGGCCGTAAACAGCATCATCAGCTCGCGAGATTTTTTAGTTTTGATGCCTTTGATTTTCTGAGTTTTTCCGCTGAAAAGCAGCCTTTTCAGCATGAGAATGAAAAACTTGAGTTTATCGCTCGTCTGGGTTTTAAGCCGCCTTTTTTTCGTCACTTGACCAATGCTGGAGAAATCACGAGCTTTCTCGGCGAAGTGCAGGACAAGATAAACGAGGGTGATCTCGGCAGTGATGGTGCAGTCTTTGCTTTTAACGATTGCCGGGAGCAAGCGGCCCTAGGGAACACTTCCCATCATCCTCGCTATAAACTAGCCTTTAAATGGCAGGGAGAGACGGCGGTTGCTACGATTAAACGCATCACCTGGCAGACTTCTCGTCTCGGTGTAGTCACTCCCGTAGCGACCATTAGCCCGGTACAGTTGAGTGGGGCCAGCATTACACGGGTAACCCTACACAACGCAGCTTATGTTAAAAACTTAGCTTTTGGGGTGGGTGATACCATTCGTCTCGTGCGCTCGGGAGAAGTAATTCCCAAGGTGGTTGAAAAGCTTTCTTCGGGTGGGGAACAGCTAAGCTTACCCCAAGAGTGCCCTTCCTGTGCCCAGCCTTTAGAGTTTGATGGGGTGCGTTTACAGTGTGAGAACGAAGTTAGCTGTTCGGCCCAGCAACTGGGGAGGGTTCTCAATTGGATTCGGGCGGTAGGAATTGAAGATCTTTCTGAAAAACGTCTCGAAGCACTAGTTGCGGCTGGCCTGTTAACAAAAATCACCGACCTCTATCGCCTCAGGAGAGAGGATTTTCTGACGGTACCGCTTATTAAAGAAAAAATGGCAGATAAATTATTTGCAGCAATTCAGGGGAGTAAGCAGGTTGAGCTAGCAGCATTTTTGCAGGGGCTGGGCATCAAGGGGATGGGAAAACGCAGCTGGCAGGAACTTTTGTTGCACCATCCTCGTCTTGACCAACTCCGTGCGCTTAGCGTAGAGGACATTTGTCGAATTTCTGGCTTTGCCGCGAAAACAGCTGAACAGTTACGCAGTGGCCTCAAGGCAAATAGTCAGACCATTACCGAGCTCTTAGCCCTTGGAGTCAATCCGCAAGTGCCAGCCTCACCAGGGAGTGCAGGCTTCTTGCCTTGGTCAGGAAAAATCTTTGCCCTTACGGGGACTCTCAGTCGTGGGCGCAAGGAAATTATTGCCTTGATTGAAGAGCAGGGAGGCAAAATAGCTGCGAGTGTTTCGGGACAAACCTATGCCTTAATAATTGCTGATCCGCGTTCAAACTCGGAAAAAGCCGTTAAAGCAAGGTCCTTGGGAGTGGCTTTGTGGAGTGAAGAGATGTTGTTTGAGGAAATAGCTAATGGAAATAAGTAATTTATTGTTCGGTCTTTTACCCCTGATAATTTTCGTCGTTATCGATAGTTTTGCCGGGATAAAAATGGGAATTATTTCGGCAATAATTTTTGCCGCATTAGAAGCGGGATATACCTATTATACCACTAAAAGCATCGATGAAATAACCATTGTTTCCTGCCTGTTGGTCGCAGTCTTTGGAGTCCTTTCGTATTACTATGAAAATCCCCTGATTTTCAAACTGCAACCAGTTATTCTGGGCTTGTTGCTCGGGATTGTTTTCTTGGTGATGCAGTATCTGGACAAACCGCTCATGGTGATGATGGCAACGAAATATCGCGATATACTTCCCGCCCAGCTCCGTGAAAATCTCGCTAATCCCTTTGTCCTTTCGCGCCTCAGTAAAGTCTCGCTGTATCTCGGCTTTGGTTTTTTTCTCCATGCTGCTGGAGTAGCCTATGCGGCGTTTTACTTGTCCAATTGGTGGTGGTTGGCTGTGCGGGGAATAGGGCTCTATGTGGTGATGGGGCTGTGCATGCTTGCTGCGGTCTTTATCTAGGGTAGTGCTAAATTTTAAATGAGTCTATCGGCAGATCAATTAACTCTTGCAAAAGAGAAGGTAATTTTTTAGAAGGGGTAAATCTTATTTTCAGCGAGAATACGTATGTTCAAAAAGATGCTCCTTTGTCTGATAGCCTGTTTGTTTTCCCTTAACGGCCAAGCATCCTCTGCAGACCTCACTGGCCCTAATAGGACAAAAGCCCTGCAAAAAGAATGCTTTATATTTGAAGAATTTAAGATACTAGATGCTAAACTTAACGAGCTTGCTGCTGATCCTTCTTCTCAAACAGCGAGGGATTTAGCCGATGCTTGCTTGCAAGGGCTTATCACAAGACTCCGCCCAAAGCGCTCACCGGGTTATTTTAGCTACCCAGAAGGGTACGAAAATATCTTTGCTTTCTCAAGCTCCTTGCAATGGTATGCCCTTATTTTAACCTATGAAGCATTGGCTGCCAAACATAACTTATCAACCACGGAACTACTCTTAGCAGTTCGTCCCCAACTCAAAGCCATGCTCGCTCTACAATTCCTCTGTAGACACAAAGACAATAGCTTCCCTCTCCAAGATCACTCCACTTCTTTTCTAGTGTCTGATGGCTCCGACCTAAGCGAAATTAAACGGACTATAGCACAGGCGCATAATTTTGATTTACCTACAAATATCGCTTTGTTCGCCATGCTCGTACAGCAACTGCACAGCCAAAGCCCTCAGCAGCTTATCGCCCACCCCGAAGCTGCGACCTTTGCGGAACTGACTAAATGGCTGAGAACTCTCATTTCTAAGACCAAAGAGCAGAGTTTTCATTGCGCGAGCAAAAACCCAGAGGCCATACAAGCAGCCCTCATTGCCCAAGCTGACAGTTTTAACTTGGGATTTGTTGGGATTTTCCCAGCCCATATCTTAACGATCTGCGCCTTGCAGCTACAGGCGTGTCTTTTGTTGATGTGAGTGACAGATTCGTCAAACCATCCGCGAGGAAAAAAACGCGACGCAGTTGGCATCTTGGCCAATGAAGAGCGTTTTTGACGAGCAACAAACATCAAGAACAGCTCCACATTCCATAGCACTAAGCAGCGATACAAAATCGAAGCGAATGTGGAAACCCCCGCTATTGAACTCGAACCTGTCGGTCGCTGCCAGAAAATTTCAAAGGTTAGGGAGAAGCCCATCACCAGCCTTGTGGATTTCCCTCCTCGCCACCCCCAGCATGGCAGGAGGCTTACGGTGGCATCAAATTCCATCCCCTCGAAGGGGATAAAATTTGACACCACCTCAGCCCCCTGCCCTTGCAAAGAGGTGAGCGAAGGACGAAAAACGAGCTCTCCCAAAAAACAAAGGAAACCTACAGTATACTAGATCTGAGCAAGACACTCGCTACACTTGATGATCTCGAACTGTGGCAGAGAACCACAGCCGCAGCCCAACAAGAAAAACACTGCTGTGCCGTAGTCATTGCCCATACATACGTGACCGGGATTGTGGCAATATTATAATGTAGCTCTCGCAATTTTCAAAGATTTAACCGACGTTTTTCTTGTTTTAAAGTTCGGATCAAAGACATCCTCTAAAAGTGGTAACAGCTTTTCATTTAATCGTTGCATCGCAGCAGTAGTCACCCGGTGGCAAAGCTTGGCTACTTCCAGGAGGGTGGGGGCAATGCTTGCAAAGAGCTTTACTGCCCTCTGGATGGAAGCCGAGCAAGATTTATGCTGCTTCCGGACAGCATGGAGCTTCGCAATATCGCGTATGACCATGGCAAAAACATAGTTGATGAGGCTGACGAGGCTCAAAGCTATAATAGCATTGGGATTGGTGGTGGGCATACGATCAAAATTGAGGGTTGACTTCATCGCTTTAAAGCTGAGTTCTAGCTGCCAGCGCAGGCGGTAAGCATCATAGATAAAGCTACGGTGGCAGGTGAGGTTTGTCGTGTACCAACGATAAGCGCGGTCTCTATTATTCCAGAAGCCTATAACTCTCAAGGGAGTACTTTCACCCCTGAAAGTCAGGTTGACCATAACCTCCACGATAGATTTTCTCTTGCGTTGTATAGGAATACGCAGCAAATCTCGCCCTTCAATGGATTTGCCCATGCCATAAACTGCCTTGGTGACCGTGAGCTTAAGGTTCGTTTTTATGCGTGAAAGGAAGAAGGCTTTCTCGTTGCCGATGTCGATAAAGCGCTGAGCTGACCAGTAGCCAAGCTGTTTAAGCCCAGCCAAGGAAAAATTGCCTTTTGCTCCTGCTACACCTTGTACCAGGCCGATAATAAAGTCACTATCCTGGATCTTTGCTCGGCGGTCTGAAGAGCTGAGAGAATTGCAAAGTTCACCCTTGAGACGGCGCATGACATCTGCGAACATAGAGAGGCATCCTTGCTGGTGATTCAGTACCAACAGTATAGGGTGTACCTCCATTTAAATTTTAATTATAGTTAGTTACGACTGTACGGCGATACCGCCACAATCCCGGTCACGTATGCATGTTGAATATATAATATACGATAGGTTTCAGAGACATCGCGTGAAATCTCTTGTCTATGGCCTTCAGGCGCAGATGGATGAATCTGATACTCTTTCATACCTTTGATTTTATTAAAAAGTAAAGAATCAATTGGTACTACAACTACTGCTTGAAAGTTTCCGCTACTGTCGAACCTATTCTCTGTAATCTCTGGAAGCTCTCCATTCTCTTCAACTCTTAGAATGTCAAATTTTTTTTGAAGATGCTTAGAGAAGAAACTGTAAATTTATACTTCTCATCTATCGGGATGAGCAATAAAAACTTTAAAAATCCTTATTGAGCCTCCTCAAAATTTCCCTCCATTGTTCTTCCACATAGCTTGCTGTTAAACTCACCACCCGAGCAGGCTCAGCACCCGGGTGCTGGAGAATCACCCAACTAAGCTGCCCATTGGCAGAAGTATTTTTCTTGTCGTGGGTAAGGATCCTTAACAAGCTCGGCCACAGGTCCTTATCTGCAAGGCTACAGCCAAGATAGTGCGCTAATTGTTCATGGGTGATAAGGCAGCCACTGCGTTCTAAGGCCGTCTGATAAGCGTGGGCAGTAGCAGGAGAAAGAGCTCCCAAGGAGCTTGAGAGCTGCAGCGCAAAAGCCAGACCAATCCCCACCGCTTCTCCATGGCTAATGATACCCCCTTCGTCGTTCCCCTTTCGTTGCTGAGATAGCGCTTCCAGACCATGAGCAAGGGTATGACCCAGGTTTAAATAGGCTCGTACTCCCTGCTCTCCCGTATCTTTCTCGATAATTTGCGCTTTGACGGCCAGCAGCTGCGGCAGCAACTCAGCCCAGTCTTCACGCCGTTCTTCTTGAATAAAGGAAGCGGTAGTTTCAATTAAGGAGAGTTGATGAGTAAGAAAGGCGTGTTTGAGACACTCGGCGCCACCACTCCTTAGCTCACGCAAAGGGAGGGTTTTCAAAAACTGTGGGAAGATTACTACTGTTTCGGGGAAGGCAAAAGCCCCCAACTGATTTTTGCCGTAGGGAGGAAAATTAACCCCGGTTTTTCCCCCTACGCAGGCATCAACCATCGCCAGCAAGGTGGTGGGTACTAAAATGAATGGTCGTTTGAGTAAATGAGCAGCGAAAGCCGCGCTATCAGTAAGCATCCCACCTCCGACAATTACGATCTGCTGCTTGGAATGTCCCTTGGCAATTTTGCTCGCCATATGCCGAACCGTATCCAAATTTTTCTCCGTTTCTGCAGCAAGCTGCAGAAGATCGGCGTGCGCTCCCCAGCTTGGGTAGAGATCAGCGACTTGCTGATCGAGCACAAAAAAGCAGTCTTTTGTGGGGGGCAGGTAATCACTGCGGTGCGCCATGTGGTTGGCCAAAAGAACTTGGTAGTGTCCTTGACGCCCTTGCCCAGGTCTATTGGAAATAGCTACTCCCCGCTTATACATTGCGGCTGCGGCAATCATCAGGGGGATAAATTCGGGAGGCAACCTATCTATCTGCCAACCATCGCGGCGCGATAGTCCTTGAGCAAAAGCCCGAAGCAGCACCGAGGTTAACTGATCGTTATCACTAGTGCGTACGATGCTCAGCAATTCTTCCGTAGACCAGGAATACCAGCTATGGGGATTAAGAGGCGGATCGTTGAGGTGCCAAGTAATGTCCATGTTGTCCTCCCTGCGTTCAGAGTTGGGCTGAATTGACCTTTTTAAGCCACTAGGGTCGACCCTAGTGGCAGGGTGTCGTATCATGGAAGAAAGGTAACTACTCAGCACTTTCTTAGAGGGCGGGCTCGATGAAATGGCGATTTTTTTTCTTAGGGATAGCTATTGGCGCCAATGGACCTATTTTTGCTGCTGCGCCTAAGGTAGATATCGGGGGCATTGTAAAAATAGATCAGGTCATGTTTTCGGAAAAATCACTGCCCCCAGAACCAGAGAATCATTTCTACAATGGTGCCTATCTCGCTAGTGCCTTTCTGATGATCGATGTGGAATATAGTCCTAACTTGTCATTTTATACCGAACTCGATATGGACGGGGGAAACTTGGGGCTGGCCTATCTCGAATTAAGTGAGATAGTAGGTTCGGGGAGCTCGCTGATGCTTGGCGCCGTACCCTCGCCATTCTGCCTTGAAATGTCCAATAGTTCAAAATCACTTCCTTTTTTATATCGAAGTTTAGCCACCAGTGCCTTTGCCCCCTGTTCGGGGCCAGGTGCTAATTTTCGCCTCTGGGGGGAACATTACGTACTAAATGCCGCTGCTACCCAGCTCGGTGTTGGTGAAGATTCTTCAACCCAGCGCGATGATCCCTGGGGCGGGAGTGCCCGTTTCCTGATCAAACCTATAGCTAATAGCGAACACCTCGTTCATCTCGGAGGTAGTGTGAGCTACCAAACTCAAAAAGACGAGATTTCGTTTAAAGCTAGCGAGATAAAAGGACGTAAAATACCAGCGCTTATTGGTACCAGCTTGGATAACGATGGAGGCATCGAAAACGGCAAAGATTATGCGGTCCTCGGGGTCGAAGCAGCAGCCCGCTTTGGCTCTTTACAGGTGGAGAGCGATTACTTGCTTACCCAGGTGAGACGGGAGGGGGCGGATAAGCTGAGCTTTTCGGGGTGGTCAGCTCAGGGTAATTACTTTATCACCGGTGAACAACGCGCCTACAATATAGAAACCGGCAGTTTTCAAGGACCGATGGAGATCTTAAAACCAGCGGTGGGTGCCTGGCAGGTAGCTTTACGGGCAAGCCAGATTAATCTTAATGATCTCGATATCGAGGGGGGGCGTGAGCTCAATTCGAGCTTTGCCGTCAACTGGTACGTCAATACCTACGTCCGGGTTACCGCCAATTTAATACATCAGCAGATTTGGCCCTTCGCCAGTGCTCCTCAACGCACGGTGGATGCCCTTGGTCTGCGCCTGCAAACAGTCTGGTGATCTGGTGCTAAGCGCCTAAAGCCTTGCCGCTATTCCAATCATATACTCCCCCCAGTTCGTGCCAGGCAGCGGCGAGAAAGGCTTGCTCGATGTGCTGATAGCTGCTCTGGGGACGGCGGGTATGAAAACGATGCTGGTCAATACAGTGAACGGGCATGACCCCACGCATGGTTGAGCAGATAAAGGCCTCATCAAAACGGGGGAGTTCTTCTCGGTATACAGCAATTTCGCTGACCTTAAGAGCGAGAGAACGGCGTAAAACTTCTATAACGAAATTTCGGGTGATCCCCTGTAACAAGCCACTGTCCAAGTGGGGTGTTACTACCTCCAACTCATGGCCATGGCGGGCGATAAAGAAAATATTTGCGGTGGAAGCTTCAGTAAATTCATCCGCATCATTGCACCACAGGACATCATCAAAACCTTCGCGATTAGCGCCCTGGATGGCGACAATACTCGCCGAATAATTGCCGGTTTTAGCCTGGGCTCCGCGTTTCGTTGAGCGGTTGTTTGCTATGGTCAAGCTTAGCCCTTGTTCATAATGGCGGGAAGGAAAGGGCTTGGCAGGTAAGGCCATAACTATTTTATTCGCTTGTAAGCTCTCGCTTATCTCTAAGCCAAGGCCCTGACCACGGGTTATCATGAGACGTACATAGACCTTAGGGGCACCGAGCTGTGCGAGAATGGCGGTGAGCTCTTCTTTTAGCTCCTCATTGGACCAGGGAATAGGCAGTCCCAGTCGTTCGCCCGAACGACGCAAGCGTTCCAGGTGGAGGTCTAAGGAGAGGATCTGGCGATTAAAGGCGACAAAAACTTCGAAGATATTGTCACCAAAGAGAAATCCGCGGTCAAAAACCGAAATTGACGCTTTTTCGGGGCTTGAAACGAAGCCATTTACAGCAACCAAACCTGAGTGCATGGGGCGGTCCTTCTTGGTTAATTGCGCAAAACAAATCTTTAGGATTATGGTTTTGTATGGTAAGACCTCACCTTCGTAACCCCTTCCCTCCCCCCCTCAGGGAAGGGAAGGGCTTTGTTGTATGCAGAAGGTAGGACCACCTTAATGAACGTTGAACCCACTAAGAAAAACATCCATTTAATTTCGCTTGGCTGCGCCCGCAACCGTGTGGATGCTGAGGTCATGTTAGGTTCCTGTCTTGCCCAAGGTTGGACTTATTGCGATGACGCCAGCCAAGCAGATGCCATCGTAGTAAATACCTGTGGATTTATCAAGGAAGCCAAAGAAGAAAGCATCGATACGATCCTCGAAGCAGCCACCCATAAACAGGAAAATCCCGGCCTGCAGTTGGTTGTGGCGGGTTGCTTAAGCCAGCGTTACAAGGGGCAATTGGTTAAAGCACTCCCCGAGGTGGATCTCTTTATCGGCACCGATGAGTTTGTCAAATTACCCGCCATGCTGGCCGAAAAACTACCTAAGGGCACTGTGCGCGCGCGCCGGAGCAATTATCTCTATCAGGATTATTTACCACGCATTAATACCCTTGCAAAGCACAGTGCCTACGTCAAAGTTGCCGAAGGCTGCCAACATAACTGTGCCTTCTGTATTATTCCCGCAATTCGCGGGCCTTTGCGCTCCCGTACAATCGCCAGTGTGGTGGCAGAAGTCAAAACCTTGGTGGGGCAAGGAGTCATCGAAATTAATTTGATCGCTCAGGACTTGGCTGCTTTTGGTCGCGATCGCTCCGCTGATGAGCTTTTGCCCTTATTACAAGCTCTGGTGCTTATTGCTGATTTGCGCTGGATAAGGCTCCTGTATATTTATCCCGAAAACATCAGCGATGAGTTCTTGGCCTTTTTTGCTGCCAACGAAAAAATTGTCAAATATCTTGATATTCCCATGCAACATGCAAGTGACCGCCTGCTTACTCTCATGAATCGAGGCGTTACCCAAAAACAGCTGCGCGAAATCATTGCCAAAGTACGCAGCTCTGTTCCCGAGGTGGCGATTCGTACTTCGGTAATGACGGGTTTTCCCAGCGAAACCCCCGAGGATTTCACCGAGCTGCTCAATTTTGTCAAAGATTGTGCTTTTGCTCACCTTGGCTGTTTTATCTATTCCCAAGAAGAAGGAACCGTTGCCGGACGAATGCAGGAGCAAGTTGCTGAGGAAGTCAAAGGTGAGCGGCGCGATCAAGTTATGGCCCTGCAACAGGGGATTTCTCGTCGTTATTTAGAGAGCTTTGTGGGAAAAACCGTCGAGGTACTTGCCGTTGGTCCGGTCTCAAACGAACACGGTGTATGGCAAGGGCGGCTGGCAACCCAAGCGCCAGAGGTTGATGGTTTGGTGTTTTTGACCTCAGCCCCGGCAAGTGGCAGTGGCAGCATGGTAACGGTGAAAATCCACCAAAGCTTGGACTATGATTTAGTTGGCGAACCTTGTCTGTAATCGCTCCGTAGAGCAAGGCTATTGCAAGGCTAGAGTCACCGTAAAACACCAGCCTTCGATGGCATTTTTATCTGGGTTGATTGTTGGAGAAAAACCCAGCACGGGCTTGTGGTCAAAAACGGGTGGCGTTGGCAGCTCCTGGGAGAATCCTTCAAGGTCATCAAATTCTCCCTTTTTTTTCTCTCCATGAGTGAGCGAGGGGAAAAAAATAAAGTAAGCTCCCAAAACAGTCCCCGTAAAGAAACCAAGAGAGGCCCCAATGGGGATATAGCGCAGGTTATCCCGGGGATGCTGATTGAAGGTTAGAACCGCTGCTCCTAAAGCAGCCCCCAGTAGGGTTGAGTAACCAGCGGTCATAAACAAGCTGTTAAAATTGTCGCGAATGGCAGGTTGCATGCCGGTTGCTGCGGCTTTTGGCGAACCAAGAGCCCCCCAAGCAGCTAGGCAGAGCACCAGCGAGCGCACGGATTTCATAGTCTAGTCCTTTCTTAGGTCCGAGAGAGGACCTGCGGAGTAGAAAGCGTTCTCATGGCGTTGATTTACCTTCAGTATACCTCTCTGGCGGGGCTTGAGGCAAATTTGCTAAAGCCTGAAAAAACACTTGCCAATTACTCTTTATTATCATTAACTGAGGACAATATCGGCTGAGTGGCAAGTTATGAAATCTTACTGCGGACGCTACCGACTCCGTATCCCGTATCATAGCTACATCACAGAACTAATCCCAAAAAATGTCAGTTGGGAAAGCGTTTTTCATTATTCTCAAGGCGCAATCACCATCTTCCTATGCATCGTTTAACCCCCCAATTTTATAGTGAGCAAGTCCATGACTAAAGCTGCCAACACCAGTACGGAAGCCCCCAAGGAAACCTTCGTCCCCCCCAAGATAATAAATCTTAATGAAATTAAGCTTCGCAAAATTGCTGATGTCACAACGATGGCCAAGAACTATGGCATCGTTGGCGCAAGTGGCATGCGCAAACAAGAACTTATTTTTGCTCTTCTGCAAGCGCAGTCAGAACGCGGTGGGATGATCTATGGTTCAGGGGTTTTGGAATCACTGCCTGATGGATTTGGTTTTTTACGTTCTCCTGACTATAATTATCTGCCAGGTCCCGATGATATTTACGTATCACCCTCACAAATTCGGCGTTTTAATTTGCGCACTGGTGACACCGTTGCTGGGCAAATTCGCCCGCCAAAAGATAACGAACGTTATTTTGCCTTGCTCAAAGTCGAGCAGATTAACGATGAAACTGCCGACCAGGATATGGACAAGATTATCTTTGATAACTTGACGCCGCTTTATCCCATGGAAAAATTCAATCTTGAATTCACCCCGAAAATCAACTCCACTCGCATTATCGATATGCTGGTCCCTATTGGTAAGGGACAGCGTTCCCTGATCGTGGCTCCTCCACGTACCGGTAAGACGGTATTGATGCAGCAGATTGCTAGTGCGATCGAGAAAAACCATCCGGAAGCGGTGCTGATCGTTTTGCTGATCGACGAGCGCCCGGAAGAGGTGACCGATATGGAGCGCTCTGTTCGCGGTGAGGTAATTAGCTCAACCTTTGACGAGCCGGCTCAACGACACGTACAAGTAGCTGAAATGGTTATTGAAAAAGCAAAACGCCTGGTAGAATACAAAAAAGACGTGGTGATCTTGCTCGATTCCATCACCCGTTTGGCCCGCGCTTACAACACGGTGGTCCCGCATTCCGGAAAAATTCTCTCCGGGGGGGTTGACTCCAATGCTCTCCATAAACCCAAGCGATTCTTCGGTGCAGCTCGTAATATTGAAGAGGGCGGCTCTTTAACTATTATCGCCACTGCCTTGATCGATACCGGCTCACGGATGGATGAGGTTATCTTTGAAGAATTCAAGGGTACCGGTAATATGGAGCTCCACCTTGATCGTAAGATGGTAGAAAAACGCCTCTTTCCTGCCATTGATCTCAATAAATCGGGAACTCGTAAGGAAGAGTTACTGCTGCCAAAAGATGTCTTGAACCGCATGTGGATACTCCGTAAGCTGCTCCAGCCACTAAATCCTGTGGACGCAATGGATTTCCTCTTGAACAAATTGGACAAATGTGAAACAAATGCCCAGTTTATCCAGTCGATGAATGGTTAGAATACGATCAAAAGATTAGGGAGCACCCATATGAAAGCAAATATTCATCCAAATTACGGTACCTGTACGGTACACTGTGCTTGTGGCAATACCTTTACCAGCCGTTCGACCCGTGAAGAGATTCGGGTGGAGATCTGCAGTAGCTGCCACCCATTTTTCTCCGGTAAAGAGAAGCTAATCGACTCAGCAGGACGCATTGAGAAGTTCCAGAAAAAATACGCGGCAACTGCTGCAAAGAAGTAGAGTTCTCGTTGCTAGCTGAGCAGCAACACGATTGGGAGGGTTACTTTCAATCGTGTTTTTTTTTGCTCGGAAATGCTCTCACCGCTATAAGGAACTGTGATGTTTGACAACCTTGCCGAAATCGAACAGCGTTTTATTGCGATCGAACAATCGTTGCAGCAGCCTGGCATGACTAGCCAACAGTTTGTGCAGCTTACTCGGGAACGAGCCGAGCTCGAAGAGTTGGTAAACAGCTATCGTCACTACCTCCAGCTTCGCCAACAAGAGCACGACGCTGAGGAACTGCTCGCCCAAAGCAGTGATGGGGAAATGACGGCGCTGATTAAAGAAGAGCTCTTTGGCTTGCACGAGCAGCTTGCCGCGGTGCAAAAGGCCTTGACCGTCCTCCTCCTCCCCAAGGATCAAAACGATACTAAAAATGTTATCCTCGAGATACGGGCTGGTACTGGTGGCGAGGAAGCAGGGCTCTTCAGCGGCGATCTTCTCCGCATGTACACCCGCTTTGCCGATACCAAGGGGTGGCATTGCGAAATCATGAGTGCCTCGGAATCAGCAAAAGGTGGCTTTAAGGAGGTAATCGTCTTGGTCGAAGGGCGTAATGTCTATAGCCAGCTTAAGTATGAGATGGGCGTGCACCGAGTTCAGCGGGTTCCTTTGACTGAGTCCATGGGGCGGGTTCATACCAGTGCCTGTACTGTAGCAGTACTGCCGGAAGCGGAAGAGATCGAAGTGGAGATCAATCCCGCAGATTTGCGCATCGACACCTACCGCTCGAGCGGTTCAGGGGGCCAGCACGTTAACACCACTGATTCCGCGGTGCGCATTACCCATGTACCCACCGGGGTGGTGGCCGAGTGCCAAGATGAGCGCAGTCAGCATAAGAATCGTGAAAAAGCCATGAAGATGCTGCGGACCCGCATCTATGAACAAATGCAACAGGCAAAAGATGCAGCGATTAGCGCCGATCGCAAGGCTCAGGTAGGTAGTGGCGATCGCAGTGAACGCATTCGTACCTATAACTTCCCCCAAGGTCGAGTTACCGACCACCGCATCAATCTAACCCTCTATAAGCTTGATATGGTAATGAACGGGGATATTCAAGAGTTGATTGATGGTCTTGCAAGTCATGCTCAAGCTCAATTCTTGCAGCGCAGTGGGCGAGGATAAATGGACACACTCATCCCGCCTATTTTGTATGAGGAAGGTTCGTCGCTGCCAACAACGGAGGAGCGAGGGCTCTGGGACATTGGTAAAATAACCAACTGGTCCCAGCAATATCTCCACTCTCGGGGATTTCCCAGTGCTCGCCTCGATAGTGAGTTACTGCTCGCAAAGACATTGGACCTGAGCCGCCTAGGCTTATATACTAATTATAATCGACCAGTCACTGCTGAAGAACAGAAACGTTTTGGCATCTTGCTTCGCCGTCGCTTGCGGGGAGAACCCGTTGCCTATGTGCTGGGTCACAAAGAATTTATGGGCTTACATTTTCGCGTGGGACCTGAGGTGTTGATTCCCCGTCCGGAAACTGAGCTCGTAGTTGAACAGGCCATCGTGTTTCTCGAAAAGCAGCGGCTATTAGCGCCAAGCGCTGAGCGACTTCGAGTTTTAGACGTAGGAACAGGTAGCGGTTGTTTGGCTATTGCGATTGCCAAGGCTTGCCCCTTTGTTGAAGTAGTCGCCTGGGATATCTGCGAAAAGGCCTTGGGCGTGGCCTGTGCTAACGCCAGGGACCTTGGGGTGGGCGAACGCTTGGGCTTTTACTGCCTTGATGCGCTACTCCCCAGCTCCTGGGTTGGGGCTAGAGAGTTCACCCTGATCGTTAGCAATCCTCCCTATGTCAGTAAGGAGGAGCTACTCAGTGTGGCAGGGGGGGTGAAGGATTTTGAACCCCAGAAAGCCTTGCTTGGGGGGGACGATGGCCTGCAGTTCTATCGCATTATGGCTGAATATGCGGGAGCTCGGCTCAAACCTGCAGGGCAAATGCTCTGGGAAATTGGTGCTAACCAGGGGGCGGAGAGCAAGCGCTTACTAGCTGCCTTCGCTTGGCGAGACGTCGAGGTGCTCGAGGATTATAGTCGCCTCGACCGCGTGGTACGCACAAGCGTCCAGTGACGATCTATCTACCGAGAGGGGGAGTTAGTGTATCGAGCAAGCAAGCGACAAATTTCTCGCTTTGTGCTGTTTTGTCTAGCCTTGGTGGTGATCAGCTGGCTGCTCTCTGTGGTCTTTAGCCCTCTCCTCGTACCCTTCGGGATTAGTTTATTTCTCTCTTATTTGCTTGCCCCTTTTGTAGCTTTTTGCAACCGCAGGTGGATGCCGCGTACCCTGGTGGTTCTAACCCTGCTTATCCTAACTCTAGCGCTTGGCACTTTAATTTCTATTATTTTTATACCTCATATCTATAGTGAAGTCTTAGAGCTGGTGCGTACGATGCCACGAGTGGTGGATACGGTGGTGCAGACCTGGTTGCCATCGATCAACCAATCGGTATTGCAAATGGGAATTATCAACCAAGAGCAAATCAATGTAGTGGTTAAAGAGGTCCTTGAATTTGTCCAACTTTCTGACAAGTTGCATCAGGCGCTGCTGACGATTTTACGAACCGCTCCGCAGGTGGTTGGTACCCTGCTTAATTTAGTGCTTATTCCTTTGTTTACTTTCTTTCTCCTTAAAGACTATGAACTCCTTAAAGAGCAATTCTATGGGTTTATTCCCCGCGATATTCTCCAACCCTTTAAGGTGCTGATGCAGCGTATTGGGCAAATACTCCGTCAAGTGATCAAGGGTCAATTGATGGTCGCCGGCATCGTTGGCCTCTTGTATATCATAGGTTTTTGGGTAATCGACCTGCGTTCAGCTACGGTTATTGGTGCGGTAGCAGGTATTTGCCGGATTATTCCCTACGTTGATCTGCTGGTAGGTGGAAGCCTAGCCTTGGTGGCGCTGTTCTCCAATTTTCATGGGGGAGGGCAGTTGTTCGGCTTACTGCTGGTGTTCTTGATCGTGCAAAGTGTTGATGGTATGGTTATTACACCACGAATTGTCGGCAAGAAAAGTGGCTTGCATCCCTTCATGGTTATTATCTCAGTAATCTCCTTTGGCAGCCTCCTTGGTTTTTGGGGGGTTATTTTGGCTATTCCGTTGATAGCTATTGCTAAAGTGATTATTGGTTCGGCAATCCCTTTTTATAAGGCTTCGCCAGCATATGATCCTCAACAAACTTTTCCTCTGGATTCTTAAGACAAAGCTGCTTATGGCTGTGCTCGTGTTGCTGCTGGAGACAGGCTGTGTCGTCAGCACCCCTGCGCAGCTCCGTGGCCACGAGTTAATTCCCGACTATCCTAATTTGACCACTATTCCTGGACCTACGTTTGATCCGGTGGAATGGACGAAACAAATCAGCATTCCTGGTGCTCCGGGAGCCTATAATCCTTCATTAGTCCGCTATGGCAGCGGCTATTTGCTCTCGGCCCGCTTTGATACCATGGAGGCGGGAGCCAGTCCTTTGCAAAAGCAAGCACAGGATCAAATGGTTTTTGTCAAGCTCAACAGTTCCTTTGTCCCGGAGGGTCCGGTTACCAGGGAGCGTTTTGCCCAGGGAAACAACTTAGGGACAGGACAAGACCCCCGTCTATTTTGGTGGAAAAATGAAGTGTGGGTGCTGTTCAATGCCCTCAATAACGCCATCGCCGGCAGTCCTCGGCGGATGGTTTTAGCAAAACTCAGCGAAAAAGAAGATGGTTATTTTAAATTAACGGAAGCTAAATTTCTGAGTTACGGCAGTGGTCCTTTTGAAAAAAATTGGCCACCTTTTTTGGTAGATAACGAGCTCTACCTCCTTTACAACACCGATCCCCACCAGGTGATCAAGCCTGACTTAGTTACTGGAAAATGCACTCTGGTAGCCGAAACCAAGATTTTTCCGTGGCAGCGAGGTCATGTTCGAGGTGGTACCCCTGCTTTACCCTATGGAGAAAACGAATTTATCAGTTTTTTCCATTCCTCTAAGCGTTATCGCTATTTAAATAATGACTGGCGGCAAATTTATGTGATGGGCGCTTATACCTTTAGCAACAAAGCTCCTTTTGCGGTGACTCGTTACACCCCGGAGGCTATGGATAGCAAGGGATTTTATGACCAAAGCAATCATTGGAAAATTATCTTCCCCACAGGCTTGGTACTTGACGATGACTATGCCTATGTGAGTATGGGACGAAACGATAATCAGGTAGTGATAGTGAAGATAAGAATGAAGGATATAGAACGGCATTTGTTAAAGTTACAAAAATAAGGCAGAAAGGAAACAATGATGAGCAAAGGTTTTCTGGTAAGCAGTGCTTTATTGTTCTTGCTGAGTGCAAACCTACGTGCAGAAAGTAGTTCATCAGTGTTGACTTCTAAATGGAGCTACGGACTCAGTTTGCAAAAACTTGCCATCGACCATGGCACCCCCACTGCCGAGTCTTACCCTAGCAGCGTAATGTGGGCTGTTAATATCTGGGGAGAACGCGATTGGGATCTGAGCCTCGGCGGAGGCTGGAGTCTTACCCACCATCTGCGCCTGGGAACAGAGCGTTTTTATCGCAAGTTTATTTGGTTTCTCTATGCCAGCGGCGAAATTGGCCCCCAATATGCGCTTAGCAAGAGCTGGCAGCTGGGCTGTTTGCTGGGTTACCGCTACGATCAGGAACTCCAGCAGGCTGGAGTAGGGACGGTCTTTGTGGAGCATGAACTCACTGAAAACTGGGGGCTGCGAGCTGCGGGGCGTTACTCCCATTTTTTTGTCCCAGAAGACTCAGGAGTGAGCGTCAAGACCAGCGAGTTTGAGCTTGCTGCCGTATATAAAATTTAAGGTAAGTAGTGGCTTAGCTGCGGAAAGGGTATTTTTTAGAGCAAACCGACTAACTTGCTAAAAGTAGTAAAAGGCAACACTCGCATTCCCTGGGCAGGTTCATAGTCTTTGCTCCCCAAATGGACCTGATAGAACTGGGGGATTGGGGTACGTTTTTTAAAATATTTGATATGCTCAGAGAGTTTTTTTTCACCGGTTTTACATTCAACGGCATAAAGTGGTTTTTTGTTTTTGAGCACAACAAAATCTATTTCTCGTTTCTCGATATCTCGTAAATAACGTAATTCCATAAGATGCCCCTGGGTGTCTTCGATAAAATGACAGTATTTAAGGAGATGGCCAGCGACGAGATTTTCAAAGCGCGTTCCTACGTCTTCTACCTCACTCCAATCCCAGAGGTAGAGCTTTTGTTCCTTTTTTACGGCTTTGATCTTGCTTGAACCAAAGGGTGAGAGACGATAGCAATAGTAAATACGTTCGAGAATTTTAATCCAACTTTCGGCGGTACGATGGTTAACGCTAAGCTCATTGGCAATATTGTTGATCGAAAGTGGTGAACCAACTCGTTCGCGTAGGTTTTCAGCGAGCAACTCCAGGCTAGATATTTCTTTGACGAGTTCAAGATCGCGAATATCGTCATTGATTATGCGGTATAAACGTTCGCGTTTCCACAAACGCCACTCATTTTCGTCCTGGGAAAAATAGGGATCAGGAAAGCCACCGAAGTGTAGCAAACGCTCCATCTCGCTACTACGGGTGAAGCCTAGCTCTGCTGCTGAAAGCGGGTGAAGACGGAGGTAACGGTAACGCCCCAAGAGAGAGTCACCGCCACGACGGTAGTAATCTAATTGAGCTGAGCCAGTAATCAAAAATTTCTGAATTTGCTTTTTTTTGTCATAGAAGCCCTTTACTAAGTTTCGCCATGGTTTGTACTTGTGAATCTCGTCTAAGACGAGGAGGGGAAAGGCAGGGAGCTCGCCGCGGCGTAGAGCTCGTTTATCGCTGAGGTCATCCCAATTAAGATAAGCCGGGTTGTCCATGGTGGCTGGCTTTAAAAAACTAACACAAAGAGTCGTTTTACCGACCTGCCGAGGCCCCCCCACAAAAACCATGCGTTGTTGAACAAATTTATCAATATATTCAGATAGATATCTTTTATTTGCTGGCCTCATTAGCCTTTTTTTCCTATTTTTTGTATTCCACTACAAAACACTCGCGAGTATTTTGTAGTGGAATACAAAACACTCGCGAGTGTTTTGTAGTGGAATACAAAAAATAGCATTCTTTTTCAGCAAAATCTAACGATCAAGGGATAAGATTCTCGAGTAGGATATAAGTCTCTGTTGTTTTTGGTATAAATCGGATTAAAGCATGGTAGCCGATCCATTCCCCCTCGTGGTCATATATAGTCGTCCCAGGGAGCTCTTTTTTGATGTTGATTCCATATCCGTAGCCAGAGCTATGGTTGGTAAGCATCGCCTGCAGTGAAGCTGAGGAGAGAATTTTTCCTGAAAATAGCGCTCGCATCCACAGCAAGAGGTCGTTGGCACTGCTATAAATATTGCCGTCAACAAAGGTGTCATCCACATGCTTCTCATTGATCTCGAAATAACGTTGGTATTCTTTGCTTTTACCATGAATAAGTACATAGGAGAGAGCCGCGAGATTGGCAAGAGGACTGCCAACAGTGGTTTGCTGCATCCCTAAGGGGGCAAACATACTCTGCTGTAAATATTCACCGTAGCTTTGCTGACTAACTCGCCGAATTATTTCTCCCAGGATAATATAGCCCGTGTTTGAATAAGCAAATTTTTTGCCGGGAGAAAAAATTAATGAGCGGTGACTGATTGCAGCAAAGAGCTGCTCAAAAGTGAGCTTATCGCGGAAGAGTTTTTCCTCGACTATAGCTTCGTTATAGGCCTCAGGAATACCTGAAGTATGACTAAGCAGATGGTGAATAGTAGGAACTCCTTTGGGATCTGCAAGCCAAGCTGCTGGGGATTCGGGAAAATATTTTCGTACTGGGTCAGTAAGTGTTACAAGCTTTTGATCAACCAAAGTCAGTATTGCAACCGCGGCGAACGTTTTCGAGGCAGAACCAATGAGAAAAGGTGTGTCAGCAGTAATGGCTCGCGATGTTTCCATATCAGCTTTGCCACTGATTTCCAGCTTGGCCCCCCCAACCCCATGATGCAGGACTATGCCCGAGATAAGTTTTCTCCCCTCACTGTCGGGAGGATCGACTGCAGCGGAGGAGAGAGAAAGAGTCAGTCCGAGGAAGATTACTGCCTGGTGTAGGTGTCTCTTGGCACCTCGGCTGCTCCTTGCTATCTCTGCAAATAACCTCTGGTGAGGATTTTTGCGATGCTTGAGCATATTTCTGCTTACTACGGTCATGTTAACGGTAATCGCTTTCTCGTAGCGGATATGCGCGGAGCAGATACCCCTGTGTCCGCAGAAACACTGGGTAAAATCAGCAGGAGAATATGCCTAAGTCATTTTGTGGATGATTTTATCGTTATTGAAGCTTCGACACAAGCAAGAGCTCGAATGCGAGTTTTCGGTGGCGATGGTCGTGAGGCAAATTTCTGTGGCAATGGCTTGCTTTTAACCCTGGAAGTTCTGAGAAAAGCAGATTTTTCCTGTCAAAAAGTCTATAAAAATCGCCGAGTTTTCATTGAAACCGCGGTTGGAATTAGGCTGGTTATTGTCGGCAAAGACCGAAATCATGCTATAGCTTGTTCACCGATACTTACCACCTTGAGAAATTTTGCTCCTTTGTCAGCAGAAGTAGGCGCGAGAATCTATGGCTTGCTTATTGCCGGCGAGCCTCATGTCCTTGTAGCCCCCCCCGACAACCTAGCCTTTGATTTCTGTGAAAAGCGCTTTTCTCCCTGCGAGCTGTTTGCTCAGGAACTCGCAGCCCTGATTAGTTTTCCCGGGGGAGTTAATGTCAGCTTGGTGATGTTTGTTCATCCCAGCGAAATTTCATTGTTAACCGTAGAACGTGGGGTAAAACGGCTGACCGCTTCCTGTGGCTCAGCGGCTACCGCCGCAGCGGGTTACTTCTTTGGGAAAGATCAGGCAGCAACTCAGCACAGACGGATTGTGGTGCATTCTCCTGGGGGAAAGCACTTGCTGCGCTATAGGCACAAGACGGGGGGCTGGTGGTTAAGTGGACAATCTCATCTTGTCGGTAACGGGCAGCTTGGTGATTTTATCGATCTATGGAGGCTAGGCTAAAAAGTGGATGTCAAAAAAAAAATCGTTATACCCGCAGGATCTTGGTCTAGAGGGGGAGAGCTTCCAGAAGCTGCTCGTTGGCAGCAAAAGCAGCTGCACTGGGGGCATAATGGTCGCGATGTTGGCAGTGCGCCCTATCCAATTCCGGCGGCTGACGATGCCATGCACACTAATGTCAGTATTGCAGTAGATGAAGGACGTTATTATTTACGGGGAGATCTTTATATTCCCGTGCTGCGCGGCACGGGGCCTTTTCCTGGGATTATTGAAATAACCCCCTACGGAGCCCAAACTCTGGCTCCTCTTGGCCGGCTTTATGCTTCGCGGGGTTATCTGTTTCTAGCTATAGATTGTCGCGGACGCTATCGCTCCCAGGGGGAATGGGAGCCACTTACCCATGATCGTGCAGATGGACAAGCGGTTATTTCCTGGCTTGCGACCCATGGCTACTGCAATGGGCGCATTGGTACCCGGGGACACTCTTACGCTGGCTATAACCAGCTTATGGCAGCTATTGATGCCCCCCCCGCATTGCAAGCCATGGTGGTGGGAGTTGCTCCAGGCGATCCCTTCAGCAACGTCCCTTTTCAAGGGGGAGCCTATGATTTGAATGATTTATTCTGGTTGCTTGATATGACGGGAAGGGTCTGCCTCGGAACGAACGAGAGTCCTGAACCGGCAGAGCTTGGTGGCGATGGAGATACATCCTCTCGCCGAGATGAGAACGAGGAGGGTGAAGAGCCAAAAGACAGTCCTGAAGAGCAGGAGCATGATCGCTTGCTCGATGAGGCCTTGAATGCCCGACCGTTCAATGAAATCGATATCCGTCTGGGAATTTATCATCCCATATTTCGAGAATGGCTTAAACATTGGCAGTGGGACGATTTTTGGCACAAACGCGCTATTTTACCGCAAATTCACAAGATAAAAGCACCGACCCTGTTTATTTCGGGGTGGTGGGATGGTAATGGTAAGGGTGCTACCAGCTTTTTTAGAGCTTTAAAACAAGGCCGAGACGAGCCATCGAACAAATTACGTCTTCTCATGGGGCCCTGGGACCATCATTTGCAGGCCCCCGACTGCGATGATCTGCCCGAGCGCGACCAAGTTGCTATTGAGCGTGGAGCAGCACGTAACACCCTTAATGACGAACTTGCGTGGTTTGATCATCATCTTCTGGATATTCCTTTTGGTGCCAGCAATCAGGCAAGCGTGCAGCTCTTTATCACCGGAATTAATCGCTGGTGTGAGTTCGCTTCCTGGCCTGTTCCTCAGCGCCAAACCACAGCTCTCTACCTAAATCTCGATGGGCGCAGCAAAAGCCTGATAAGCAAGCCACCCTACTACGGCAGTCGCTGCAGCTACTATTTTGATCCCAGCGATCCCACCCCCTTTGCCCCTCAGGAGATAGATGGAGAACGGCTCCCCTTTGACAATGCTCCTCTGCAAAAATCACGAACTGATATGATCCTCTGCGATGGACCAGTTTTGCAAGAGAGTTGGGCAATCATTGGACCGGTGCAGGCGGTGCTCTATGCCTCGGCAGATGTTCCTGATTTTGATCTTACCGCTGCCCTTTACGATGTGTACCCTGATGGGCGGAGTATTTATCTCAGTGATGGAATTTTGCGCGGACGTTTTGCTGAAAAGGGTTTTGCCGAACCTCGCTTAATTGCGATCGGTTCAATTCGAGAATTCATTATTGATCTCTGGCATCTCGGCCATGTACTCGCTGTCGGTCATCTGCTGCGCTTGCAAATCGCCTCAGCAGCCTACTTACGCTTTGATGTCAATCCCTGCACAGGAGGTGACCTCGCCAGTGAGAGCCGCAGTTGTCCGGCGACGATTACCCTCTATGGAGGAGGGAACTATCCTTCCCGAGTGGAATACGATCTCATTCCTTCAGCAGAGTATGAGGGGAGAAAAACCAGGTGAATGTACTTTCGCTGTTGATCCCCTCTCGGGACGAACGTCATTATCTTGGTGGTTTCTATAAAGCAAATTTTGTTGCTGAACTCCTTAATATCGTCCAACCTTTTCAGTTTGTATTTCTGCTCTTGGTGGTGCCCGAGCCGAGCTGGGCACTCATCCCCTTGCTGGTGGAACATATCGTGGTCTTTTGCTTAGAGATCCCCACCGGAATGGTTGCCGATCGTTGGGGGCGTAAAGTTTCCGTTGTTCTCGGCGAGGCGATTAGTAGCGTTGGATGGTTTCTCGTACCCCTGGCTTTATTGCTCGAAGGCTTTCCCCAATTGCTGCTTCTTTGTGGAGCTTTTGCTATTGAAGGTTTGGGTCAAACCTTGGTTTCAGGTGCGGAAGAAGCCTGGGTGGTTGACAACCTGATTGCCCTAAAACGCCGAGATCTCACCTCTGCATATTTTGCCCGCGGGCGTTCGCTGAGCTCCTCTGGTGGTGTTATTTCGGGCCTCGCTACCTGGGCCTTATTAAGTTGGGTGGTGGTCGACCTCAGTTGGATTGCCGCTTTATGGATCCTGGCGGCGTTGGGGCAATTGCTTTCGGCTCTGTTACTGCTTAATATCCCCGAGCACAAAATTTCGGCGCGAAGGAGAGCTGAAGACGAAAAAACAATGAAATGGTGGCAGCGCGAAACTTTGCAAGCAGCCTTGGGGGCATTTCGCCGCTCCTCTTCGCTTACTGCCTTTGCCGCAATCACTCTGCTTATCTCTTTTGTCACTGCCATTACCGGTGATGCCTTTGAGCTTTCTCTGCTCACCAAGGGGCTTAACCCCAAAGACCTCGCTCCTTTTGCCGTGGCTAATGATCTCCTTGGCTTTGTTACCCCACCATTGACATTAGTTCTGGCTCGGCATTTTCAACTTCCCACCATTCTTACTCTCTTAGTCGTAATTATTGCCGCCGCAAGTTTGGTTTTTTTTACCGGACCAAGCCTTGGGGTGGTGCTGTGTCTCTTTTTATTTTTCAATGGGATCGATGATCTCTGGGATCCCCTGGCCGATAGCATGCTGCATGCTTATTTGCCCTCCTCCCAGCGAGCTACCCTTGGTTCAATAATCAATCAAGGCGCGGAGTTAATGGGCCTTGCTAGTCTCGGGGTATTCACCCTGATGCTTGGGGGGCACGGCGAAGAACTGCGCGATGCCATTCCTAGTTTGGTGGAAGCTTTTCAAGGGGAAGAGCTTGAACTCGGAGCAGTACCGCTCAGTATATTTAACTTACCTGCCTCCGATGCCGCTTTAGTTCTAATGGCTCTCTTGGGTTTAGTGGCTGGGGTGATTCTCTGGTTTTTTCCTTGGGATAAATCCCGCTTGCACAGAGCGCTTGAAGAACTCTTGGAAGTAGAGCAGGGCTCCGCTTCTTCACCCCTAAGCCTCCCCTCGCTCTCCTTAAGTCCCCTGGACGAGCAGCGTCGCAAGCGCTTAATCCAGGTAAAAGATGATCTCGATCGTCGCCTCGACCACTACAATCCTGGTGAACAATTGAGTTGGTGGGTTGCAGCTGATGCCTTTTCTTTGCCGACCAGCACTATTCAGCAGCTTAAGGAAATTGGACCGGCATTATCTGACTTCTTTGCTGCTGCCTCGCGGATTATGCATGAAGAAACCTGGGTTTTGCAGCAGCTCGAAAAAAAATTTAGCCCCAGTTATGCTCTGCTCAACCGTCATCCGCTGCAGGGTCTACCGCGCTTGATTCGTCCTGATGTGGTCTGTGATGAACAGTGGAATGTCAAATTGGTAGAGCTGGAAATCACGGTAGGCGCCCGAGCTGATACCGCCATAATGGGGCTGCAATACGGTTTATCGCGAGAAAAGAGTCTCGTGCGTGTGTATGCACCACTGGTGCGAGAGCTGCAGCAACGAGAACAAACTCTGGCCTTGGTGACGGCGCCGCATGAGTATTTTGAGGATCTTCCCGATGATGCGCGCTCCTTTGCGCAATTATTACGTGAGCATGAGGGTTTGGATAATATTGTCGTACTTAGCGAAGATAATTTGGGGTCGCTGCGCTTTGATGGGCGAACCCTTTGGCTTAACGAGCGCTTTCGTGAACCGCGCCCTATTCATGCTGTCGATCGTTTTGTTGATATTTATGAAATAGCTGAAAGCCATCATCTGGGTATAAGCGCTATTCTTGAGGCACTGCTTGCCGGAGCTATTTTTGATATCAATACCTGCTGTCAAGGCCTTGATGAAAAACAGTGGCTTGGTTTGTTTTGGCATCCCGCCCTGGCTGAGCGCTGGCGCAGCTTGCTGCACCCGGAACATCTCAGCATTCTTTCTCGACATCTTCCTCGAACCTGGATTGTAGCTCGCGATGCTCAAATCAAGACCTTAACAGGTGCTCAGCTACGAGTCGAAGAACTGGCTGATTTGAATCCTGATGAGCGGCGGTTTGTTCTCAAAGAAAGCGGTACCTCTACCACTGCGTCGGGGGCACAGGCGTTTTACGTTCTTAGTGAAATGTCGGGAGAGGAGGTAGACGAGCTGCTGAGCACAGTGTTGCTCAGTGGGGTCGAGCATGTTCTGCAAGAGTTGGTAGAATCTCCAAAGATCAATTTTTATGCTCTCGATCCCGAGAATGATGCGCTTAAAGCGCAGGAACGAGCACGCTTTAAGCTCAGCCCTTTCTATGTGGATGGCAAACTCTCGGATATACGTTTTGTGGCGAGCAATCGCCAATATGCGGTAAATGATGGGAACTGTGTGGTGGGGGTGGTGCGTTACTAATCAGGTTTTGCTGTGCTCATCATTTCCATTATTTTTTTATACACCGTAAATTGTGGTAGTAATTTATAGTTCTGGGAAAAGGCCCTAGCAAAAGCCTCTTTGAGGCGTTGATTGCGAACTAAAATATGATCATTGATCAAACGAGAATATTGCTCAGCCAGCTCTGTAAAGGCAGTAAAATCAGCCATCGAATGGTTACTATCAAAGGGTACTTTAACAGCAACAGTAATGGCATACTGAGGAAGCGCATATGACAAACTCCTAAGAGCTGACATAAATTTCGAGCCATTTTGACACATGCCAAGTGCTTCTAAATCAATCATAGTAATGGTTTTCGATTTAGAATCATAAAAAATATTTTTATAATGACAATCTAGACCTTCATGACCTAAAGGGAGGTCATTAACCGTGAAAAAACTCCCTAGGGTTGCCCCCCATGCTTCATATGCTTCTTGGATTAGATCCCACTTACTCTCATCCAAAAACTTGTTAGCCCCAGAAATTGAACCATCTAAATTTAGATCGAGATTAAGCGAGCCAAATTCTCTATAAAAATTTTGTAAGCTCATCCCTGGAGCGCTGTGCAACAGTTCGAAGTGTCTACAGCCAGATCGAAAAATTTCTTCATGCCAGGCAAAGCGTAATTTATAAGGTCTAACCTTTTCCGAAGTCTCGGTCACTACTGCCCTAATTAAGGGGAATCTACAGTCTTCATATGCTTTGTTGATCCAAAACGCTTCTTCTCTGCTATGGGTACTTTCAGGGACTTTCAAAACAAAATAGGTTCTTCGCTTTTTGCTCTGTAAATTTTCAATACCAATGAAAGCAATTAATTCAGAAAATGCTCCTAGTAAATCTTTGTTGGCAACTTCCCAAAAAATCCGCTCATCTGCTTTCAACTTCGGTAGAGGAATTTCTCCATGCTCTAGTAAATCTACTATCATCGCATCAGTATTTTTAGCGTCAAAAGTTGACCCCATTCTTTCTCTGAAATGAGATAAATGAGGTTGTCGAAATTGAGAGGTGAATTCTTTTTCAAAAAGAGGTAGATCAACACGTCCGTATTTCCTAAAAAGACTGTCCTCTTTGGCAAGATCAGCGACGAATTCTCTTAGAGATTCGCTACCCAGTTTAACGAGCGTCTCTAGTAATTTGAAAGAGAATTTTGCCGTCTCGCTTTTTAGTAAACCTAATTTAGCAGCAGCAATTACGGTGTTGCGATCAATTAACTCCTTTAAAACAAGCGCCTCAAGCAACTCAAGAAGGGGGAGGGAATGATGCGTTTGTAAGGCATAATAAACCGCTTTTACTGCCTCAGTGCCAGCGAGATTTTTAATTACCAGCTCTCTATAAATAAGAAAAGCTTTTTTCTTATTCTGGACTTCTCTTGCTTTAACACCTATGCGCGCAGCCTCAATAGCGAGACCTGTTAATAAACCTTTTTCTACTAACGCCGGGAAGAGTCCAAGAGCATATCCACGTGATTTACGCTCTTTCATCCCGCTATGGGCAGCACCGCAAAATTCTTGATGACCAATGCCGCGCTTTATAAGAATCGTACTCAGATGCAGTGCCTCTTCTTGGACGAGCGCACAAGCACTTCCCTGCAAAGCAGCAGGAAACGCATATTCGCTGATAAATTCCTGCTCAGCCAGCAGGCGAAAAATTCGAAGTGAAACCTCTTTGGTCTCGGGGACCTGCATTCCTTCATGAGCTGCATTTGCAGCACTTTCAAAAACAGTTCTTTTGCCTCTTTCTATCAGAGATAAATATAGGTGTAGGACTGCTGCTCGAACTTCTGGCTGCTTTGTTTCTATCTGCGCAGCGATGGCAGCAGCGTTGCCTGCACCAACAAAATTTTGATCCACAAGGGCAGAATAGAGATGTAGAGACAAAATGCAGAGTTGCGGCTCATTCATCCCTGCACGAGCGGTGGCTAAAATGTTTAGCTGATTTTTATAACTGATCTGGAGAAGTTGTTGGCTATTGATGATTTTTTCATTTTGAAAAAGAAGGGTAAAAAGCAGCAAGGCCCTTCCCCTCGCCTGCCTGTGAAACGCTTCGCTCAAATTTTCTGAATCATAACAAATTTTGTTGGCCGTAGATAATTCATCATCGCCAAAGGTTTCGCCTCTTTTTAGGTTAAAAATCATGGCATCTAAAATCAATAATTTACCTGATTCTGTGGTCATTAACGTATTAATTATTTCTAATAAAGTGCGATGTTTATTTTTTTTATTAAAAAAAGTCGGTGCGGCGGTGAAGACAATTTTTAAGAGCTCCTCAGCTTTAGAGCGTGTTACCGCAACTTTTAGCCCGATAAGACCAGCTTCTAAGGCGTGTCCAAAACCAAAATTTTCACGACAGAGATGAATAAAAATATTCAACGCCTCTGGAGTAGCCTTAGGAATAGTCATCGCTCTGTGGGCCGCTTCGCTTGCTAGTGAATAAATCTGACAGGCCTTGCTACTATTGGTGGTTTTTGCTGTATTGAGTAAATCTTTTAAAAGAAAGAGAATCGGGTAAAGTCGATTTTCATATCTCATACTTTCCTGAACAAGGGCTAAAATTTCAGAAAAGCCAATGCCTTTCTGTAAGAGAGCGCTAAAAAGCGGAATTGCATCTATTCCAGCTCCGCTCAAGAGGCCTTTTTCAGCAGCACGGAGAGTTGTTATATAGCTGATGTTTTTTCTAGCGAATTGACCCTCTGCATCGATAACCAGATCAGCTAAATTGAAGAAGAGATTAAAAAATATTTGATCATCTTCGGCAATAGCCGTGTTTTCTGGCAGGCTAAAAATCTCACTCAAACTGGCCTGGTCCTCTTTGTCGAGAAAGCGGACTAGATCGATTTCCTCACCGGTCTCTTGGGGATTAGATGCTACGCCATCTATGTCTGAGTCTGAGGCATGGAGACTAGAGGAAAGTAAGTTTAATAAAAATAGTATATAAAAAATTTTTAACATAATTATCCTCTTACTTTAGATTTAGAGTACTGCGGACTGCGAGTTAAGCAACTGAGAGTTGAGCAGAAACGTCGGCCCGGAGTGTACACGGGCAGGGGAAAAAAGCAATTTTCGCTATAATCTAGGATTTTATGAGGTTTTTAGCATTTTGGGGGAAGATAACAAATAGAGCTTAATTTGGCTACCTAATTTTCGTTTGAGGAAGGGTCATTACTCTAACCTCCATTAAATACGGTCTATTTTCAGCATGGGTGATCGGTATTTTTTTGGCTACAACGTTAAGTCGTTGTCAGTCTCCTCGAAACTGAACAGCATAGATGTCCACTACTTACAGTAAATTAAAAATAAATTGCCAATGCTCTGTAGATACCGGCATTACCGACAGGCGATTGCCCTTTTGTAAGAGGGTAAAACGAGCGAGTTCGCTATGGCTCTTCAGCTCTCTGAGGCTGAGTATTGAGCGACACTTGCTGCTAAAAGCTACTTGGGGAGCAAACCACCGAGGTTTTTCCCTCGTGCTGTTGGCATCAAAATAGGGGCTTTGCGGATCATAGGCGCTGAGATCGGCAGTAGCCTCTTGCTGTATGCTGACGATACCAACGATACCCGGTTCGGCACAGCTTGAGTGGTAGAAAAACGCCTGATCCCCTACTTTCATCGCCCGCAAATAGTTGCGTGCAAGATAGTTGCGCACCCCCGTCCATGGCTCTGGAGAACTGCGTCTTAAATCGTCAATGCTAAATTCATCCGGCTCGGATTTTAGTAACCAAAAATTCATAGTACGCCCAATCTATAGTATGATAATTCCTTAAGCCAGGTTTTTGGCTGATGAGGAACCCTATGCATTCACTTAAACAAGCAATTGAAGACCTAGCTAAGCAGGTAAGCAATAATCTCCCTGAGGCTCTCCATCAAGGGAAAGAGGCTATTCTAGCCACTATTGCTGCTCTTGATAAGGGCAAAATACGCGTGGCTGAACCCGCAAGCGATGGTTCGTGGATCACCCACCCTTGGATAAAACAAGCGATACTTTATTATTTTCAAATAGCTGAAATGAAAGACTTCACAGTGGGGCCCTTTAGCTACTTTGACAAGATTCCCTTGAAGAATAATTTTCGTGCTCAAGGAGTACGTGCAGTTCCCCCGGCCACAGCACGTTTTGGTTCTTTTCTGGAACGCGGGGTTGTCTTGATGCCCTCTTATGTCAATATTGGCGCTTATGTTGGCCAAAACACCATGGTGGACACCTGGGCTACAGTGGGATCTTGTGCCCAAGTTGGCCGAGATGTGCATCTCTCGGGAGGTGTCGGTATTGGCGGTGTTCTTGAGCCTGCAAGTGCAAGTCCGGTGATCATTGAAGACGGAGCCTTTATAGGTTCTCGCTGCATCTTGGTTGAGGGGGTTCGGGTTGGGAAAGAAGCAGTACTTGCTGCTAATGTGACCCTCACGGCTTCGACACCGATTATCGATGCTCGTGGGCCAGAACTGCTGATCAGCAAAGGGGTAATTCCTCCGCGGGCTGTGGTCCTACCCGGCACTCGGGAGAAGAAAGTAGCGGGAGGAACGATTCACCTACCCTGCGCCTATATAATTGGCGAACGATCGGCTAATACCGATCTTAAAACCTCGCTCACTCAAGTTTTGCGAGAATTTTCCCTCGGCTGAGCTCGCCCTAGGGAAGGTGGTGCCCCGGTGAACTGACCGACTTTGCGGAAAATCGAAAAATGCGATCAGAAGATAGAAAGCAACTACAGAGTACCATCACGTATCTCACAAATCACAAGTCAAAAATGCAGTATCATAATAACGTAGCTCAAAATCTGCCGATTGGCTCCGGCGTCACGGAGGCTGCATGCAAGGCAATAGTGAGAACAGGATGTGCAAGGGCTCAGCGCGCTGGAAGGAAGACGGTGCAGAGGTGCTATTGACTATCAGAAGCATGCATATGACGACTGAGCGCTGGGACCAGTTTTGGGGGAAATACTCACAGCATGGATTCAGCAAGGCTGCGTAATTATTACACTATATTGAGAAAGAACCCGGAGAATTAGCTGGTCAGCGCGGTAGCAGTCCGAGTCTTTCTCAACAATTTACCCACAAAAACTGCGGAAGAGCCTAAATTAATTTCCCCCAAATCAGAGCGGGTATATAGCACGGTATGCATCGGCAACCTCCTGCATGCTAGGTCGCTTGGTTGGATCGTCGGATACCATTCTCCTTAGTAGCTCTTTTTCTTCGTTTTTTAAGTCACTAAAAGCGACATCAGCGGAAGCCGCTTTAAAGACTTCTTCACCAGCAATAAAGCTCCTTAGCTGTTGTTCTTGCTCACCAGTGGTGGGAGATGCAAATGTCTTCCCAGATTTTGGGGCTAAGTGAGAATACTCTTTGCTGGTGCGAAATTCTAATATGGAAATACCTAAAGCAAACACATCCTCAGCAAAAGGATTGCCAAAAGGCTGATGTTCGTTATTAAAATCTCCGCTAAGCTTGGTTTCTCCCATATGAGCTGCTTTTTGTATGTGTGGTGAACTATATACGCCATAATAATCCATGGGCAGCAGTCTATCTCTGTGGGTGATCTTCCTTGCGCTACCAAAATCACCAAGTCTAGCCATTCTGGTACTTGAATCAGTTATAGATGCGTAAAATAAGTTGTTTGGTTTAATATCACAATGAGCATAGCTGCTACTATGCATTGCTGCAACAGCATCAGCCGTACCAATAATCAAGCGAGTTTTATCAGCGAAGGGGACTACCTTCTTATCTCTCCGCACAAGATTAACTAAATCCATCCAATCCCCAGAAGCATCCTCCATAGCCATGGCATATCTACCATGTTGCAGGGGAAAAGCACCGTAAAATTGCAGCGCGTTGGGGTGCCGTGCCATGCCATCTAAAGCAATGATCTCGTTCTGCATATTCCCCTTAGAAAGGGCATCATACTCTTTTCCGGAATCATTCGGCACTTTAACTACCATAGTAAATTTTTCTGTTCCACTTTCAAAAGACACTCTCATAACGTAAGCATTTTCTCCAAGACCGAGCATTCCTTCTCCGACCGTATATTGTATAGGAGGATCGCCTTTTAAAGTGCCTGTAGCATTGACCTGAATTGCTATTTTTTCCATTCCAAAGCGTCGAACAGCTTCTTTTTTTAATGGGAAGAGTTTGTCGCTGCGAAGAGTTGCAGAGGGAAGGTATATTTCTCCCCTGTCGTAGGCGGCGACTACCCTTTCTCGATCCATTTTTGGACTGACGTCGATAGCGTATAGGTAAGCTTGGCCGCGGTCGGTTTTGAACAGACGGAATTCGGTATTGTGAATAATCAGGCTTTTTCCAGGGGATTTTTCCAGTTTCTTCACGAAGTCATCTGTCGTGGAGAGTTTTATTACAGCGGTTCCTTCACCTTTCTTAAAATGAAAATTTTCTAGCGACGTTAGTGGTTCGTAACTGAGAGGTACAGCTTTTTCTGGTAAAACAGCTGGTACATCCGCCTTCTTGCCGTAATCACCTTGAGATGGTGCGGACGGTTTCTCAGCCACCAAACGTGGTTTTTCAGCCGCCAATCGTGGTCCTAAGTCATGGGCAGGCGGAACTACCTGAGGCCGAGTCGCCAGTTCACCATGGTTCCTCAACTTAACAGCTACAAAAATTCCCCCTGCTAGCACTATGGATCCGATGACGGATCCTGCAATAATTTCCTTCGTGGTGCTATCGAGATCTTTATTTGCATTATTATTGGTGAGAGCAAAGCTATTATCTACTACATAAATTCCCTCCAAATTGGCAATTAAGGCAGGATCAATATAGGTCAGATAATTGCTAGATTCCTGCATCAAGGGTGCTTGCGTCTCGCCACTGATATCTAATGATTGCGGTGCGGAGTGGTGTCGTACCGCGCAAGAAATTGAAAGTAGTACACTGATAATGGCTCTAACGAGTGGTCTCATGGTCCTGCCTTTGATGGAACAGTACGCTGATAGGAACACCGAGTACATTACCTATTTTAGCTCGACTGTGGCAGATATTGGACTATGCAAAAATTGCCTATAGCTTCAGGCTTGCTGCATATGTAGCATGGGGAAGTCAAAGCCCCCAGCTGCAGCCCCCTAAATAAAACTCTCGACCCTGCTTACCCTAGTCCCCACAATCCCCAGACCACATCCCTATCCGCATTATATATAAACACCCCCTGACAAGGTCGGGCTTAATCAAATCTTTATCAATTAGCAATTATGCTGCTTACCATTGTGGTCTGCTATAGGGAGGTAAGCAGCTGATGAATAAAACGATGCTTTGCTTAAGTAGCTTAGGTCTACTGGCTTCATTTTTAGGCTCAAGCAAGCTGGCGGCTTCAGCAGCCGAGCCCTTCCTTCCCCAAATTCTTAAAAAAAATCTAAGCACCCCCTCGCCGGGGCGAAACCGCAGACATGCAACGGTTAGTTTCGCCCCACTCCCACCGAGAAATCGTCCTTTTGGTGAAAAAAAATTCTCTGAATTTCTTGTTCTCCTCGGCGAAGAAACAAATAGATTTTTTCTCGACACCACAAAAATAGCGCTCATATGCAAGCATGCCAGTGCTCAATTTACCGACGAGCTGAGGGAAGCAGAGCCAGGAAAAAGACGCTGCGCTCTCACTCATCTAATGCTTAACGCTGCAATTACAGCCATCGCCCCTGCAGAGAGCAGCAATACTATTAAACCCTTGTTGGTTAGATGGTTTAATGAACTTAGCAAAATCGCTGTGGAGCTTGGCGTAATCCAAGCCGAAGAATTCGAAGCGCTGCTGGCGCAAGCGCAAGGTGATCTCCTCTTGACTAAAAATCAGCATCATCAAGCTCTGATCGCACGCTCAGCAGCAGAGACTCGCGCTATAAAAGCCCAACAAGCCGCCCAACAGTGGATACAAGATAGCCAAAATTTAGTAAGCCACCACGCTGACAAGATGCTTAACGAATATTTAACCTTGAGCGCCTTTACCCGCTTTGCCTTTGCCCAAAAAACCTTGCTTGAGCAGGAAGCGGGCCAACGTTCCTTGATTCTAGCCGAACAAACAAGCCACCATGGAGTGCTCCTCGCCTCCGCAAAGCGCGAAGGTAATACCCTCCATGTTTTAGCTCAACAACAAGCTAAATTAGCAGAGGTATCTACCCGGATAGCGGCGAGTCAGCTGCGTCTTGAGGGCGGTAATCCCGCCGAAATTCTTAGTTTAGAACTCGGCGGACGAGTGTTTCACAGTTCCCGTGCCAAACTGCAGCGCTATCATCCCCAGAGCGTTTTAAGTATTGCCGCTAATGCTGAGCTTTCTTGTGGACAGCCCCCCCAGCTTATCTACGTTGACGAGGCCGCTTCTTGGTCAGAAGCGGTAGCTCGAACCTTGTTTAAAATACAAACCACCAATAGCTTACCGCACTTTATGCGCCCAAAAACTAAAGTGGAGTTGGCAGAATTACAACATGCGGCAGAGGAAGTAGGCTTGCTGACGGAACTGAACGCCCTTTTACACGCTGGAATCGAGCCCTTTGTTACAGAACTTCGCGAAATTCGTCGACGGAGATATAACGAGATGACTTCTAGTTATGGCTCTGGCTATGTGGATACAAAAGCCCTTGCTATTTCAGCTGCTTGGTTTACTCGCTTTGTCAATTATTTAGAGGGATGTCAAAGTCCGGGGCCCCTCGAGTTACTGCGTTTTGAGGCCCTCAACCCGAACCGCAAACTTGATTCTTCCTTTGATAGTGCCTATTTTATTGCGGATAATGAAACCGCTCTTTTTGCTCGCTACTTCAGTGTCGAAGGTAGCTTAAATTTCGACGATGCTCAGGATAAGATTCATACCCACCTGATCAAGCTTAGCTGGGGAGGGCCCAATACTTTTAGCATGGTGAAAAGAATCTTAAGATCGCAGCAGTCAGCTCCACAACCAGCCCTTGGACTTACTTTTCCCGTCCCCTACCATAACTGATTTGGAGCTGGGTTAGCATTACCGCTATGAACGGGACAGCAATTGATCGACCAATAATCCATAAGGAGCATTTTGACGGGAAACGCCATGGCAGAATTTTTGGCTGAGCGATTTACGGTACTGGCCTTGGCTTTAAACTTCGTTTGGTCGCCATATAATAGAGAAGGGTCATTCTCATCTGGTCATGAGTAAAATTCTGTTTCTTTACAGAACCATTTACCTCTCTTTCACTGATCGCTCTGTTGCCGCTTTGAAATTGACCAATTTCCAATGAAATGCGGGCAAGCAACTCATGGTCACTTTGAAGTTTAGGGAGCCACTCATCACGAAAACCTTCAAATAAACCTATTGTTCTTTCAAGTTCAACCCGCGAATTGAACATTGTTACAAATTCGTAATCCCTAACTGTAACTAAAAACTTCTCATCACTTAAACTTGAGAAGTCTGATGAATATTTAAGGCGGATTTTCCTTAAATATTCATCATAACCTTTTTTGGTTTTTATATCCAAATCCAACCCTGAAGCTTCAGAAAATTTTTGCTTCAGCTGTGATAATTCGAGATCTTTATGCTCACTAATAAAGGCAAACCATTTTTGATATGTTTCAATTGTGGAGAGGCTCTGACTTAGAGTAATAAATTCGGGAGGTACATTTCTGAAGACCGAAACTTCTTTGGGCAGCGAATCGGAGAATTTTGCTCCAGCCTCAGCTACGCGTACCATACAAGAGGTCGCAAAGAACATGCAACTCACCGTATCAGCTTGAATTCGTTGTTGGTGAGTTTGAATTTTAAATTCAGGACCTAAAATTCTAGTCAAATTTTCAATTGTTTTGTCTCGGCTTTCGCCATTAACACTATCAAAGTAATAGGCGAATTTATGATCATAGTCGACATAGAGAGTCGTCGCATGGTAAAATTCCCCATTTGGTTTTCCGCCAAAAGGATCCCCTACAAACATTACCTCCCCCGATTTCCCTAGGGAAGAACCAATCGTCTCCCAGCCACCTGTAGAAAAAAGGGGGACAATAGTGAGTCCTTTGCGACTCAGAGAAGGGTAGATAATTTTATAATATTCTATAATATTTCTTACCCCTTCCTGGTCTAAATGGCCATTTTCACCGACCTTTCCTTGAAACCCCGATCCCTCTATCTCAAATCTCCATATGAGCCCTCGTTCGAATTCTTGCTGTGCCTTAAGGCTGAAATCGATGACCCCCGTAAGGGGATTTTTTTTATTTAAAAACTGGCGAAAACAAAAAAGAAATTGCTCATTTGTTAGCTCATCAAACACCATTGGCTCAGGCACTTCACCCGCGTCAATTTCTCGCAAAATTTCTTGGACAAAGTCATCCTCAAGATGCAAAGCCTCCTTAGAGGCTCGCATTTCTCGACCGCGCATGACAGAAAATTCTTTCAAAACTTGCAAGTTTTTACGCTGCCTTTGTTTGGTAGAGATGAGCTTTTGTACTGCTTCTTTTAAGCTCTTTTTTTGCCTAGGTAGCAATGGAGATGGTCCGCCACAGGAGGAATTTTAGGTGGGGTTAATATGCCGGTGGTACTCCCTGGAGCAGTGGATGAGTCAACATGATGTGAACCCATTGGTTGTTCATCTCGTACTTTACTAAAACCGCCGCCGACTAGAGAAAGATTTTGACTTGGCGAATTTTGGTTAGTATTTGTGTGTCCCGTCGGTAGTCATAAATTTGATAAAATAATTCACGCACTGAAGGGAGAAAGCTTTGCGAGGGATGCCTGGTAGGTCCATGGCAGCCAGTCACCTGGAGTAGCTTCGACAGCTG
>JAHFAI010000007.1:1505-56450 GCA_023250635.1 Deltaproteobacteria bacterium | reverse complement strand
AAAGCTACCTGCGTTGCCAGGTGGCAGGAATCTGCTCTCGTTTTCCCGCAGTGCTTGCCGATCTTGGGGCAGGAAAAATCAGCCTCTGCGTCGCGGGTAAGCTTGCTCCTCGTCTCAGCGAGAAAAACCAACACCGTCTCTTGCCAGCTTGCCACGGTAAAACAAAACAGGAGGCCGAGATCATTATCGCCAAAGAAAACCCCGCTTCCCTGGGGAAATCTCCCGCTAACAAAACGGTGATCCTTCCCTTAAACGAGGATTTTTTTGCAGTGCGTCTGCCCATGCATAAAAATCTGCTCGCCAAACTGCAACGCTGTGCCGAATTATTGGGCGTAGCCTCTATGCAAGCCCAGTTGCCTGAGCTCCTGGAAAAAATAACTGATATAGCTTTGGCAGCAAAGGACCCAGCTATAAAAGCCGCAAAACGAACTGCACGAAAAAATCCTAGGCCTTCTAAGGCTGAACATATGATTAAAGCAGTGCCATTCCTTACTGGGATAGGGGTAGGGGCACAACAAACCCCACCTTAATCTTCAAAACTGGGCAACGCTCTCGTAATGAGGAATCTCCGTCTCTATACCCAACTCATCCCTGATTTTCTGCGCCAATGCGGCCGACGCCTTGGGCTCGCCATGGACGATATAGATCTTGCCAGGCTTTTGTTTGCAGGAACGCAACCAGTGCAGTAACTCCTCCTGATCAGCATGAGCGGAGAGGGTATCCCAATGATAGACGGGAGCTGCAATAGCCACAGTCTCGCCATGAATTTTTAGAGTTTTATTACCCGCAACCAACAATTCCCCCCGAGTTCCCACCGCCTGAAATCCCGGCAAAAGAATGATATTATGGGGATCAGGAGCAAGTTCTTTAAGATGATGGAGAACTCGACCGCCGGTAATCATTCCACTTGCCGAAATAATAATATGCGGGCCTTTTTCCTTGGTCAGTTCCTTTGAATCTTCCACCGAACTAATATAGATGGGCATGGCAAAAAGCTCGTCGCTTTCCTCAGGACTGAGCCGATGCCACTGGGGAAAACGCTGATAGAGGTTGGTAATTTGCGTGGCCATGGGGCTATTAAGAAAGACAGGGATTTTGGGAGCAAGATTCTTCTTAAAAACCTGCAATAAACAATACAGCAGGACCTGAGCTCGCCCCAGGGCAAAAGCGGGAATTAGCAAAATCCCCTGCTGCTGAATCACGCTATTTACCAACTTGGCAAGCTCTTCCACCGGAGAGGCAGCCTGATGGATCCTATTCCCATAGGTTGACTCCATAACCAGGTAATCCCCACCGTTAGCTGGAACTGGGGAAAGCTCGAGCAGATCTTGATAGCGACCAATATCGCCCGAGAAGACCAGGGAACGCCCCTGATAAAAGAGGGTAACGCTAGTTGCCCCCAAAATATGCCCCACCCGCTCGAGCCTAAAGGCCAAATCGCCAATTTGATGGCGCTGATCTATTTCCTTCGGCTGTAACAAAGGCAAGCAGTTAAGGGCATCAGCTTCATTGTATAAAGCGGCTGCAGGTTGATGCCGGGAGTATCCCTTACGATTAGCATGCTCAGCATCTTCTTCATTAATGCGCCCGGAATCAGGCAGAAGAATCTTACAGAGTTCTCCAGTTGGGGCAGAACAAAAAATCGGTCCTTTAAAACCATTGCGCACTAACAAGGGTAAATAGCCACTGTGGTCAAGATGAGCGTGGGTAAGAATAACGGCATCCAGCTCGGCTGGAGCAAAAGGCAGAGCTTGCCAATTGCGTAGGCGTAGATCTTTAAGGCCTTGGAACAAGCCGCAATCAATGAGCAGCTTGGTTTGTTGGGTCTCTACCAGGAATTTTGAGCCAGTAACCGTCCCCACTGCCCCAAGAAAGGTGACTTTCATCGCTACTCCTGCGTAATTGTCCTTACTTTAGCATAGGAGTATTCTAACCTAGGCGATGCCATTCACCACCGATAAATCATGTTAAATAAATTTTGCTCGCTTGCGCAGAGAAAGGAGAGAAGAATGAGGGCAGGAGAATCAAGCAGCTATGGTGTTTTCTAATCCCGAAGATCTTCCCAGTAATAGGACACCGGTTTATCCATCACCGGCGATCGTGCTTGCTCTCTCTTTTTATTCTCCTTATAGGGGGTAGTCTTGCCAACTGGCCCGAGCTTATGCCAAATGGCTTTTACAAATTTAGTATTAATTTTAATAGCGTCATGAGCCTCAGCTTGCAAAGCCTGGGAAAACTGGATCGCCTCTCTCTGCGAAGCAGCCGGATCGCCTTTGCATTCCTCCCCTTTCCAGTTCCTTAAAAGACTATAGACCAACTGCCACTCAACAATAAACTCCCCAAGTACGGCATCGTTGCTCAAGGAAACCTGCAATGTCTGAGACCAAAAATCTTGATCGGTTAAATGCCAATAGGGATCGGTAAATTCTTGCTCTGCGAGTTCTTCAAGATACACCTGAAGCAACCAAGAGACTCCCCTGGCAAAAATATCAGCAGGAGTCAAATCCACCGGCGGCAGATCAGCTTCACTGATCCCGCTTACCTCATGGGTATTATTGCTCTGACTGACATCGCAACTTTCTATTTTTACCGGAGTTTCAGCAGGTGTACAGGCAGTAGCTGCTGAACTTACCCAGCAGCTCATAGCCAAGAGGATTGGAGCGAGGAAGTTATGATGGTGAAACATATATCAATACCCTTAAGTACTTATATCAACAGTTGCTCAAGATTTAGGCAATTAACTTGAAACTATACATAAATTCATGTATTAAAGCTACTGTAAACGAAAAAAAATATGCCGTTTTTAAGATAACAACAAGTAATTACATGGCTAATTGCAACTACTCAGCACTTCACCAACTACTCAAGGCCTGGTGCAGTTTTGCTTTTCGCGCCAGCGCCGTGTCCTGACGAACGCAGTGAGGAAGGATCTTTCACATAACATCCGGATATCACGTGACAGATCCTTCGTCGCTTTGCTCCTCAGGACACGTCGCGGCACGAAATATGCTATTTCGCGCCAGCGACTAGTTACGATTAATTTATTGCCGTTGGAGCCACCGTGACTTTCTTACTTAGCAGAACAGCGTTTTTAGTAGTTATTGCCAGTTTTTGGGCAGGGCTCTTTTCCCTAGCATTACCGTACAGCACATACGCAGCAGAGAGTTCTCCATCGTCTTATGGGCCTAGGAAAACCCCATCTAGCCGGCCCCCTGAAATATCCTACTGTAAACCCGGTCATTGTACTCGCCAAGACTTCGAACGTTGGGGCGAAGATTACAACACTTGGCTCGACAACATCGATCCCTCCGTCAATTCTTTCAAAGCAAAAGAATGGCCCTCTAATCAGCAACAAGGATGGCGCAGTCTCACTAATGCTCCGAGTCCTTTTTTAGCAGTCTCACTCGGGGATGATGATGATGATGATGATGATGAAATCGCTTCAATATCTCAGCAATATACCAAGTTTTTGGGTACTCTCTTTAAGAATTCACAGTGCTATAAAGGACTAAAAGAATCCTTTGCCGCGGTTTATCAAAGGCTTGATTCAGCGTGGGCAAGCTTTGAGAGAAGCCAGGAAAGACAAGTTTCTCTCTCCCCTTCTCCCTATCTCAGTGCCCTTGCTTCTGACAAAAAAGCCAATTCATCCCAATCTACCTGGGCCGAACGAGCCCTGTCAGCCAACTCATTTCGTGAAATGCAAAGAACAAGCGTTAACGATTTTGAAGGAGCCAGACCCCCAAGCTGCCGATCTTCAAGTGCCTTGGACCGTTCAACCAGCGATTTTCTTAATTTCTCCTGTAGAAGTCCCTCAACCTATTGCCCAGCAGTTTGCTCTAGCAAAGATGAGGGGATACTTTTTATCGGAGTGCTTAGAGGAATTCCCGAAATCAATTTTTTATGCCAGGAATGCTCTCCAGAATCCGCCTTACCTACGCAAACAAAAACCCTCGGGGACAGACTGGTTTTAGGTGATGTTTTCAACCACTCATCTCTTTGTGAAATTATATTTTCACGATTATACCCCTATCCTGGCTTGAACGAAGAAATTCTGAAAACTTTGCTCAAAGCTTCTTTAGCAGATACCCGAGTTTGTTTAGCGGCAGAGTGTGAAAAAATTCGTTTACAAAGCTCTTCGCCAACATGCGGTAATTCACCAGTAATTGCTTCTTCAGCCCAAACACCCACGACAAAAAATAGAGGTGGGCTTGTTCTCCTTAGGGAAGATATATTAAAAGAGGAGCTCCGCTTACGAGCAAGCCGTGCTGCTGCTCGTCCCAGGATATGCTTAAATACCGCGATTGATGCCCTTCAGCTAAAACAACACTATTCCACCAGGACTTTTATGCATATTGTCTGGATTGGACCAGCTGCTCATAAGAGTAACCTAGAAGAAGACCGCTGGGAGGCAAATAGAGATCTTATAATAAAGTTTGTAGCTTCTGCTGAGCAAGTTCTGGCAAGAAATGGGACTATTCACCTTGTCCAGAGTATGGACACCAGGTTTTATCCCTCCCTCGAAACCCTGCAAGAGAATTTGGGAGCAGAATTTGTCCTCGAGAATCATGGACAAATCAAATTAAGCTTACGCCAGCAAAATACCGGCGAGCATCTCCCTGCTGATCGCCAAGATCACCATATTACTATTCGTCGTCGCACTCAATCTCTTCAAGAAAAATAAAACCTAAAAATCTTAGGCTTTGGGGGGAAGACAGAGACCGACCATTTGAATTTTATCGGTCCAACTAAAAAAACCAAAGGCTGATAATAAACGAGTGTTGATACCGGTAATTCTTCCCTCGGGACACTGGGCCTCAAGGTTTGCTCGTGCTTTTTCGACCAACTCATAATGCGAAAAATTCAAGAGAATAGAAAACTGCTCTGCTTCACCGGTAATGGTTTTTCCTGCCGGAGGATTTTTACCAAGGTCAAATTCAGAAAAATAATTCTGATGAACGCTGTATGCACAAGACGTTGCTATCCACATGAGCAGCAGCAATGCAATTTTCATCTTAGTTATGCCCCCTTTACACAGTAACCCCGGGCCTCGATTTGATGCACAAACACCAAAAAATAACCGATCATCATATGCTTGGTAAGAATGCCCTGAACTTTACCCCCAGGACATTGCTTACGCAATTGTTCGCTGAGTTCATCGACAAAATCATTATTAAAGTTAAAAGCTAAGAATACGGTTTTTGCAACCTCAGCTTTAATCTCTTGGCTGCGTACTTCGGGAATTGAAGAGAGCGAGACACTGTGCAACGAAACACAGCTGCTTATCAAACTGATCAAGACAAGAAGCACCAGGCATACTCTCATGTTGTATCCTCCACGAAGCCCGTTGTTAATCGAAGCACCACCCTGTAACCTTAACAATCTCGCCACTTACCAGCGGATATTTGTTTTGTTCACGAATGGACATTAAACCGGAAAGCCGTTGCGAAGGGCACTCTTTGATTAACAGTGGACGGAGTTCATCAGCATATAAGGGATTATAAACCAGGTTACCAGTTCTCGGCCCATATTGAAACATTGCGACGAATGCTGCCATGCGTGATGCGCTGCCCCTCGTATCGCGCCTCAGCACATCGGCGAGCAGTGCTGCTTCGTGAAGATTTATGCCGATTTCGCTGACTATCACTTCGATTCTGCGCCCCGCTCCCTGCGAGTTATCGACCTCGGCAAGTTGCACATGGTGCAAAAGTGCACAACCGACAAAGAAAAACATGCTTACCACTACGAAAAATAGTGAATGCATGGAATTCCTCCCCTGCTAGTTGGTAGAAAGTGCTGAGTAATCACAAATTATGAAGAATTAGGGGGAAGATGTCAAGAAAGAGGCCTTGCTGCGCTTGAGCGCTTGAGCGCTTGACCTACAATACTGTTCGTAACCCAAGTAAAAATTCGTAGCTATTAACGGCCATACTGCGATTAATGCGCTCCACCGTTCCATCGTTCAGTTCAACCTCGTCAACACCAATATAGGCTCGTTTCCAGGCTACCCCGGCATCGATGGCAAAGGCTTCGCTCACCGGCATTAAAATCATGTAGGACCCCTGGAGCAGCAAACCGGGGCTCAGAGTTTTGCTCTCGCGGCTAAGCCCCGCGGACAACTCCTCATGATAGCGAGAAAAGAGTGCTCCCACTCCCATTTTGGCCACAGCCGAAACTCCGTGGTAAATCGAATAGCCATAACCAAATTGTATCGTCATCCCAATAGGTACCTGCACCGTGGTAGTGGCCGACTGAAAATGATGGGTAAGCAAACCAAAGGAACTATCGAGATGACTCCAGCTTCCCAGGGCCTTAACATAGCCCAGACGGAGATCGAGTCCATAGGCAAGACGAGCCCCACCTTCCTCATCATTAGGAAGACTCCGTCCAAGACCGCCAAGAAGTTCAGCATAGAGGTAATTCTTTTTTATGCGCACCGACTGTTGAAAACCCCCTTCGCCCTCTTCATAATACTTGGGCACACTTGGCGGCTGGTAGGTGCTGGGCTCGGCCTGCAGCAGCGAAGCTGAGAGCAAAGCAAGGACGCTGAGCATTTGTCGGGATAACTTTGCACTAATATTCATCATACTCTCCTTAGACGATGCTGAGAAAACAACTGCTAGCGTCTGCTGCCAAGACGCAAACCATCAGTGGGGGTAATGCGCGCTGCAGCCCACGAGGGATAAAACCCTGCTGCCGCAGCAATCACCACGGCGCTTGTCGCTACTCCCAAATAGATCCGCCAATCATACTTGATCGGCAGTGTTGCTAACATATAGATATCGGGCAACTCAATAAAAGGAACTTTTTCTAGCAATTTGCTAATCACAAAGCCAAGCACTACCCCCCCGAGACTGCCAGCTACCCCAATAAACATTCCCTGTTTTAAAAACAAGCGGAGAATAAAGCCATGATGAGCCCCCAAGGCCTTAAGTACCGAGATATCCCGCTGTTTCTGAGTAACCAAAATAAAGAGGGTGGTCAGAATATTAAAACTAGCAACCAAAGCCACCAAGGCTACGATCAGACTAATCACCAGCCGTTCGTTCTTCATGGCTTCAAAAATATTCCGATTGTAGGACTGCCATTCCTTAACTGAAAGGTTAAAATTCTCGCGAATTTTCTTGGCCACCTCAATACTGGTTTCAGGATCATGTAAGCCAATTTCAATGCCAGTGACCAGATCCCCCATGCTAAAAAGTTCTTGGGCAGCACGCAAACTCATGATGCCGATCTTATTGTCGTAGTGCTGCAAGCCAGAATCATAAAACCCGACCACTCTAAAACGCTGCATCGAAGTAAGAGATTGATTTTCACCGGTGGAGGGAGCAATCAACTCCACCGTATCTCCTATGGTAACCTCCATGGTAATCGCCAGCCCATGTCCAAGGATAATAGCCCGTTCTTCGGGAAGCGGCTTACCGGCTTCGTGAAGATCGATTTCTTTTTGGAGTTCATCAAGAGCTGAGAGCGGGCGGATTACATCCGCCACCGCTTGCACGCCCTCGCGCATCCGCGGATAGATGCCCTTAATAAGCATGCTGTGGATAGCATAATTCTTGCGGCCCATGGTATCCCCGTGGATAAAAGGGGCCGAACCGCTCATTTCGTGGGTGAGGTAGCTGCCTATTTCCCGTTGCATCTCTGGATATTGGCGCATCCCGGCAGGAAAGCGATAAACCAATACATGGGCATTGGCAGCCAAAAAACGGTTACGCAGTTCTGTTTCAAAGCCATTGATAACTGCCAGCACCACAATCATCGCTGCCACACTGATGGCAATACCTCCCACTGAGAGAAGGGCAATCCACGAAAAAAACCGATTTTCACGATTGGCTTTGAGATAGCGTAGCGCAATAAAAGTTGAGGCGTTCATCAAATTCCTAGTGGAAAGCGCTGGCATTGTTGCCTATAGACAACAATGCCAGCGCTTAGTCTTGCTGTTGCTGCAACCATTCGCCAGCTTCTAGCCCATAATAGGTCATTATAGCATCACAGCCTGCGCGTTTAAGGCAGACAAGCGCTTCTAAAGCACAGCGCTTTTCATCTATCCAGCCCTGGAGACCTGCAGCCTTCAGCATAGCGTATTCACCGCTCACCTGGTAGGCAAAGGTAGGAACCTGAAAGCGATCTTTGACGCGGCGAATAATATCAAGGTAGGGCAGCCCTGGCTTAATAATAACCATATCGGCCCCCTCTTCAAGATCGAGGGCAATCTCCATCATCGCCTCGTCGCTATTGTGCGGATCCATCTGATAAGTTGCTTTATCCACTTCTCGAGCATTAACCTTCGAACCTACCGCATCGCGGAAGGGGCCGTAATAGCCAGAGTTATACTTTGCCGAATAAGCCAGAATCGCTGTCTGCTGAAACGCACTATGGTCTAAGCCCTGACGAATAGCACCGATTCTCCCATCCATCATATCCGAGGGAGCGACAATATCGCAGCCCGCTTCTGCCAGACAAAGGGCTTGGCGCTTCAAAATTGCTACCGTCTCGTCATTCAATACCTGACCATCAGCTCCCAGCAAGCCATCATGGCCATGACTCATATAGGGGTCCAAGGCCACATCACAAATAATGCCAAGCTGGGGAAAATATTTTTTGAGGAGACGAACGGTCCGCGCCGTCAAGCCCTGAGAATCAAAAGCCGCTGCTCCATCAAGGGACTTTATCTGGGCTTCGATCACCGGAAAAAGCGCCAAAGAAGTCAGGCCCGCGGCCAGGCTCCGCTCAGCCACGGCCAAGAGATCCTTCTCGCACAGCCGTTTAACACCCGGCATTGAGGGAATATCCTGACTCTGATTCTTCGAATCCACTATAAAGACTGGATAAATTAAATCAGCAGCACTGAGGAAGGTTTCGCGACGCAGGGAACGGACGAAGGGGTTGACCCGCATTCGTCGCATCCGTCGTTGGGGAAATGAGCCGAAATCATTACGCATAAGAAGTTCCCTCTAGGCAGGACTTACGTCACCTACTGAACTACGATAAATAATAATTTTGTGGGGTTACTTGAATTAGAGAAGCGCGGGGAGATAGAGAAGCGGTCGCTGCAGGAGCGGCCGCTTCGTCATACTACCAACGGCTGTTGAAGCTGCGGTTGTTGTTACCAGTTCCACGGTCGTTGCGCGGCTTGCGCTCTTGAGCAATGGAAACTTTCAGGTTGCGGCCGTCAAGCTCAGCGCCGTCGAGTTTTTCAACTGCGGTCAACGCATCGTTTTCACTTGAGAATTCAACAAAACCAAAACCACGTGAACGTCCGGTTTCACGGTCGTAGATGATCTTAACGGAAGAAATTTCGCCTACTTCTGCGAATAAGCCTTCCAAAGTGTCTTCTTTTGTGTTCCAGCTCAGTCCGCCAACGAATACTTTGTTACTCATAAAAAAATCCTAAATCCTAAAAAAGAAAAATAAAAACATAACGAATAGCTATTTAATACGTCTAAATAGAAAAAACAATCGCCAAATAACAATCGCCCGATATTAGGTAACTATTTACTTTAGGCTTCATCATCCTTGGGCCTCATCCTTAGGCCTCATCAAGATGCGGGTAGCGATAGTCGCTCGGCGGTACAAAGTTTTCCTTAATAGATCGCGAGGATACCCAGCGCCAGAGATTCTGCGGGCTGCCGGCTTTATCGTTGGTTCCCGAGGCCCGAGCCCCCCCAAAGGGCTGCTGGCCAACCACAGCTCCAGTGGGTTTGTCATTTATGTAGAAATTTCCTGCTGCATCGACCAGGGCCCGGCTTAATTGATGGATGGCAAGACGATCCTGAGCAAAGATCCCCCCAGTCAAGGCGTAGGGGGAGGTGGTGGCACAGAGCTTCACGGCAGCATCGAGGTCCTGATCAGCATAGACATGGATCGTCAACACCGGGCCAAAAATCTCCTCCACCATGGTCGTGTAGTGGGGGTCGCGGGCCTCAATAATGGTTGGGCGAATGAAATAGCCCTGGCGCTTATCGGTTTCTCCCCCACAGAGGACCTTTGCCGCACTTCCCGCAGCGTGGGCACCCTCGATATATCCGCTTATCTTGGTAAAGGCCCGTTCGTCGATAACCGCCCCCATAAAATTCCGGAAATCTTCAGGATCACCCACCCTGAGACTCTGACACAGCTCCAGCAGGGGGGTCTGAATTTTCTTCCACAGGCTGGCAGGAATATAGGCCCGCGAAGCAGCCGAGCATTTTTGCCCTTGGTATTCAAAAGCACCACGAATTAGGGCTGTTACAAGAGCATGAGGCTCAGCCGAGGGATGGGCAAACACAAAGTCCTTGCCACCGGTTTCTCCCACCAAGCGGGGATAAGCTGCATAGTGGGGAAGATTCCTGCCTATTGTTTTCCAGAGCTCCTGAAACACCCCGGTGGAGCCGGTAAAATGAATGCCCGCTAACTCTCTATGCCCGAGAACTCGGGCGCTGATCATTTGCGGGTCTCCTCCTATGAGGTTGATAACTCCAGGGGGAAGACCCGCCTCCATCAAAATATCAAGACCCAAGGCCGAAGATAACAGAGCGCTATGGGCCGGTTTCCAGAGCACCGTGCAGCCCATCAAGGCGGGGGCACAGGCCAGATTGAGGGAGATGGCGGTAAAATTAAAGGGGGCGATGGCATAGACAAAACCTTCGAGGGGCCGCGCCTCACTTCGATTCCAGGTCCCTCGAGGGGAATACATGGGCTGTTCTTCATAGATTTTGCGGGCAAAGGTGACGTTAAAGCGGAGAAAATCAATCAATTCACAGGCGCTATCGATCTCCGCTTGGTAGCAGGTCTTGCCTTGGCCAAGCATGGTTGCCGCGTTCATTGCCTGGCGATATTTGCCAGCAAGCAGGTCTGCTGCCCGCAAAAACACCCCGGCCCGCTCTTCCCAGGGTAGCTCGCCCCAACTGCGGCGAGCCTTAAGGGCTGCGTCAATAGCACGATCCACATCGCCTGGCTCAGCGAGCGAGGATTGACCGAGCTGGAGCTGATGATTATGAGGGCAAGCAATAGCCTTAGTTTGCCGGGTTCTGAGGCTCTGACCATCTATAAGCAGAGAAATTTCCTGGGGGCTCTTTCTTTGGCGAGCTAATTCAGCTTTTAAAGCCAGTTTTTCACTGCTGCCGGGAGCGTAGGTTAAAATAGGCTCGTTCAGGGGAAGCGGGGGGGAAAAGACAGCGTTCGACATTGGTGTTCCCTTATACTCTTATTTTATGGTGAGCTCTCGTGTTAATGTTGACTAGCTTAGTCGACATTGTTACCTTTCGCAGATATTTTTGTATTGCATGGAGTTCCTGCTCATGTCCCAACACCGAGAATTTAACCTTGAGCGCATTCGCCAAGATTTTCCTTTTTTAACTGCTCCTACAGGTCTTGGTCGCCACTACCTCGATAATGCAGCGACCAGCCAAAAACCCCAAGCCGTAATCGAGGCGATGAGCAAGCAGTTGATACAGCTAAACGCCAACGTCCATCGCGGCGTCTACCGCTTGAGTGAACAGGCCACGGTCGCTTTCGAAACCAGCCGCAAAAAAGTTGCTGGGTTTCTGGGAGGAGTCAAACTCAGTGAAGTTATTTTTACTTCTGGCACCACCGAAGCAATTAATTTAATAGCACGAAGCTACGGTGACCAACAGCTGAAAGCAGGAGATGAAATTCTCTTAACCGTTGCTGAACACCATTCCAATATTATTCCTTGGCAGCTCTTAGCTAAGCGCAGTGGCGCAACCCTGCGTTATATTCCCCTCGACCCAAGCAATCGTCTCGATCTCGATATCGCCCAAAAAATGCTTACTAAAAAAACTAAAATTGTGGCCTTCGCCCATGTCTCCAACGTTCTCGGCTATATCAATCCAGTAAAAAAACTTGCGGCTATGGCTCGTCAGGTTGGTGCTATTTCCCTTGTGGATGGCGCCCAAGCAGCCCCGCATTTGTCCATCAACGTCGACGATTTAGGCTGCGATTTTTATGCTTTTAGCAGCCACAAAATGCTCGGTCCCAGTGGGGTTGGCGTGCTCTACGGTCGCGAACAATTGCTCGAAGCTATGCCGCCCTTTCTCGGTGGAGGTGAAATGATTAACAAGGTAGATCTCCACACCAGTACCTGGGCTGCACTTCCCCACAAGTTTGAAGCTGGCACACCGGCAATTACTGAGGTAATCGCTCTAGGGGCTGCCATCGACTATTTGCAGCAATTTGCCCCTGAGGATATCCACCGCCATGTGCTCACCCTAAGCCGGACTGTCGTCGACAGGCTTAAACAAGACTTTCCTGAAGTGCGGATCTTTTGTGAACCAGGCGATGATTGGTTAGGCATCGTAGCCTTTCATCATCAACGTATTCATGCTCATGATCTCGCTGCCATTGCCGATAGCTTTGATGTCTGTATTCGTGCCGGGCACCACTGTGCTCAACCCCTGATGAGCTATCTAAAGGTGGATGCTAGCTCGCGCGTTTCTCCCTACCTCTATAATAATCGCGACGATATCGAACAGTTTTTTGCCGCACTCACTAAGGCGCGCACCCTGTTATAAGAGGAGTAAAGCCATGAACAGTTACTACGTGGATGTCCATGCTCACCTAAGCGACAAAGACTATGCTGACGATCGTCAGCAAGTCATTCAGCGTGCCGTAGCTAGCGGTCTCGGCGCCATTGTGGTCAACGGTACCGAACCCGCTTCAAATCGCGCGGTCCTTGCTCTTGCCGATGAATTCGCCATCGTCAAACCGGCTCTCGGCATCTACCCCGTCTATGCTGCTTTGCATAAGGTTGCCAACCAGGCGCCTTATGCCCTTGAGCCCTTTGATCTTGACGAGGAAATTTCGTTTATAAGAACTCAGGCCCTCGCTAATAAAATCATTGCCGTGGGAGAATGCGGCTTAGATGGGCACTGGCTGCCAGGCGAAGCCCTGCCTTACCAAGAAGAGGTTTTTTCTCAATTAATCGCCATTGCTCACGCTGCTGATCTCCCCATAATTGTCCATACCCGCAAATTGGAAAGCCGGGCCATGGAAATGCTCGCTGCAGCCCAAATAGCTAAGGTGGTTTTTCATTGCTTTAGCGGTAAAGCCAATCTAGCGATAAATGGGGCTGAAAAACACGGGTGGCATTTTTCCATCCCCGCAAATGCAGCTCGGCACGAAGGCTTTCAAAAACTCTTAAAAAAGCTCCCCGCAGAGGCGCTACTCACCGAGACTGATTCCCCCTGGCTGGCCCCGCAACCCGGAACGAGAAACGAACCCATGAACGTGGTCGGCACCGTCGCTTTACTCGCAAAACTACGAGGCCTCGAGGTAGAAGCGGCTCAAGAGCTGGTCTGGAAAAACTACCAGCGGGTTTTTAATAAAAACTTTGCTAAATAATTTTGATCAAAGCCACCCATAAAAATTTATCGCCGATCATTTATCTAGGGCTTTCAAAGCGTTAAATCAAAGAACAATTTGCAAAACCCACTGCATTGTCTTGGCAGGCAAATTATTGCTACTATGACCTATCTTCACCAGCCCTTCATAATACCTTAAACATGCAGGAGTGTGCCTCTATGCGCAGAGTATACTTATCAATTGCGGCCCTGTATTTTTTTGCAGTAGATACCGGTCTACTGCTCGCCAATCAACTTGCTAATCGAGCAATTCACCCACTTATTGGCAGAACTGTGGTAGAAGCCTTGCGCGCCAGTGGTAATAAAGAAGACACCACCAACCTGCGCAAAGAATTTAAAAACGTGGTGGAGTTTCCCTTACTCGAGACCAGCATGGCAAAATTAGGTGGCGATGAGGGGGAGAGCATTATTTTTGAAAATCGCGAAACCCCGCCAAGCACCGGACGTTATGCTACCTATACCCTCTACGGCAAGGGACTGAGGTTTTTTAACAACGGCATTAGCACCAAAATTAAACTGCGGGGCAGGTTCTATCTCACCACCTCCAGCAACAAGCCAATATTTACCCGCTCTCCGAGTTTTGAAAACACCGCTTTTCTAGAATTAAAAATTAAAAACCCCAGTGTTCAGGAAGAAAATATTGTTCACAAATATCGCCTGGCTCTGCGCGACCAACAGCTGCTGAAATTATACCGACTCAAGGTCCGCAGCCGCCGCTATGCCCAAGAACTCAACCAATTGCGGCAAGAAATAAAAGCCAGTAGCCCTGCTGAGCAAGGCCGACTGGTTGACGCTATCTTCTCAGCTATTCAAATGCTCAGCGCCAGTGAACCCGAGTTTATCAAGCCAAAATTTGCGACCTCCTACGAACGTCAGGCCAGCAAATTCGTAGAGAAGGCCTATCATCGAGGAGATGAAGCTGCTGCGAGCAGTTCCTTAGGTAGCATCGAGTATCAGATTACCGTAGACAAAGAAGTCAGGGGCTATCGCATACCCAAGGAGCTCTTTGGCGAAGGATTTTCTTTTAGCAAATATTTTCTCGAGGACGCTGGCGCTGATCACTTGGTCTCCTACCCCAATCGGGCCAGGGCCACAGAATTTAAAGTCCCCACTCAGGTAGCGCAACTTAAAGCTGAGCAACAGTCCCTCATTCACCGCAAACTCTCGAAAAATTTTGTAACTAAGATTTTTAAAGCAGAATCCAGCTTCAAGGGTTTTACCGCCAACAAGGGTAAGGCCGGGCATATTCGCCAACTAATCAAAAAATATCGCCGTAACGCCCTAATCCTTGCCGATGCTGCCTAATTTGCCGCCTTCGCTTTCCATAGTCTAAGATAGGCCCTATGGAAACCACCACCGTCAATCAATTTTGGGGAATGCACCTGCTCGGCGAGCTTTACGGCATCCCGCCAAAGAAAATCATCGATATTCCGCGGCTCGAAGCCTTACTGCGCAAGGGCGTTGAACTGAGTGGGGCAACTCTTTGTAGCTCCCATACCAAGGTTTTTAGCCCCAGCGGTGCGACTATCGTGATGATCCTCGCTGAATCTCACGTCTCGGTGCATACCTATCCCGAATATCAAGCTCTGTTTTTTGATGCCTTTGTCTGTGGCGCTCACTGCAGGCCCTTGGCAATAAGCGAGACTCTCATTGCGGAGTTGCGCCCGCTCAGGCATAACCTTCAACAAATTATGCGCGGTGATATGATTTGTTCTCCTATCCTGACGCCTCGGAGGATTTAAGGTGGCTGATAAATTTGCAGGAGCATATGCGGTAATCCTCGCTGGAGGCTCTGGCACCCGTTTTTGGCCAAAATCTCGAAAAAACAAGCCGAAACAACTGTGCTCCTTCGGAACTAATGAGAAGCCCCTCCTTGAAATAACCCTCGATCGACTTGATGGCTGCATTCCAGCCGAGCGTAGAATTATCATTACCAACAGAGAGCAGGAGGCCTTAACCCGAGCATTGGTCAAGGACCGGGTTGCTCATTTGGTAAGTGAACCCTGCTCGCGAAATACTGCTCCGGCGATTTTACTCGCCGCTCTGCTGATCGAAAAGCTCAGCGGCCCCGAGGAAAAACCGCTGATGATCTCCCTCCATGCCGATCACGCGATTGCCGATCACGATGCTTTTGTAAGCACCCTGGAGAGCGGCCTACGCTTGGCGCGCAACCAGTATCTCGTGCTAATCGGCTGTGTACCCAGCTACCCCGCTACCGGTTATGGCTATATAAAACGTGGTGCCCCCTTGGCTCTAGCAGGAGCATTTAGCGTTGCTCATTTTGAAGAAAAGCCCCCGCGAGCTCGCGCCGAAACTTTTGTCCGCTCTGGCAGTTACTACTGGAATTCGGGAATTTTTATTTGGCAAACCAGTACTCTGCTCGAAGAGTTTGCTTGCTACCAAGCCGAGCTCCTTGAGCAGCTAGGCGCTGCAGTCTATGCGCAAAACGACTCAAAACTATCTCTTGACCCTTGCTACCAAACTCTCCAACCCGTCTCCATCGACGAAGGAATTATTGAGAAGAGCCAGCGAGTGGTGGTGATCCAGTCTGATTTTGGCTGGAATGATATTGGCAGTTGGACCGCACTCAAGGAACTCTACCCCACCGACTCCCATGGCAATATAGGCATAGGCGAGGTACTGCTCTTAGATTGCAAAAATACCCTGGTAGAAAGCGAAGGGACTTTTGTCGCTGCTTTAGGAGTAGAGAATTTGATTATCGTTGCCAGCAAAGATGCCTTGCTTATCTGTCCTCAAGAACGAAGCCAAGAAATAAAACGCATAGTAAGCGAATTAGAAAAACAAGGCCGCCACCAACTACTCTGAGAGTGGGGCATCCTGCCAGCAATTTTTACAAAAAACTGGAGCAGGTTTTTTCTCGCCAATAAAATCCGCAAACCAATCCCTAAATTTAACCCCTTGGGTTTCCATAGAATAAAATCTCTTGTAGGGAATAATGCAATGCTCTTCGCCAGCAGCTACATAGGTATGAAAATTAGGCGAAGATTTCAGAATGGTTTTTTGAGATTCTATCATTTGTGCAGACCAATCTACCGGCTGCCCCCCCATCAGCTCATAAAAAAAGGTCTGAGTTGCATCAAAAGCACTATTGTATTGTGCAAATTCCACCCCCTTAGTCCGATAGTAGGCACTCGTCTTTTGATAAAATTCCGGAATACTCAAAGAAGTCCAATCATGGGTTGCAGGATCCAACTCGGGAATCCAGTCAGGAGCTGAGAGTTGAGGCTGCCATAAGGGGAACGCCTCCCGGGCAAAATCACCGGTAATTACCCCGGCGCCCGCATCACCAAGCTGCATTACCTTACTAGCTTTGTACATTTCTTTGATTTTTGGCGTCCAATAGAGAGAGGCATAGGAACCGGCGCTGCAACCGGTTACCAAGAGCTTACGCGGTTGCAGGAATTTTTGGGCTACCCATGCCAGTACTGCCTTAACGTTTTCGGCCCCCCGATGCTTGATAAGAAAATTATTGCCAGTACCATCGGTATAGGTAACATCATTATTTCCCCAGTGTAAATCTCCGCTGCAGTAGGGGATAACCACGTGGTGCCATTTTTTAACGGGATTTTCTGCGAGAGAATGATCATAAATTCCCTCAACCCCCGTACGGTAGGCATCACGAACATAGTCGACGGTATCGGTAAAAGTGGCGGAGTCCTTTGCACAGGTAGTCCCGTCCCAACATGCTCCTCCTCCCATAAAATCAACGATTACTTTGTTTGTTTCCCCAGGACGGTAAAAAAAGGAGAACTCAGCCCCACGGGCACAACTCGTCCGTCCACCCGCTTTGATTTCTTGCCACTCTTCGATCCCTCCCCTCTTTTTTGCATACAGGGGAGTACTGGCGCCCCCGAGGAGAAGCACCGCTAGTAAAATTCGGTAGCACAAGGTTGTCACCGGTCGAATCATGGAGGGCTCCTGATACTTCTTCTTTTATTATTTTATAGTAACAAATATTCCCGGAACTTATAATGGGTTATAACCTGTATTGACCACGCCAATCTGCCCAGCGACGCTTTGGAAAAGATCCATGAAATCACGTTCGTAGATTTTGGGAATTTCTATCTGCAAGGCTTGCAAATTGCTAAACACTTCTGCAGCATAGGCACTACTGGGATGTTTACGCCATTCCTCGAGGTAGCGATTGAGAAACCATTCGTAAATACTGAAGGCTTCATTGACATCAGGATGAGCAAAAACCGAGGTCGGAACAGTCCGAAAAAATGCTATTTGTTCCGGCAAGGCTTGCTGGAAGGTCGCTTCTAATAAAGCAATCAGGGGAGTTGCTTTGCCCTGCAGCTCACTTGCATAGAGATTCGCTCTAACTCCGATGTTCATAAAGCCAGATTCCGCCCCAAAATTAAATTCGATGAGACGAACCTTTCCCTCCTCGGTGATCGCGATATCAGCCCCGCCGGATAAATAGTGGTAGGGGAAGCCTGCACTGACAAAAAAATCCCGAAGCGCTGTTTTTACCCGCTCTATTTCTACCGGCAAAAATTCCCAACTATGACGAAGACAGGCCAGCACCGGCTCGCCGTCAAGGAAATCAATGCGAAATTCCAGGGGGAAACCTGCCGGGGTTTTACCGATATTTATGCCTTTTTGGACGATAATTCGTTTAGGGTTAAAAATAAGATCATAGACAAAAGCTGGCCAATGAGATCCTTCGGCTACCAAATAATCCTGCAAGCCTTCAAAACTAAGCCCACCAGCAGAAAATTCTCCATTAACTCGCGCTCCCTCCGCCACTGTCCACTCAAAAACTCTTACAAATTCATCAACTATCTGCTTGCTTGAGCTGGGCTGAGAGCGAATTAAGCGATTTTTACTATAGGTACAAGCAGCCAAAATATGTTTGATAAATGCCCCATCCGGATACTGTTCTGCACTATTTCGCAGAAAACGCTGAACGATATGGTTGAGAGCTATGATGGTTTGTTCGTCAAGTTTAATTTTTTCTTCTCGCGCCTGCGTCAGGGCTGCTTGCAGTACTGAAATCTCGCTAATAACCGAATCCTCGCGCCATAGATCTAGACTATCGCCACGAATAGTTTCCGGCATAAAACCAGGCTCTACCTGCTCAGCAAAGCGGTATTCGCGCCACTTATCAAGCAAGCCATGGAGAACTCCATAGCCCAAATGAGGATTAAGTTCTCCGCGATACTGATTGGCCGAGCGGGCGGAATTGCCGGGATGAAGTGCAACCCCCGGGAAAAGACGAGGCTTAGCGCTTGCCGGAGTTTCTACTTCGGCAAAGGCAACGGGCGTGCCATAAAGAAATTCTATGGCGGCTCGCGCCTCGGGAGAGTCTGGCTCTTGAAAGGGGATTACCGTAGTAAGACCCTGCTTTTCAATATAGTTCCGCAGAGCCAGCACTCCCTGGGGCCGCTTGCCAACAAAGGGATCGTGAAGCATCTGCCATTCTCGCTCAGGGTCATAGTAAACTTCGAAGGGCATTATTTTACCACTGTAAACCAACAATCTTTGGTTCAAGGGATAGACGGGGAGTCCTTTGCTAGTGGTTAGTTTGTGATTTTCAGCCAACGAAGTTCCAGCCATAAGCGAGATAAATCCCCCTATGGCTAAAGCATAGCCCAAATTCATCATGCGCTCCTCTGTGTTATTATCAGAGGCTAAGACGAAAGAGATAAGAGGCAGGTGAGAAAATCAGGCGATTTTTTCTATTGAACTTCGATAGAAACCGTAGTTTTTTGTCCGCCCCGTTCGACATCGACTGAAACACTTGGCGTATTACGCAATGATTGCAAAAGTTTCACTGATTCACCGACATTATCGAGCTTGGTGCCATTTATCGACGAAATAACATCCTCGTCGTGAAGACCTGCTTTGCCATAAATAGAGTCTTTCTCAATTGAATGGATCCGAAATCCAGTGATTTGTCCATTGACAATGGCAGGCTCTGCCCCCGCTTGCATTAAAATTTTTGACAGATCTTTATTAATCAACTTTTTCCAATAGTCTTGGCTAACTTTGATATTGTTTTTGTCTCTTTCAAAGCCCTCTTCTTTGAAGTTATCATCGAACATTTTCTCTTGAGGGGCTTCGACGGCTTTGGCAACTGCGGCTTTATCTTCTCCAGCAGCAAAAGCATCGGCATGCACTAAAATAGTCTTGCCATTGGTCTTGGTAAGACTAATTTTCTTCTCTTGAATATCATCAATAACGTAATCATTCAAAAAGAGTTGGTTAACTTTGAAAGCCTTGATTTCGTTGGTTGCAAGAATTTTGACAAGAATTGTGGAGTTTTTTCCTGAGATGCTCCCCAAAAAATGAAATCCCATCTTTTCGGCACTGGTAATCTCAGAAAATACCCGCCCGGGGGGAGGAATAACTGCTTTAGCAGTTGCCTGGTTCGAAACCCATTGTCGCGCAATCCCAGTTGTCGCTTTAGCTCCTCTTTTGTTGGCAACCGGACCAGAAGAGGCAGCAGCCACCGGACCAGAAGAGGCAGCAGCCACCGGACCAGAAGAGGCAGCAGCAACCGGGCCAGAGGAAGCCAACTGAGTCATAGGAGGTTTAGTGCTTCCGGTATTGCCTGCTGGTGTTTTGCCGAGTTCGCTCGCATAGGCTTGCATAACAAGCATTGCCATTGCACCACCCGCAAAAAGCTTTTTATACATATGTTGACTCCCGAAGCTGCTCTGTATCTAAAGCTTTATCGGAGTCTGTTCAGATTTTTTTAAGGAGAAACAGGAAATTGCTCCAGTCCCCCTCATCCTGAGCTGCTCCCCTCAGGATGAGGGCTCCGTTCAGGATGAGGGCTCAGCTCAGAAGAGAACCTATTGCTTGTAGCCAAAAAACATCGTTGATTTTTCGATTTGTTTTGTCATATCTGCCAAATTGCCATGAAAGAGATTCTTGAGCTTGTCATCGATAATCTCTTGCGCCTCCCGTTGACGTCCTTGGCTGATCAGTACCTTAACAACGTTAAGCTGGGCATTTACCAGCTCCTCCCGGCCCATTTCATCATCATGGGCGAAGAAGCCATTATCGTATTTTTGCTGCAAACTGCTCGCTGCTTGCTGAAACGAACTCAGTGATTTATCCAGCTGCCCGGTCTTCTGATATAACTCACCCAATTCGCTATGGGCTATATCCCCTTGGTCCCCCTGGGGATTCTCTGCGACTTTTTCCCAGAAAGGAATAGCTTCATGAGGCCTATTCTGCTCCTTGAGCATCTGTCCTATGCCCATGGCTACCGTAGCATTCTCGGGTTTTTCATCGTAAAGCCCTTGAAGGTAGGCAAGACCTGCCTCGGATTGGCCGGTCTCGTCATAGATACCCATTAATTCCGAAAGAACTACTTTATTGTCAGAATTCACCTGGAAGGCCCGTTCCATAAGCGGAAGGGCTGCTTGAGTATCCTGAAGATCGATCAGGTGGATCATACCTAATTCAATAAGCGCCTGCTCGTTTTTGGGGTCATCAGCCAGGATTTTTTCAAGAAGCGTCATTGCTTTGTAGGGCTCACCCTTGTCCACAAATGACATAGCTTCTTTAAGCAGCTGCTTTGCCTCAGAGCTTCCTGGCTTAGCCCCTAAGGAAATCTCCTCGCCTGAAGCTCCTCCACCTCCCGATGCGGGCGAATAACTTGCTCCCTCTACGCTGGTACTATGGACTTGAGAGAGTTCCCCCCCAGTAGTCCGTGGCATCGACCTCTTCGAGGCTGCTCTGCTGCCCTTGTCTACGTTTACGGCAAGAAGCCCCTGAGTCCTCTGCCGCAGGTCAGAGTTTGGGCCCGGGGGAAAAAAATAAATTTCCGCCCGAGGACTCAAATACAGGAGCACCACAAATGTGGTGAAAACCGCCCCAAGTAAAAAGCCCAGCGAAGTAAAAAAGCCTACTTCGCAGCTAGGGTTTTTGCCTTCTTTAATCATGATACCCACCGTTCTTCTTATGGTGATTGTAGCATAGGAAAAACGGCTGGCAATTTGATAGTTAGTTCAGTATGAGACTTGTATAGTGCCCCTCGTGGAAGACTCGCTGAGCATAAGCAAAAAAAACCGGGAATTGCCCCCTTGCATTTTTTGCCCAGAAAGGCTAGTTTTTAGCCCTTATTTTGGATACGATCAAAGGCCTCAAGAAGCGAGGTCAATTTTATAAGGAAATTCTATGCCTGGTGTTGTAGCCCGCCCTGGAGATCAGCTTGATAAACTGCTCCGCATCTTTAAGAAACAAGTAGAAAAAGCTGGCATCCAAGGGGACTTGAAGAAGAATACCTTCTACGAAAAGCCCTCGGTAAAGAAAAAACGCAAGTCCATTGCCGCCCGTAAACGGATGGCAAAGCAAAAGCGCAAGTTCGGCATGGAATAAGCCAGCTCCGCGCTGCTTCCTTCCCTCTCTACTCAGCTAAGCCTCAGCAAACGCCGCCACTTTTTGCTGGCGTAGTTCGTTGCGCTTCTGGCGAATCAAATCCTCGACTCTTTTAGTAAATTCCTCAATGCTTTCATGCTTCTGGCAGTAGGTTGGGGCAAGGATGGCCATTTGCACCTGAGCGGGAAATGGGCAGAGGCTGCGCTTTTTGAGCAGGTTGCTCGTCCCCGTAAGAGCGATGGGGAGGATCGCCGTGTTGTGGTCCCGCGCTAAAATAAAGGCCCCGGACTTAAAAGGCTTCATTTCCCCATCGGGAGAACGGCTCCCCTCTGGGAAGAAAAACATAGATATTTTGGCGGTAAGTATCTCGCCGCTCCTCTCTAAAGCCCGGCGGTGGCTCCCTCGATCACCCCGCTTAATGGGGATATAGCCGGCCCAGCTCATAGCTTGGCCAATGACCGGTATGCGAAAAATAGTATCTTTGGCTAACCAGCGAAACTGCAGCCCCAAATTATAAAGCACGAGGATATCCACGGCGCTTTCGTGATTGGCCACGATAACAAAGCTCTCCAGCCCTTCCCGGGGGAGGAATTCCCTGCCTTCTATCTGCACCTCCCAGCCCGGAACGGCAGAGAAAAGGCCCTTTCCCCAACGACTGGCTTGAGCATGCATATCGCGATCACTGACCTGTTTGCCGCCAAACAAAACCAGTAACTGCTTAGCGCAGAGCGGCAGGAAATAGCGAAGGGTCACCAGATAGAAAAGAATAAAAAAACCAACGCTCTTCATCAGGTTAGTTAGCATAGAAATTAGCTGCTCCTTGCGAGAAAAGTACCCTCGATATGATTGGCGATCACCGTCGCAATCGCCCTTTTACTGCCTCCAAATCCGCATGGTTCCACCGCCCCACTAGAGGTCGGAGCAAAAAACAAGGCTTTATGGCTGAGTTCTGATAGATCCTGCCAAAAATTTACCACAAAAAAGCTCAAATGCTCCCGTCGGCAATAGCCTTCAGCCAGAGATAAGGCACTGGCGGGAAGATCCTGGCCAGGGCTGGCTACTTCAAGCTTAAAACCTACTTTAATGCCCGAACTCGGCTGACAGGCCGAGATAATTTTACTGGCAGACTTCAGCTCCACCGCAAGGCTGGGGTGCTTCGAGCTAATTTTACCGCTTATCTTGGCCTGGGGTATGTAATCGAGAACTGCTGCAGCAAAGACCCCAGCGGTGTGGGGCTTCTGGCAGGCAGCAACAGCAGCGGCAAGCATTTCCTCATTAGTCTCCACCCCTATAAGCTGGGAAAAGACCCGAGGACGGTATTTACAGGGGCCAGCAATAACTATGGTATCAAGCCCGCGACGAAAGAGCTCCTCAGCAATCAGACTGCCAAGCCTGCCACTCGAATAATTGCTCACATAACGGATAGCATCAATATAACCACGGGTACTCCCCATGGTGAGAACCACCGCTGGGCGTTGCTCCCCCCAGCGGGAACGATTGAGCTGATAAGAAACCCGATCAGCAAGACTTTGGGGGCTAGGAAATTTGGCCTTGCCCTCTCCGTGACGAGCCGCGAGAAAAATCACCCCCTGATCGCGAAGTCGAGCAAGATTTTGGGCTATTATAGGGGAATTGGCCAGGGAATTGTGCATGGTGGGCAGGACCATCACCGGCTTGCTGCAACCCAGATAGGAGGCTGCCAGGGTGGTGATCGGGCTGTCAGCGATGCCGAGGGAAATCTTACTAAGGGTATTTGCCGAGGCAGGAGCAATAATGAGAGCGTCATGGGTAGCAATATGGGAAGCAGCCCCTGAAAAAGACTGGACCACGCTTTTTCCCCCACTTGCCCAATCGAGGGAGGTTTCGCTGATAAATTGCTTCCCCCCTTTGCTCAGCCAGGGGACTACTTCGGCCCCAAGACGACGAAGGCTCCGCAAAAAACGCGGGCTTTCTACCGCGGCGATCGAACCGGTCACCGCGATATCGAGGGTCTTTCCGTCCAGGGTATTCCAGCGCCTAGCAACGAATAGATCAGGAAGTTGGTTCATTGCAACTGTTTAAGCGCGTTTTTTAAGGCTGGCACGTTCCCCAGCGTTGGGGACGGTGAGCGGTAAATTAGCCTGCGTGGTACCGTGAAGACGGTTTGCATTCTTGCGCTTTGCTCCAGCGCGGGCCTTTTTAATCAACTTACGGACTTTTTTCTTTTTGGTGGGCGATGCCATGTGCTTAACTCTTCAACGTTGAATTTATTAAGTAAATCGGTATTATCAGCTAAACTGAATCAGGGGGTGAAAAGTAAGGTATTCTGTTAGAAAAGGCAAGGAAAAAGCAGTTTTGCCCGCTACTTTCGGAGGAGAAATGGTGCCACGACTCGGATTGTTACTTCGTATACTTAAGATATGGCTTCTTACCTTGCTGTGGAGCTCAGCCCTTCCCGCCCAAGAAAAGAGCACCTCGTCTGCTGATCTCGATATTCGTCCCAGCGAGGTAATCCATTGGCACCCTTCCTATGCCACCACCTATGAAGATGGCTATGTGCTCGTAGCAGTAACCCTCGAAACCGAGCGTGACTTTGCCCTCTATACCGACAAAATCACCTTTCAAAGTTCGAGCGGCTTGCGGCTTGAAAATATTAAAACTCCCCAGCCCGAAACCATTATTGACCCCTTGACGGAGCAAACCATCGAGGCTTTTAGGGGCGGCGAATTCTTCCTCCTCTTTAATGGCCTTGAGGCGTACAAAGAAGCTAATTTTACCTTAACTATTTCCTCCCAAGGCTGTGCACAAAAAATTTGCTTATTCCCCTACGAAGAAAACCTGATAATTCCTACTTCTCCCGGCAGCGGAGGTGTCCCCTTCGAGCTCTTCCCCAAAGTGATGGAGCTTAGTAAAACTCCGGGAGCAAGGGCTGAAGCTGAAGTCGGCAACGAAGAGTTTGAGGAAGAAGCCGCTGGTTCAGCTCTCGGCAACGAGAATCTTTCTCCAGAGAGCAAAGGCGGTGATGAAGACGAAAAGCTTAGCGAAGAGGCTATTATCGCAGAGCCCGAGTCCGGCATAGAAGACCGTTTGGCGGATCATTTGCGCGGTGAATTACCCCTCCTACTTATTTTGCTCATCGCTTTTTTGGGAGGTCTGCTTACCAACCTGACCCCCTGTGTTTATCCGATGATTCCTATTACCATCCGCTTACTTTCCCGCTTAGGAAGAAAACCGCTGCCTGCTGCCTGTTCCTATAGTTTGGGTATTGTCTTAAGCTATACCAGCCTGGGTATTGTCGCCGCTTTTTCGGGCTCACTCTTTGGCGGCTTAATGGCCAATCCCTGGGTTAATCTGTTTTTTGCCTTGATTATGAGCCTGCTCGCCATCACTATGTTGGGCTACGGAAATTTTGCTTTTCTGCAGCAAGTAGGCAACCATTTTGGCGATAAAAGCAATAAATTACGCAAAGCATTTTTGATGGGAATGGGAGCGGGACTCGTCGCTTCACCCTGTACCGGGCCGATTCTGGCGACGATGCTTTCCCTTATTGCTTCGAGCAGCATGGGGCCTCTCGGCTCAGCTTTGATGATTTTTTGTTACAGTCTCGGTTTTGCCCTACCTTACGTAGCTCTGGGAGGGCTCTCCGCAAAACTTGCCAGCGCCAAGGTCTCACCGGCAATTCAAAATGCAGTAAAACTCGGCTTTTCGGCAATTATGTTTTATCTCAGCTGTTACTATTTGCGTATTCCTCTTTACCGTTACTTCGCAGCAGCTGCTCCCTACTGGCAATCACTTGCTCTCGGCTCCCTCGTCGCTGGTTTATTTATTTCCTCGTTAGTATTGCTCCGTTCCTGGCGTCAACAAGCAAAAGGACTGTTGATTCTCCCTAGTTTGTTGCTGGGTCTTGGATTTTTTGCGGCTCTGCAGTGGCGGCAAGCCTCCTCCTCTTCTCATCAGGAGCAACATACGCAATTAAAGTGGTTTGATAACGAAGAGGCTGCCTTTGCTGAAGCCCGAAAAACCAACAAGCCTGTGCTCATAGATTTCTGGGCGGAGTGGTGCGAAGCCTGTAAGCACATGGACACTACCACCTTTGCCGATCCAAAAGTGCAAGAGAAGCTCAAAGAAAAATCTTGGGTGCTTCTCCGTCTCGATCTGAGCGAATCCACCGATCACAACGAAGAAATTCAGCAGCGCTTTCACGTTGCTGGTTTGCCGACTCTCTTGCTCATGCCCGCAAATGGCGATCTCAAACACAGTGTCGGTTGGCCCGGTTATGTAAGCGCTGGAGCTTTTTTGACAAAAGTTGCCGCAGAATTATAGAGCCGAGCTTTTAGGAAGACAGGCTCACCTCAAACAAGTTACCTCCTGCTTGCTTTGCTAACAAATCGATAAAAGGAAAATCATGGCTGGTAAGTACTATGGTTATGCCATCTGCGGATAAACCAAGAATAATCTGAGCAAGCTCGCCAGTCAGCTGAGAATCAAGAGCCGAGGAAGGCTCGTCCATGCAGATGATATCAGGCTTTACGGCCAAGGCCCGTGCGATTGCTAAGCGCTGTTTTTGGCCTCCGGAAAGCTGACTAATAGCGTGATTACCGTGTTCGCTGAGAGCAAATTGTTGCAGCAGTTCCTGCGCACGTAAAAACGCCTCGGGCTTGGCAAGACCAACAATTTTTCGTAAAACGACAAGCAAATTATCGCGAACAGAAAGATGCTTAAAGAGGGCAAAATTCTGGGCAACAAGGCCAACTTTGGCAGCCGAAGGAATTTCCACCCGTCCAGAATCAGCGGTTTCTAAACCACAAATAATCCGCAAGAGGGTGGACTTTCCCGAGCCCGAAGGACCACGCAACAAGGCGATACTCCCCCGAGGAATGACAACATTAACTGGGGATAGAATTACTTTCCCGCGAAATGATTTGACCACTTGGCAAAATTGTATCATTGGTACCTAAGCTTTTTTTCGAGGAAGTGGCTGAGGCCAGCGATGATCGAGGTCAAGAGCAAATACACCGCCGCAATCATAAAAAAAACTGTGACCACGTCATAACTTTGATTCAAAAGCCCCCGCGATTCCTTATATACCTCGTGGACACCGATGGTGGAGGCGAGGCTTGAATCCTTCAAGAGGGTAATACATTCGTTGGTCAAAGAAGGGAGCACATTACGCAGAGCCTGAGGTAAAACAAGAAACAGCGCCGTCTGCAGGGAGGAAAAACCCAGTACCTGCGCCGCATCGAGTTCTTCTTGACTAACCCCATTGACCCCAGAGCGGACGATTTGACTGACATAGGCAGCGGAGTTCAAGCCAATGGCTAAGGCTGCTGCGCTAAAACTCGACAAGGCAATCCCCAGAGTGGGGAGGAAAAAAAAGATAAAAGCGATTTGCACCAACATCGGCGTGCCACGAAATAACGTTGCATAGACATTTACAGCAAAAGCTAAAGATCGCGGCCCCCTTGCCTGCACCAGGCCAAAAAGAGTTCCTAAGCTAAACCCCACCACTAACGAACAAGCGGTAACCGCCAGGGTTTGTCCGAGGGCGAGGAGGAGTACGGGCATAAAGGAAATAATTAAGGAAAAATTTATCACCATTTAATCCTTCGTAATATGCCACTTTTCCAGCAACTCCACCAAGGATCCATCATCCTTCATAGCCTTTAGGGCCTGGTCAATAATCGTAACTAACTCAGGATGAAGTTTAGAAACTGCAAAAGCCGAGGCCTCTGTCGCCGGAAGCACTAGGGAATAAAACAAAGCAGCATCAGTAGCCGCGAGCCACGGCGCTGCTGCCGTGCTGCTAACGACTAAGGCATCAGCTTGGCCATTCTTTAAGGCGAGAAAGCCATCGGTTATGGTGGGAAATTTCTTAACAACTGCCCCCTCGATGCCTTTGATAAATTCTTCACCGCTGGTAAAGCCATCAGTCATAAGCAAGGTTTTTCCCTTAAGTTCAGCTAGGCTAGTCAGGGGACGGGCTGCAGAAGAGAGAGCGATAATCTTACTCGCCTGCAAGTAAGGCTCGCAGAACAGCACCTGCCGGGCACGCTCAGGGGTGGGGGTCAAGGCTGCCGCTATCAGCTGAATCTGGCCAGAAGAGGCTGCAAAAAGGAGATTATCAAAGGCCATATCGCGAAATTCAATGCTGAGACCAAGGCGCTTGCCGATGGTTTCTAGTAGTTCGATTTCAAATCCGCTAAGTGTACCGTCTTTGATAAATTCAAAGGGCGGGTAGTTGGACTCGGTGCCTACTATGATTTTTCGCTGTGATTCTGCAGCGATTGCTTCAGGCTTGGCGAAATAGGTTCTCATGCCAAAAAATAGGCCGATAGCAATTAATAAAGCTGCAATTAGGGGCTTAATCATCGATGCTTTTCTCTCGTAAACTGTGTCGGCACTCGCTTGCCGCGCTTTATTATTTTACCCTCAGGATGACGCGGCTAACAAAACTGCTCGTAAAGCGGCTTGCATCTCAGGATCGTTACGCGTGTGACCAGAGTTGACCATCTGCAACACAAGATTCTTACCATAAGCTTTGGCGAGATCCGTAGCAATAAACGCTGGGCAACACATATCGTAGCGCCCATGTACCAAAAAGCAGGGAAGATGAGCGATGCGCTTGATGTTATCGAGAAGATAATTTTCAGGCATAAAACAGCGATTAAGCAGATAATGAGCCTGAATACGCGCGCTAAAGAGATTGGTTTCGTCAGCAAAAACTTCGCCTTCGAGGCGATGCTGATCGTAGTTCAGTGATATCAGACTCATTTCCCACAGGGCCCACTCATTTGCATAATGGGTTGCCTGGGTGAGCTCCTTGGCGTTTAGCTGCTCAGCATAGAACTTCATCACCTCATCACCGCTGTGACGACGGCTTGGGGGCACTAAGGAAATAAAGCGCTCCCAAGCTTCGGGAAACTGGAAACGAGCCATCCCCTCATTGACGTAATCTACTTCGCTTTTTCTCGCCAGAAAGACACTCCAAATTACCAAACGCTCCACCCGTTCGGGATGAGTGATAGCGTAGAGCAGGGCAAGGGTTGAGCCCCAGGAACCACCAGTTAACGAGATTTTTTCGCAGCCCAAATGTTGGCGCAAGAGCTCGATATCAGCAACAAGATCATGAGCCGTGTTATTCGTTAACTCTCCCCTGGGGAGACTCTGGCCACTGCCGCGTTGATCGTGAAAAATAACTCGGTGACGATCGGGACGATAGAGCAGCTTATGCTGATTACCAAAGCCCGCTCCCGGTCCTCCGTGGAGATGAAAAAAAGGCTTGGCGCTTGCCTGTCCCCAATCTTCCCAATACAGCTGATGCTGGGCTACAGACAAAAACCCCTTGTTGTTTATATGCCTATCACGCTCTGCCATGGGCGAGCTCCTTAACAAGACTGTGAACGGTGTTTAGCAATACAAAACATAGTAAATAGCGACGCCAGTAACTGAAACATATAACCACAGAGGCCAGATATATGCCGCCAAGACCCGGTGCCGGGCAAAGCGTTTTGCAAAAGCCAAATAGAGCAAATACAAAATCACCGGTGTAATCCCTATGGCCAGCAGAATATGGGAAGCGAGCATAGCGTAATAGAGATAACGCTTAAGCCCCTCACCCTGGTACGTCGTGAAGATTTCCGTATGAAAATGATAATAAAGATAGCAGGAGAGAAATACCACCGAGGTAGAAAAAGCCGCGATCATAATCCGCCGATGCCACTGTTCAGCCCGTAGGGCTATGGCTAAACGTCCAGCCAGCAAAAAAATACAACTGAGAGCATTTAAACAGGCATTTATGAAGGGAAGATCAGCGAGGGTGAGCATAGAGACTTCCTTGAAAAGGACATACTATATAAAATTTTTTGTAATTATTCATCTTTAACCTGTCGGTCGCTGCCAGAAAATTTCAAAGGCTAGGGAGAAACCCATCACCAGCCTTGTGGATTTCGCTCCTCGCCACCCCCAGCATGGCAGGAGGCTTACGGTGGCATAAAATTCCATTCGCTGGCTGTGGCCGAGGGGGAAAAGCGGCCGATTAGCCTCCCGAAAAAAGCTTGGACTCGGCACACTCTCGCGGCAGCGAGAACGAGGGCGTTCCATATAAAGGCGATTGCTCGTAGCAGCGAGCAAGGAGGAGGTCATCCCCTGATGGTGCTTAGCAAAGTCAGCAGCGGATACGGGCAGCAGCAAGAGAAGTCAGCAAATCCCTCAAAATACCCCTGTTCGCCGGGCTCGAGAGATCCCGGCACTTTGTCCTGTGGGAAACAGCATTTTGAGCAAAGCTCGACCCTTAAAAAGAATAAGGGAGAGAAAAAAGCTTCCCTTCCCCTGAAACAGGGTTTCTCGTAAGGAGATTTTACGGAAAAAATCGGTGGTATGATGCAGAGAGAACAGAGGAGGCCTTATGGAAAATATGCGTATTTCTCAACTTACGGCAAGCCTAGCAAACCTCGATGATATGGCTTTGTGGCTACAAACCAAGGCAGCAGCAGAGCAAGAAAAACAGTGCTGCGCCGCAGTAATCGCCCATATTGCTGAGCTGAAAAAAAGAAAGCTGTTTCTCCTCTATGCCTGCAAGAGTATTTTTGACTATTGCTGCACGGTGCTCGGCTACAGCGAATCGAAGAGCTATCTGCGTTGCCAAGTGGCTGGAGCCTGCATTCGCCATCCCGAATTGCTCGAGGATTTGGCAGCGGGTGCTATTAGCCTGTGTGTAGCAGGTAAACTCGCCTCTCGACTCAGCGAAGAAAACAAGGAGCAGCTCCTTCCCGCCTGCCACGGAAAAACCAAGCACCAAGCCGAGGTGATTATTGCCGCGCACCTTCCCGAGTCGGTGAAAGATTCACCCGCCAATAAGCCCGAGCTTGTTCCCCTGAGTGCCGATGAGTATGTTCTGCGTCTACCGATAACTAAAAATTTGCTGGCAAAACTGCAACGCTGTGCCGAGGTTTTAGGTATAGCAAGTATGAAGGCGCAGCTACCCGAGCTTCTGGAAAAAATCGCCACAATTACACTTGCAGCAAAAGACCCGGAATTGAAAGCTACCCAGCAAGCCGCACGAAAAAAATCAGGAGCTCGTAAACTTGCTGCGCCTTCTCTCGCCACCCCCGTAGGCTCTAGGTCAGAGGATCCCTCGTCCAGACCAAGAGAAGTGACCTCCTCAACTCAGGACTCACCGCGCACGAGGAACATCCCTGCAGCTACCCGTCGCGAGGTTTTACGGCGCGCGGGTTACCAGTGCCAGTTTGTAACCAGCGAGGGGCAGCGCTGCAGCCAAAGGACCTTTCTCCAGGTTGATCATTTGCAAGCATTTGCGAAAAATGGCAGCCACGAAAGTGCAAATTTACAAATATTGTGCCAGCAACATAATAATTTGAAGGGAGCACAAGAGTTTGGCAGTGTCTAAAAGTCGATGCGAGGGAATGACCTCCTCCTTGCTCGCCGCTACGAAAAATCGCCTTTATGTGGAACACCCTCGTTCTCGCTGCTGCGAGAGTGTGCCGAGTCCAAGCTTTTTTCGGGAGGCTAATCGGCCGCTTTTCCCCCTCGGCCACAGCCAGCGAATGGCAAGGAACGAGAAAATTGGCAGGTGGCTTCTTGAGCTGGACTGGGCGTGTAAAGAGGCACCTAAGCCGCAACAGCTCATGAAGACGCTTGCCGGTTTTCACGGGCCTTGCCATGCTGGAGGCACGAGGGGAGAGAAGCTGCTGCGGGGAAGAAGATTTCTTTCAGATACTTTTCACAAGTGCAGAAAGAGGGGCTACTCCCCAGAAGGAAATTTCTCCTTGAGACGGGAGGTTTTGCATGAGAAAATAAAAAAAATACACGTTAAAATTAATGCGTTTTTTGTCTTAGACATAAGTATTTTTCCTTTTTCAAGGTGGATAAAGATTATTAGTGCTGTTTTTTAAAGTGCTCCTGTTCTGTATTGATTTGTTGGCTAATTTTATCGAAGTCATCGAGTCCCTTATTTAAATCGCTTATACAAGTTTCCCCCTCACTAGCAAGAGGTAATCTTATTCCAACTCGAGTTTCTGAGATTTGAACCTGCTCTCGAGGTACCAGAGGAGGGAGCTGATGAGCACGACTAAGACGGTCAGGGTTTAACACCGGCGGAAGCAAGGATTCACGAGCCTTCTCTGCAGATACTCCCCCCTGTCCTCCTACGGGGGCTATCGCCGCGCCATGTGCGGTTGAGGGAGTTGAAGATAAAATCTTTGACCCTTTTTCCGGAACACTCGGAGCAAGCACATCTGGGCTTGATATTCCCTCTACTCCCAGAAAGGAAATCAGAATTTTACTATTTTGTTGGCCAGAGACAATTAGTCCCTTTTTTTCAAGTTTACGAAATATAGCAGAATCTTTCAGCAAAAAATCCACATTTTCTTTATCCGCTGCCTGGAGCGGATCTCCTTTAAGAATCTTCAGGTATAGGTCACGTTGGGGATGATCTACTCGAACTGGATCTTCCCCTGCGGATAGATAGGTACCTGTGCTAAGATCTATGGGATCTATGGTGAAGTTCGGGTGATTGCGTATTCGTTGCCAATCTTCTGACCTGAGCTTGTTATTACGTAATCGATATCCGAGAGAATTGGGCGGCGCTATGTCTGCCAGAAGAGGGACGACGATAGGTGACAAACGCAAACCGCGAATTTCGAAAACATGCCTTTCAAAATCAACTCGCTCATTTGCATTAATTCCTATTCGCCCCTCCTGTATCAACAAGCTATCACGATAGTTTTTCCACTCCTCAAGGGTAAAAAGATGTTCTCCTGCCATCGATGCTTTCCAATCTTCAACGGTAAATTTACTGACTTCAGCCTGGGTCTTGCCTCCGGGGAGAAGCCCCTTGTCCCTCAATTCCTTCTCAGTGAGAGGGAGGAGAGGGGGGCGTCTGTCTCTGGTATAAAAAAGAAAATCGCTAAGCCTTTTCTCGGCAAAAAACTGTACGCGTCCTTGCTCGCGTAGGAGACCGACTTCTGCCATCGCCTTTCCTTTGCTCGAATTCTGGATGGCTTCCTTCAGTTTTTCTGGATTACCGTCAACGGCGGCTACTTGCTGTACAAACCAAGATTGGAAAAAACCACATTGGCGGCTATCAGTTTGAATAGAGCGTGAAATATCATAAAAAGTAGCTTTTGTTTGAGATTTTTTGAGATCTGCAATTCTTTTTTCCCGAGCAGGGAGAGGGACTTGTGGAATCGTACGGACTGGCTCCATTGATGAGCTATTGCTGTCAAACATAAAGATCTTGTTTGTTTGGGTATCAAGAACAAAACCGGTGAAATGCTTCTCATCAAGTTGAGGCTCGAGAATATAGCGAGCTCCCGGGGGATGGGTTGAAGGAATATCAATCTTACCAACAGCAATTTGGGGATTTCCCATGCTTCTTACCGTGGCCCTAATCTCTTCATGGCTGGCCATTTGCATTAGATCTGTAAATCAGATCCCCCCCCAGTCAGCCCAAAACTTGGAGCTGTTCCAACACTCAACGAAGCAGCCAGCACCGAGTTTAAGGGATGCACTCCTTGATAAACCGTGAGATTAGAGCCAAAGTGAGAGACCTCGAAATACTGGCTTTCAAAAAACTCAGGATTCATTACCAGATAACGATAAGCTACCAGGCCAATGGCAGTGATTCTCTCCAGAGAGGAGAGGGTCTCATCAGGGGTATCCACACAAAATTTTGCCTGTTCTTTTAAAGTAAGAGCGAGAGCATAGGACTGCTGGGCCAAGGCATCGAGCTTTTTATAGCTTTGCAGTTTTTCTTCTGTATTAGAATTACCGCTCTGATCGGGTGGCGGCGCTAAAATTACAGCTGGCTTCCACTCACTACACTCATGTTCTGGAGAGCTGCTATAGGAGCAGCTGCGCGCATTGACTGCGGTAATGTTTGCTTTATCAAGCCAGAATAAATCGATGCGATTAAACCCCCATTGATCCTGCCAACAGGTTTCCGTACCGCATTTGCATTCCACTTCTACATAGTCGATATTATCGGGAGCAGTTATCTTTAAATAGGGATAAACTGGGGGATTTTGCCATAAAAGCTCAACTTCAGGAGCAATTAGGCTCAGTTCACCTCTCTTGGAGTTTAACTCTGTAGCACCACCGTCAGGTATAGTCTTCTCAGGTTTAAAAATGCAAGCAGTTACAAAAATAAAAAGACCGCCAAGAAGCCTAATATTCATGGCAAAAGCCTTCCAATAGTTGACAAAGTGCTGGTTACTAAATTTCAGAAAATGTGCTGCTATACCCCATTGTACACTAGTTGCTGCGCGTGCTCACGGCCAGACGGCCGCTCCGCTGCTCGCTCCTTGAAAGCAGCAAAACTGCACCAAGCCTTGAGTAGTTGGCAAAGTGCTGAGCATACCAAAATTCGAGGGGTATATTAGGCGCTGGCGCGAAAGCGCCAGCGCCGTGTCCTGACGAACGCAGTGAGGAAGGGTCTTTCACATAACATCCGGATATCACGTGATAGATCCTTCGTCGCTTTGCTCCTCAGGACACGTCGCGGCACGAAATATGCTATTTCGCGCCAGCGACTAGTTAGGCCGTGGCGCGAAAGCGCCACGGCCTTGTTATGATCCGCGATAGGTACTATAGCCATTCGGCGCAAGAATAAGCGGAATATGATAGCTCCCCGGAAAAACCGCTTCGAGGTGAATATCCACCCAGGGGTACAAACTGCCAAGTTCCTGCTTGGCAAAATACGCCGCTACGCCAAAGCGCAGGCGATAACAAGCAGATTCCCAGTTTGTTTCTACCTTAAAGTCCCGAATTCTCCCGTTTTCGTCAGTCCAAGCCGACGCCAGCAATTTCTCCCCGGTGAAAATCTCCACCTGCATCCCTGATGCGGGTTTGCCGAGAACCATATCAAGCACGTGGCTGGTAAACATCGCGATCTTCATCCTTATAGTCATACAACGATTGCAAATGCTGGCCCTGAGCCTCAAGATAAAACTGACGAGTGATCTCATCTACCAGACGGCGCAAACTATATTTCATCCCCGTGATAGTCGCTCCTCCGTAGCCATTGCTCAGCAAAGAACCAAAGTTATAGTTAAATAAATTCTGCAAATAAGGGGCTTTTCCCGGTGTTTTTTCGCAAAAACTAAATCCCGAACTTAAATAGGGATGACGGAGGAGATCCTCTCCGCCTGTTCCCAAGGAAGGAGTGAAACGATCTTGCCACAGAGCAATAGAGGAACAGAGCTCACTGAGCTCGGGACGCAACTGCAGATCCGTGACAAAGCCAGTTCCCACAATAAGATGATCGCAGAAATACGAAGCACGGTTCGAAGCAATTTTAATTCTCCCCCCTTCCAACCCAAGCCCGTTCCAATGAGAACCCGGGTGCATGGTAAATTGCCTGCACGCTTCAGCGGCTCGAAGGGTGGCAGGAGGTGGCAGCTGACCTAACAGCACCATATGATGAATAAAGGCCCACTTATCTTCGTCAGCCGGGAGATCGGCATGATGCTTTAAAAACCCTACGTACTCAGCCCAGCGATAGGGATTGATCTTGACCAAATCATCGCGACGAAAAAACAAATCAACTTTCGTAGCCCCCTGCTGACAAGCCATAATAGCATTATCAAAGGCCGAAGCTCCGGCGCCAAGAACAGCAATGGTTTTTCCATGCAAGCGCGAAAAATCGATAGCCTCATTGGTATGGTGATAACGCTCCTTCGGCAAAGCCGAACGGATAAATTCCGGTACCTGCCAAGCGCCAGAACCATCGATCCCCGTCGCCAGGACAACCTTGCGACCGTAAACAGCCGAGCCACCGGATTTATCGTGATAAGGCAGGCGAAACATCCTTTGGCCTTCATCCCAGGTAATCGCTCCCACCCGCGTTTCGTGGCGTACCGGCAAAGCCAGCACCTGTTCATACCAGGCTAAATATGCTGCCCAATCGGCACGAGGAATATAGCGGAGTTCCTCCCAGGCCTCGGCACCATAGCGTGCCTCATACCAGGCACGAGGAGTAAGTGAGGGGACACCGCAATCAGGTCCCGCAATATGTTTGGGGGTGCGCAGAGTCGGCATACGCGCAAAGGTGGTCCACGGCCCTGCTTGCCCCTGAGGGGCTGCATCGAGCACGAGGATTCGCTCAATTCCTTCGCGTCGCAAGGCAAAACAAAGGGCCAGGCCACTCTGGCCCCCACCCACAATAACCACCTCATAGGCTGCTGCAGGTGGCGGAGGTAGATGCTCGGGACGCAGCACCCAGGGCCGATGGGGGTACTTGAGCACCTCTAATTCCCAGCGAAGACGCGCCTCTAGTGCTTGCATTCCAGCGTTACTCAAGGTCTACACCTCATAAAGCTTGTCCATATACTTTTTTAAAAATTTTGCTACCAAGCCACGCAGGGGAATTTGCGCTGCCATACCGTAAACTGGAGCCATCCCCTCACCTTTTTTGCCCCTGGAGCTGGCTTCCAAAGTTGCCGCCCGCAGGTCCTCAACAAAACGCTCGGCAACTCCCGGCTTCGTGTGCAAGCGCGTCAAACAAATATGCACACAGGGGGGGCGATGCAGGCCATTGAGATGCCAGCCTTTGCGACTCATCCGCTCCATAATATCGTAGATATTGCGACTCTTACTGGTAAAGGCGATCACCCAGAGGGGCTCCCCCAGTATTTCTAACTCGGGAATGCTACGAATTCCTTCTTTGATATAATCAGCGGTAAGCATTATTGCGGCAACGGAGCTTTGATAGCCTTCTCTGCCCATCGCCAGCATTGCTGCCCAACACTGAGCAATCAAGGCCCCGGGTCGACTCCCCGCAAAAGTCGGGGAAAAATACAAGCCTCCTGGCCATTCGGTGCTGACAAAATATTGAAAATGCCGCATTGCTCCATCACGAAACAGCAGCACCGAACTTCCCTTGCTCGCATAGCCAAACTTATGAGTATCAGCCGAAATCGAGCTTACCCCAGGAACACGAAAATCAAAGGCTGGCACCTGATACTTTTCAGGCACCCAGGGGAGGAAGAAGCCTCCTAAGCAGGCGTCAGTATGAAAACCAATGCCCCGCTGTTGCGCCAAAGCAGCTAGTTCGGCGATGGGATCGATCACCCCATGGGGAAAGGAGGGGGCCGAACCCACAATAACGATGGTATTACGACTGAGGGCGAGCCGTACCGCCTCGACTGAGGCTCGATAATCAGAGCCAACAGCAACGCTAATTTTTTTGATAGTAAAATAATGGCAGGCCTTATCAAAGGCCGCATGGGCAGTAAGGGGAATAATCGCCTCAGGATGTTTAATACCACGCTTTTGCCGGGCATAATCGCGGTACGTTTTCATCGCCAGCATTATGCTCTCGCTCCCCCCCGAGGTTACCGTCCCCCCCACCGGAGCAGGCGCATTTTCGTCAGCGCCAAGCATAAGCGCAGTCATCGCGACGATTTCGGCTTCAAACTTATTAATGCTCGGCCAAATATCGCTATGCAGGGGATTCGTCTGAGAGGTAAGGGCATACACCTCGTTAAGCAGTGCCATATGTTCGCGATCACCATGGTACACCGAACCGGAGGCAAAGCCCTGCTCCCACACCCGACTCTCCTCGCTACTCATCTCGCGGACCCAGGCGCTTATTTGCGGGGCAGCAAGCCCCTGATCGGGAAGAGCCTTAAAACGGGGAAAGCGCTGGTGATAGGGCTTGATGCTCTCCTCCAGCTCCGCAAACATCCCCTCATGCTGGGCCTCGATATAGCGAGAGAGCCCTGGAATGGACTCAGCGTTCTTTAAGAAAGGCAAGCGCTCAATGAGCCAGTTTAAACAGACCCAGCACCAGGAACGCAGAGCAGCAAGAATGGACATAGCACCTCGCTATTTACGATTAGGAGGAAAAAGCTCTTTCAAGACGCGAAAGACACTGAGGTCATTCGAATCTGCGATCTCAGCAAATCTGGCCCAGGGTTTAGCACTGGTAAAAGTTTTCATCGCATTAACAAAGCCTGGATCACCATAATTACCTGCTACATTGGTATACACAAAGGCCATATACTGCAACTGAGGGTATATTTTTTCTACGATGGCGATCGTCTCGGGACCATCGTTCGCACCCGCATCACCAATACCAAGGAGGAATTTATTCCACTGGTCATAGGGGTATTGCGCGAGAATCTCTGCCCCTTTTTCATAGCCAACCACGTTGCTGGTACCGCCACCAAGAAACTTCGGGTGCTTGCCAAAAACATCCTCTTCGTTCATTTCTTGGGCCTTGGTATCATACACCACATAGCGAAACTCGACCTCGGGGTATTCGCTTTTGAGCAGAGCTTTTAAGTTAAACACCATCTTTGCCGCCACTTGATGAGGAACCCCCATCATGCTACCCGAAAAGTCCATAACCACCACCACCACCGCTCGCTGCTTAGGACGCTGATGCTCGGTGCGGTTTTTAACATAGTAGTCATCAGCAGCTATGCCTCTAATTCCCTGGCCGAGAAGAGCATGAATATCACTCAGATCAATCTCTCCGCCATTTATTAACTGCTGGGCAAGAGGCTGCGCCAAAACTCCACCGATGGTGCGCCCCCAAACTATTTCGCCGTAATTTTTCTTATGCACGCCTTTTCGTTTCGTGGTGGGAAGCATGCCTCGTCCCCCCTCAGTGCGACGCAGATGAGGCAGGCCTAAAACCTGCTGCAGGGCCTTACCCCACTCTTCGAGAGGGATATCCACGGTGCGCGAGCCACCTTCACCGCCTTCATCATCCTCACCATCTTCAGGTTCGCCATCGTCATCATCATCACCCTCGCCTCTTCCCTGACCCTGGGGCTTTTTCTTTTTGAAGATATCTCCCGGCATCAGTGAGGGATGGGACTCCAGTTCAGCCCCATCATCCTGCTCAAAGGTATAGGCTTGGCTAGCAGCTGATGAACGACTATCCAGAGGAGCTAGAGGACGAGAAGCAATAATTTTGTTGCATAACTTTGTGTTAAAATTGAAGCCAGGCACTTCCGGCATCACCGTGAGAGATACACCATTCTTACCTCGAGCCACCGGGGCTTTGCCCTGTAAGGCCAGTTGCAAAATAGCAGCAAAACGTCGGTTTAAGGTGTCCTCATAGGCGAGGATGGCGCTGGAGGTGGTGGGAGCGTGGCTTACCACGGCACCAAGTTGCTCAGGCTCATTGCTATCCTTCATCGGGATAAAAATGCTATCCACGATGTTTTTATAGATAGCTTGTACGCCAGGATCCTGCCTGCTACTGAGATCAATCGCACCAATGGCGAGATTTTCTTCGTATTTCTTGATGGCTTCTTTAAATTTCTCCTTAAGGTTGCCGGGAGTAGCTGCAACTATAGAAACGTCCTGCTCGGGGGTGACCGTAACTTCGAGGCTTTCCATCGCCCCAGGAGCCTGGGGTGCTTCTTGCGGATAATGAACAGTGGTCATGGTAACCGGGCGTTCAAAAACCCGCGCCATTAGATAGAGCATCTTTGCCATACCGGAAAGATTGAGCGGAAATCCATGGCGAGGATCATGCTCGAGGAGAAGCCCACCAACATTCTTATAATTTACATGCTTTAAGCTCAGATAAGGAAGTTTAAGAGAAAAATCAGCCTGACTGCGAGCTAACATATTGATGATGCGCTGATGATTGCGACTTAAAGCAATAAAGGCTTGCTCATCAGGGGCAGGGTAACAACTAAAATCATTGCCGCATTTTGCAGAAAGCTCCTGAGGAGTGGCTTGGCGGTACACAAAAAGCTTCTTATCTTTCACCCATTGCTCATCAAGACTCTCGCGAATAAAAGCATAGCTCGATTGGGAACCCATGCGCAGATGAGCATCACCTACAAAGGCGCGATCCCGTTCAAAAGCATCAGCAATACTCTCTTGATTTGCTATGCCAAATTTTTTGTAGAGATTTCTCCAACATTCTAATCCTAGCCAATAGGGATTATTCCAGCGCCCATGACTCACCACTCCAAAAAGTAGGCCCCCATAATCGACGGTGCTATTCTGATGACGGGGCGAATGACGATAGAGTAAAAACTGCGAAAAAGTCGCCCAACCCTCGTTGATGATTTTGGTCTGCACATTACCAGGATAGTGACGCACCATTTCTTCAAATAAGACCATAATATTTTTTTTCCAGGCCGGTGCTTGGGCAGGAAGAAAATTTGTTAAAGCCGAAAAGACGCTGGGGGTGTCCATCTCACCATTGACGGAAATCACCCGTTTTTTCAACTCTCTCACAGTCTGCCGATACAACTCCGTAGACGCCTGCTCTTGTGAGCTGCCCATTGCTTGCCGGCGCAGTTGCCTTTCTCCAGCCTCGGGGGCATGGGGCTCAAAACGCGAAGGCCGCTCATAGCTACCGCCAACCATATCTTGCAAGTAGACAAAGCTATATAATTGCTGGACGAACAGATCTACTTCGTCAGCACCAATTTCACGCCGCAACTCTTCTAAATAACGTGCCAGCTTCATGGACCGCGACATAGAATCATTGGTTTTCGCTGCTGCAAATAGCGAATTCTGAGCAAAATCGTTGTGCCCAAGCACATGCATAATGATGGAAATTTGCTCCGCCTGGTGAGAGGTGTCACTGTAAAAAGAGCGGGCAATGCCATCCCCCTGGGTTACAAATTCCAGCACCCCTGAAACCTGACGCATACCAGCCAAAAGCTTGCTGCCATCGATCCAGTGGGGAAGCGCGTAGCGACCATTGGTCGCCAATTGATTAAGCTCTGGACCAGCAACAAAGGTCACCTGATGCGTATCGGCGAATTTATAACCGAGCCCTAAGGCAATAGCGGTGAGCTCCTCAATATCCTGCCGATATCCTGCCACCTGCTCTTCATTACGATGGCTGGAGGTAATTTCAAGATTATGATGCGGGTGATCGCACGCGAAAGAGGTGGTGGCGAGGCTTGCCAAGCCACAGCCAGCCGCAACAAGCAGCAACAAGCGAGAGAGCGAGGTGCTTAGATTCTTCATTATTTATCTCCCGAAACGGGGGTGGGATCAAAAAATAAACGATCAACTTTGTCATTAAAGGCACTACTGAAAAGCCCCTCCTCTGCCTCAGTCCAGGCCTTCTGCCCATACATATTGCTGCGGATATTTTCAAAGATCATATCGGTAGCAAAGGGGCTAATAAGGGACTTCTTGTTTTCAAACAAGAAGTGTTGAGCTCCAGCCACGGCCGCCACACTTAAGTCACCACTCAGGGTACTAAGGGTCTTAACCAGAAAGGAGACATAGGACTCCCAAGAGATCTGCGCAATCGCCTTGTCGATCATGTAGCAGAATATTCTCGCTACATCGTAGGTGCTGGCTGCTTCATAGGAAGAGACCAAAATATTCTCTATCAAGCGTTTGTCGTTAAAAAAATCACTGAGAAAATCTTCAAGAGCTGCCCCCACTTGTTCAGCATATTCCTTGGTATTTTGCGGATCGCTTGCTTTCAAGCTCCGCACCCAAGCCGGAATATTATCTCCGCGCAAATCTCTGCGAGAATCAACAAATAAGAGGCGATTGAGATAGCCCTCGAGCAGCGGCTTCATCCGTTCATAGCCATCGGCGAGGAGCTGCAAACGCGAGTGTTCACCCTCACCACCCAAGCGTTCTCCCAAGAGTTCTGCGGCAATGGATTGCTGGTTATAAATACGCGCAAACGGTTTTGGAAAATAACTGCTTGGTTGAGCGTCATTAATCTCATCAATAAATTGATAAAAATTCTCGAGAGAAGGCCTATCCAAGGCTCGCACCAGTTGCTCAGTGTCAAAGGTAAACTCTTTAAGATTGTGCTTTTGCCGAGTCGATAAATGCGCTTTGATGGCATATAAAATCGGTTTGAGATAAAAACGCTGCAACTCAGCGGTGGAGGTTAGGCCTTTTTGACCGCTAATCGCATAGATTAACTCCTGATAAAAATTCAGCCTAAAATTATTGACGATAAGATCAAAGAAGTAGGCAAAACCTTTGGCGCTGCGATCAAAATCAATCACATGGAAATTATCGCGAATATAGGTCTCAAGCTGATCGCCCTCCCCTACACTGAGCGGCCCTTTAGGCAAAACTCCTCCCCCCCCACCTTTACCATGGCCTTTAGGAATAGTCAGGTAAAGGCCCCCCGGACGACGATCAATGGTGCGGGCCAACTGTTCAAAAGTTCGCGGAGTCGTGGAGAGAAAATCTCGCGCATTTAAGCTCGAGAAACGCTCAACCACTTTTTTTACCGTATCAGAGGTGACCGTAAAAAACGTATTCTCTGAGGTAAACACACTTTTGGCCATTTCTCGCAAGCGAATCGCAAGTTCGTTGCTTTTTGCTGCTGATGAGAACACGTCAAGATTGATAATATGTCCCCAGCGATTAAAAAATGATTCGTCTACCTTGTTATCTTCGCTGGTCAAAGTGGCAATAGCCAATTGCAAGGGACTTGGTTCCGCAGTTGCCGAACCGGTAACTTTTTGAATTTTCTCACGATCATTCGTTGGATTGAAGGTCATAAACATAGTTATATTTCTAACATTAATCCCATTGTACTGGCCATTCTTGGCCTCAAACAGGGAACGAATTTTAGAAAACACCACTTCTCGCACCTTACTTGAGGTGAGGTGGACATCATCAAAAAGAACAAAGCCTCTTTTTCCCCGCGGCAGTTTCAAAAAGCGATTAAAGTGCATCAGCAGAGTCTCGCTGGCCATTTCCTCGCCGCTTTCCTTGGTAGCCAGGCTGGAGCCAATATTGCCAAAGTTTATGGAGAAGGCCTGAGCATCTTTATTTTCCGCTTCACTTAGATTAAAATCATAGTATTTAAGTCCGAGCATCCGCACCAGACAGGTATAGAAAAAGGTTTTTCCGGTACCTTTTTTTCCGAAGAGGACGATGGATCCGGGAATGGCTTTTGAGTCGCCGCTATTGGTTTGACCCAGAATAGCGTTGATGATGCGCATCTTAAACTCAAAGTTCCCCGCATAGCCTGCTTCGTAGAGCTTATTAACGGCAGACTTATCAGCAAGAATACGCAGAGGATCGTTTTCAGGCAAGGCCCGCAAATTAAGCGGCAAGCTATATAGATCGCTAATGATATTTTCAATCAAGTCCTTATTGACGGTCAAAACCCCGCGAACCGCCATCGGTGAATCAAAGCGCAATTCATTACGCAGACGGCTGACTAACTTAACAATGGAGACGAAGGGATTTTCTCCTTTTTCGATTGCCAAGGCTTGGGTACGGACCACGAAATATTCCAAAACTTTCTTGGCGACTTCGCTTTCGTCAAGATTTTCGCTGCGCAACATTATGCCGCGCCCATCAAACTTGATATCCTTAAATAAGGCTTTTTTCTCGCGAATAACCTCGGCCACTAAATCGCATTTTTTCTCGATTGGTGGATCAACTAGTTCTGTTTTGACAAAGCCTTCACTGAGCCTGACTGCTCGTTCGTAGGGATTAAGCCTGTCGATTAAACTCTGCCACTCTTCCGCCGTACCAAAGAGCATAATCGCGATATTCTTAACTCGCCCTTGTTCAAATTCGCTCGGGCTGAGATTTTCTCCCTCACTGGCAATGGTGTAAAGAAAGCTAGGAATGACTTCAACATCTTCGACCAGCGAACCCACGGCAGGGCTGACGAAATTCTCTCCTGATCCTGTAAGCGTAGCTCGGCTCTGCTTAACTAAGTATTTATAGATGATCTTTGTCCCGTTAGACGCTAACCAATTTTGATTTTGAAGATCGTCTATGTCAACCAGCAAGACTGGGCGATTGCCACTGCTATAGGATTCATGCATAGCAGCAAAATTCTCGCTGAAATTCTTTTGAGTCAGAGGAAAATCGCGATTTAAATAGAACAAATCCATATTTTTGCTGCGATGATTCCAACCTAGTTTTTCTGAACGACTTTTACTAAGCCAGCTACCCACGATGGCTTTCTTAATATAGGCCTTGATCTCCTTGCTGATCACCACCACATTATGCTCAGCTGGATGAGCAAGTGAGGCCATGTGTTCAAGCTTACTGTTCAGATCTGAAAAAAGAATTTCACCAAATTCATCCGCTCCTTCTTTTTCAATTTGGCCAAAAAAGCTCGGGAGCTTGGCAACCATAAATTCTCCTTTTTTAGCCCGCCAGGAACTTTGCGCCTTAAACATTTTGAACTCAGCGCTACTCCCAACACTGATAGAAACAAGACGCAGACCTTTTTCTAGGGGAATTATTCGCTCTTTGCTCAGAAGGTTAAGTACTGAGCTCGTACCACTTTGTGACACTGCCTGCGCATTATCAGCCCAGTATAAAATGCCGGTTTCATCGACGAAAAGCCGGTTAGCCATGGTCTCAAATTGGGGCTTCTCCTCTGTGGTGAGCGAAGACATCACGGGATTGCCAAGATAATTATTAATAGCTTCAGTCTTTTGATCAAAGGAAAAGGGAAAGAAAACGCTATTAATTCCTCCACTACCAGAAATCAGCGAACGAGCACCGTTCTGATCAACCAGGGCATACAAAATACCAAAGCTATCAAGACGTTTTTTAAAAGGTCGCTGATGCTGAATGCTAACCCCTGCCAAGGCGGAAAAAGGCAAGGGAATATCCTTCACATAGTGTTCGGTTTTTCCGCCACTCACCGTTTCAACCACCAGGGAAAACTCCCGCGCTCCCTGGTGAAAAGTCCGGTCTATAGCATAGACCCGAACCTTCACGAGGCCGGTCTCAGGCCGGGTGAATTCTCCTGCATCCAAGGTAAATCCATCACCATGATCGGGCTCACCCGGAGCCGTTTGGTGATGATGCTGATTGGGCGGCGCAGTCAGCCTCTGACCATACATAACCGCATAGCTCCCGCTCGCTGCTGTACCATTCACCATGATCAAACCACTAACTAAGCTCTCAGTAAAACTAAGAGCATCAGCAGGAAGATCCGCTGCTAAAGCAGTAAGAGTTTTTTGTCGCTGCACTGATCCGTCCAGAACAAAGACATTATCTTTTAAAATTTTCTGAAAACGAAAATCAACACATTCTTGACGATGATTAATACGTAGCCCCTCTGCATTAAGATCAGCGAGGAAGAGGGTAGCGCTGAGATGATATGATTCAGCCCACAAGGGTGCCCTTGGGTGCAAAACTAAATCCATAACACTGCTCGCTTTTGCTTTTACCTTTAGAGAGGCAAAGCTTGTCTCAAAGCCAGCGACGTCAAAGCCAACAAACAAACTAAGTAAACCAGCTTCTTCCTTACCCTTAGGAACCGTGGCAAAAGCGTAAGCTTTTGCTAATCCTGGAAAAATTGCTTCGCCGAGCAGGCGCTTTTCATCCGGGGTTTCAGGCAAGCGCGCCTGAGAATGCACCCAGGCTCCCATGCTCAGGTTTTTACTGTCAATCCCACTGCCACGATAAACGCCATCAACACTCTCTTCCTCGGCAGCGGTGTTGTACTCTTGATAATAGAGATTATTACCAAGGGGCATTTCTTTTGCAGGACTAATAAAACCATAGGTGGGGCGGCCGTTCTCGAGAGATGCTTCTACTTTAATGTGCCTCTTCGATCTATCATAGCCGCTATCATAAAAGTTTTCTGTCGGACTAAAGTGATCGAAGAGACGATCTTTTCCTGTTTGATGAATCCGTCGCTCCAAAATTTGACTGGGGCTAAATTGGTTATGGATCAGCATTCTCTTATCTAAAATTGAAGAAGCTGCCCCGTAAGCTCTACCAAGATTCTTTACCTTATAAGCAAGAGTACAATCTGACTCTTTGGCAGCAAATTTATAAGAAACAAAGACCAAATTAACATCGTCGCTAATCGTTGTGACATTGAGCGCCAGATCCACAAGTTTATTGACGATTTTCTCCCCGAGAATATTTTCCCAATTATCAAGCTCCACATAATAAAGACCGCGGGAAGAGCCATTAAACAGATAGAGTTTACGATCTATGGAAGCCAGGGTAAAGCTCTCGCCCGAGGTCGCAATAAGCAAATGATTATTCACTATAGTATAGACATCAGTAATGCCAGTAACTTCACTCACCTTGGTATCAATCGCCCCATTTAAAGTTACTTTGCGATTCGCACATTCTGCACTAGTTCTGGGAAAATCTCTTCCCAAAGGATCAAAATTATTTGTCAGCGTTAAAGATCTAGTGAATTTTGCTGAGTTTAGCGTAGAGATTTCAATCCCTTCACCACGACTAAAATCGAGCCTTCCTTTGCTGGCTTCCAGAAGTGGGAGATTTTCAACCTCGAATTCTTGGGCCGAGGAAGCCATCCGTTGTTTCCAAAGCTTGACCACCAAATGATCATTTTCTCGAACTTGAAAAAGAGGCTCAAAATAGTTATAGGCGAGCAAGTGATCCTGATAACGATGCAAAGACTGCAACTGCTCAAGCGTACGAAATTTATTATCGAGCAAAATAATATTTCCGCTCTTTTCAATGCTACTATTACTACGATCACCGGCCTTAATCGCTAAATAAAAGGTAAAGCCACTCGCCTCGGCATACATCTGATTCTTGCTCCGCACCGAGAACAATATCTCTTGTTTTTGCTCTGAAAAAAAATACGGCGGAAGATAATAAGAAACATCATCAAAGGAAGTTATTTCGGGGAGATTAACCACCCGTGTAAACGCTCCTGATTCATCAAGTAAAGGACTGCGAAGGCTGCCTACTTCAAGTACAGAAGCCTCATTGCTTGGAGTTGAATCCATGTGAAAAAAAACAATTTTTCCCTTTCTGATCGCAAAGGCCTCCCGCCGACGACTGGCTCCTGATAAGCCTGTAAGCTGAATCAGGCCGGAAGAATCGCCCCGCGATAAAAGCCCCCCCTCAACAATCAACTTGCTCCACTGGCGATCATCCCCCCGTCGATATACCCCAGGGGACAAGGTGGTATCAAGAGAGCTCGGATTCTCCTGAACCACATACCAGATTGGTTCTCCCCCACCATCGCCAACTTCCATGATATGCTGGCCAATATGCCCACTGACACTGGTAGCAACCACGATAGCGCTGAAAGTAAGCAAAGCGACAAACATTCGAACTAGGTAACGCGGTAGAAAGAAAACCATAGCTAATCCCTTATTCACGCCAGAAAATGACCACCTATTGTTTTTCGTCTAGCTCCTTGATCGAACGTAGGGCATCAAGGATTGCTCGCCGGTTGTAACCTTTGCGCTGCTTGAGAACTTCTTCAAAAGAACGAAATTTCTTTTCTACATCTTTATTGCCGATATTTTTTTCGCCGAAATCAAGGAGATTGCTGATACTGATCACCGCATCCAAACTCTGGGTAATATACTCATGGATCGAGCCCAACAAGCCTTGATCTTGAATCATACGATGATCGCTTTTGGTTTTGTTAAGCAATTGCATCATATAGAAACTCGCAATATGGGGGAAAGAAAGCTCCGTCCCGACCTTCTTGCGATAGATCTCTCTCACTTTCTGCAAACGTTTGACGTTAATTGGCTGCACATGCCCGTCCTTATCGTACTCTTTAGCATTAGTATCGCCATTGAGTGCAAGAATTTCGCCAATAATTTCGTTGTAAATATCTTCAGCCTTACCATCACTATGGAAGGACGAATAGATGTCCTGGCGGAGATTGGGGAGCAAAATTCCTTTGGCAACCTCATCCATCAAAAGCTTCCAGCGCTTCTGCGTCGCTAAATCAGGACACTGAATACCACCGGTATTGATGAGATATTCATAGGTACGACGCAACAACAGGGGGGTAAGCGTTCTGTCATTACCGGTTTTTCGTGCATCGACGATCGCTTGCTGGAACCAGATACCTGCGTCGCGAGCTGAAAGCCCGAAGGAACCTTCACGCAATTTCATGCTCAGATCGTAGAGAGCCTTAAGATCTGAAGCTTGATAGTTCTGCTCACCCTTCAGGGCCTTGATCCGAGCGATCGGATCACGAAACAAAGGATCATTGATAATTTGCTCACCACCACTCTGAGCAATGGCCGCCTTAACATCAGTGGAAATCCTGGTGGTGGCAATAAAATCAGCCATCATCATCAAGGCATGAGGAGCAATCAGCACTCCTTCTTCCTCATTCTCACCACTGATCAAAGCATAGCGACCATCGGGTGTCGCCATTTTATCCGAGGAACGAAGACGACAGAATAACTGATCGATATCCATTGGTTCGTATTCAAAAGTCTCCGCCGCGGAATCATCGGTACTTCGTGGAGCCGAACTATCGAGTTTTTTCATCTTCATCTGCTTGCCGTTCATGTACAGCGAGACTTGGGCAATTTCTAGGGGATTGATATTTAAATCGAAGGGAATGATCTTCATCCGATCGATGTGCGCGGCCGAGCGCGGATCACCCTTGATATATTCTACACTTGCGGTGTTGGTGGCCCCGATAATGACGGCATCCAAAGGATAGGTCGGAGACCCTCCTCGACTTACCGTTCGCGATTCAAAGGTGGTCAAAAGAATATCGCGCATTTCTGGGCCATTCCGCATCAATTCATCAAAAAAGAGCAGGGTACGGTTGGCGGTGGGAATAGCGCCAAGGTTCCACGCCCAGGGACTCGAAGGTCCTTCGAGCATACGGTAGACGGGATTTTCGGCTAGAAAAATCCCTGCATAGTCGATCTCATCGCCTTGGGCATCGATCTTCGGCACCGTGCCACGTTCGCCAAGGATAATTCGGCGCATGTCGGCGAACTTGCTCAAAATTCTAATTTTCTCCAAATCACCATAGCGTTTTTTGGGGGTGATATTAAGAGCGGCAAGGGTCTCGACCACAAAGGTATCTTCATGAAAATTAGCAAAATGAGTGAGAATACTATCGCGAATTTCCCTGCTAATCGGGTCAAGTTCAGCGGCAACAAACTCGGAAATATTGATCATTTTCTGCATCAGCGGTTTTGCTATTTTTGCTATTTCTTGCTGATAGCGCTCTGGCAGCAAAGCCAGGGGCGAAGAATGCATCGGACTACGAAAATCGTTGCTTTGTCGCGTCTTTAAATAATTATATAAAGTTGCTATTTTTTTGCAGGATTCAACATTCCACGATATTTCGTACACATAGAACTGGGGAGTATTGATCGTATGATATCTCAAACCATTAGCAATGGTTTCGCGAAATTCTGTTTTTCCAGTACCATGGGTGCCCACCAGCAAAGGCACTTTAACCCCTGATTTTTCCAACTTAGCTTGTGATTCAATACTGTCAACAACGGCTTTAATCCCCTCGTAGTGACCAAAAATTCTCCGCCCTGCGGTCACTCGATTGGGCTTGCTGAAAAAATTATAAACCGAGACCTTGCCGAAGCCAGAAATATTCATCTCTTCTTTGCCTTCAGCCAAAATCATCGCATAGATGCTTTGCGCTGAAGTCATGAACATACTGGGATGCTCTCTGATAAAAGCAAAGTGATTATTGACCAACTCGAGCAGCGAATGCCGTTCGCGGAGAATCTCATCAACCCCATCCACAGCACTGGCATCATCGCCTAAATCAACTAAATCATCCGAGGATGCATACGCATTTGTCCAAGGAAAAACCGTTGCCAAAGAGGTGAGCGTCAGTAATGTATAGCCTGCCTGCTTAACCTGTTTTAATAAACCTATTTCGTTCAAAATCAACCCCCCAACCTTTGTCAAAAGTTTGGTTATCTAACACCGCTATATTTATTGATAACCTTGGCTGAGTGAGAATTAATTAAATATTTGCCGTATAAACTGAGGGGAGAAACAAAATGACCTTAAATGTTTTTACCTTGGCCTTTACACCATTTTCTTATATGCTCAGCGCTTGTAGCAATATGCTTAGGGGTTTTACTGCTATGGCCTATCAAAAAATTCTTGTGGATAATCTTATCTGTAAACGTCGCTTTCATCTGAGCTACGACGATGCGGCTAAAACCCAAGAGGAGGTAGACGTGCGCTGTCTTCATTGCCGCGCCTCGCTGTTTAAGCGCAAAAACCATCCCCCCGTGCGGATGCTGCGTGAAGAGAACCTCATTGCCACGACCAATCTGAGCCCCTTGCAAGCCACCAGTTGCAATTTCGCCTCTCTCAGCAAAGGATAATATTTATGAGTGCATTGGTGCTTCAAGCCCTCGAAGCCAGTCAGTATGCCTTGACCAAGCTGCTTGCTTCAGCGGCAACTATCGCGCAAATAGAAGCAGCCGGCCAGGCTCTAGCTCGCTGCTTTACAAACGGCGGGCGGGTCTTTAGCTGTGGTAACGGCGGCTCCATGGGTGACGCCATGCATTTTGCTGAGGAATTAACCGGGCGTTTTCGCCTCGATAGACGAGCACTACCGGCAATTGCGATTGCCGATCCCTCCCATATAAGTTGCACGGCAAATGATTATGGCTATCACGAGGTGTTTTCACGATACCTCTCCGCCCATGGACGGGCCGGGGATATACTCCTTGCTATCAGCACCAGCGGCAGTAGTAAAAACGTCATTCTTGCCGCCCAGATGGCCAAACAGCTGGGGATGGAGATAATCAGCCTGAGCGGTCGAGAAGTCTGCGAATTGAATACCTACGCGCACTATGTGATTGCGACCCCGGGATTCACCCCCTATGCCGATCGCGTCCAGGAATTGCATATTAAATGCATTCATATTTTAATTGAATTAGTAGAATTCCATCTGCATTTGTCTCGGGAGACCTAACAGTGAGCGAGACTATTTTTGACAAAATTATTCGCCAGCAGCTGCCTGCCGAGATCGTCTACGAAGACGAGGCGGTGCTTGCCTTTCGTGATATTAGTCCCCAAGCTCCTATTCATGTGCTGGTTATTCCCCGTCAAAAAGTCGAGCATCTAGAAGCCTTTGCCAAGGAAGATGCGGCAACGGTGGGACGTTTTTTTCAAAAAGTCGCAGCCATTGCCCAAAAATTGGGATTAAGCACCACCGGCTATCGGGTGGTACTTAATCAAGGGAATCATGGCGGACAAACCGTTGCCTATCTTCATGCCCATATTCTTGGGGGAAGGGAAATGCAGTGGCCTCCGGGATAGACCAACGCTCCCTGCTCCAAAGCGCCCTATTACTCAGACCAGACAATTTTACTCCTCTCAGCCGCACCCCTTGGGCGGGAGTCAAACTCAGCCAGGGAATTAAGCGCCAGGTAGTAGCACCTCGCAAGATTCTGCCTATTGGCGAATCCTGGGAATTATCTGCTGATCCGCTTTTTCCTTCGCGGCTTGCAAGTAGCGGCCAAAGCCTGCCAGAGTTACTTGCGAGTTTTCCTGAGGAGCCCCTCCCCCCAATCGAGCTCCTGGTCAAACTCCTCGATACCGCCGAGCCCTTATCCTTACAGGTTCATCCCCATGACGATGATCCTCATCTTCTTCCCCACGAATGTGGCAAACCAGAAGCCTGGTTGATTCTTGCAGCTGACAAAAACGCGGGAATTTACTTGGGTTTTAAGCAAGCCCTGCCTCGCCAAGAGCTCCGCCGACACCTAGAAGCTGTTGATCCTCAGGCTTTACAGGCTCTCCTCCAGTTTGTGCCTGTAGAGGCCCATGACTATTTTGAAATCGCTCCGGGCACGCTTCATGCTATTGGCAAGGGAGTAACCATGGTGGAGACCCAACGAATCCGCTCGGGACAATCGGGAAAAACCTATCGCCTCTGGGACTGGCAGCGACGCTACGATACTAACGGCAAGGCAAGTGCTGCAGGGGAGCTTCGTGAATTGCACCTTACAGCTGGCCTGCCCTTAGTAGATCCCCAGCTGCAGGTGGGCGAGGCCTACTTACAGACGCTGCGACGTTTTCCTGCTTATAGGCGACCAACTCGCGGCGTAGAACTGCGGGAATATCCGCCGAACAGCTATAGCCAGGTCCAACGCTGGCAGGTGGAAGCGGGGGCAAAATTCAGCCTAGATCTCGGCAAAAATTGGGGCTGTGTTCTTGTACTCAAGGGAGAGCTAAGATTGAATTCTGGTTACGGCAAAAAAACGAATGTCCCTCAGGGCTGGACAGCTCTCTTGCCTCCTGCGGCAGGCCCCTTTCAGGGAAAAAATCCGGGAAAAATCCCCGGAGACTACGTCGTGGTACGCGCCAGAACTTAATCTCTGCGATCTCTGTGCAGCTTACAAGCGCTTTCTTGCTTTTTCGTATTTCAACAAATCCTTAGCATCCACGGGCACCGTATCACAATCCTCAGGGGTGGGAGTGGGCAAGACAGCTAAGTGTTTGAGGGCAGGGGAGGCTTTGTGATTTTTAAGTTTTTCTTTTTGCTTTACCAGGAGTGCAAAGAGCTTATCACCGAGTAGATCAATCGAAGAATACATATCGCTCGAGCGTGCTTCTACTTCAAAATTGAAGCCATCCCCACCCTTGATGCTGCAATGAGCGGTGTGATCTACACCTTCAATGTGAAAGGTAATGTGGGTATCAATCGGCTTAGTAGCAAGCTTTTCGATGCAGCCAAGAATTTTGTCGGCAGCATATTCGCTTAAGGCAGATGAGGATTTCATGTGTTTGAAGGAAAATTGACTTCTCATTAGTAGTCTCCCTCCGAAGATATTAAGGTATCGGCTTTTTTAAACTTTACTTAAAGATCCTTAAAAAAGCCTTTCTTCAACCTATCTTAGCTCAAGTATAGAGTAAAAACAAAAAACTTACAGCGTTATTTAACTTATGCTATTACCTTGATAATGTACGGATGGTTGTGCCGGCGAGATCCTCGGCCTCACTGCTCAACTACTCTCGCTGCTCAAACTACTCTCACTGCTCAAACTACTCTCATTGCTCAAGGCTTGGCGCAGTTTTGTGGCTTTCGAGAAGCGAGCAGCGGAGCGGCCGTCTGGCCGTGAGCACGCGCAGCGACGAAGAAAGGCGCAAAGATGCGGCAAGACTTGAGCAATGAGGACCTGAGCAATGAGAGGCTCTACATAGAAGTTAAACAGATAATCTTCCGCAATGAAGACAACGGCTGGAGTATCGTGCGCTGTTTTCTTCCCGAAAAACGGGAAGATTCCCTGGTACTTGGTTTTTGGCCTATCCTCTACGCCGGTGATTTTTTTTATGTTTACGGTCTGTGGCAGCAGCACTCCCAGTTTGGTCGGCAATTTAAGGCTGGGCGCATAGTTGCCGCCCACCCCCAAAGCCACGAGGGCATGGTTAACTATCTCTCCTCGGAATTCTTTAAAGGCATAGGCGCAAAAACCGCTGAAAAAATCGTTAAACAGTTTGGCAATGAAACCTTTCATATTCTCGATAACGATCCCGAGCGCATCAAACTGGTTCCCCGGGTAGGACGTAAGAACGCCGAAAAAATCCTCAAGGCATGGCAGGAAAAACGAAAAATCGTCGAAACAACCATGTTTCTGCACCGTCATGGGATTATTGGCAAGCAGGCGCAAAAGCTGCTCAAACGCTATCCCAACCAGGTAGTAGAGGTAGTCTGCGAAAATCCCTATCGGCTTATTGCCGATCTGCGCGGGGTTGGTTTTTTGACCGCCGATAAGATCGCTGCCTCCGTAGGCATACTCGGCGATGATCCACGCAGGATTCGTGAAGGACTGCTCTATCAACTCGATCTTGCTGAAGACAAGGGCCATTGCTTTCTCAACGAAGAACAACTGCTGGAACAGCTGCATAAGACCCTGAGCATCGATTTAAGCAGCCAACGAGGCCTTTTAGCAGAGATTATCCTTTCCCTGGTAGAGGATCGGCGCTTGGTGGTCGAAGACTCACCCGCCCATACCTCGCCACTTATCTATCGCTTTGATCTGCACGCTGCCGAACAAAATGTCGCCAAGGAAATTCAGCGTCTTAAGCACGGTGTTTTTGCCAGCAAGGGAGCTGACCTAAACCCTCAAGCCCGCATCGAGAACTGGTTGCTGCGTTTTTGCGAGAAAAGCGCCTTAACCTTGAGCCCTCAACAACAGGAGAGTATTCTTCAAGCTGCGCAAAGCAAAGTTTTTGTCCTCACCGGTGGGCCGGGCGTTGGTAAGACTACGGTCGCCAAACTAATGATTCGCCTCTTTCAGGCTATGGGTAAAGCTATAAGCCTTGCCGCACCTACCGGGCGGGCAGCTCAGCGCCTTTCGGGAGTGAGCAGCTTAGGCGCTAAGACCATCCACCGTCTCCTGGAGTGGTCACCACGAGAACAGAAATTCTGTCGGGACAGGGAAAATCCTCTATGCGCAGATGTCTTTATTCTCGATGAAGTTTCTATGGTAGATATCCGCATGGCTGAGTCATTTCTGCAGGCCATTCCCTCACGCAGCCAATTGATTCTTATTGGGGATGTGGACCAACTTCCCGCCATTGGTCCAGGAAACGTGCTTTATGATTTGATCACTTCACAAACAGTACCCTTTATTAAACTCGAAACGATATTTCGTCAGGAAAAAACCTCGCATATTATCGAAGTAGCCCACTTGATCAATCGCGGAATCATCCCTTCGTTTGCCGAAGCCGACCAGAGCTGGGACTGCCATTTTATCGAAGCTCAAAGCCCCGAAGAGCTCAAAAAAATAATTTACGAACTCCTGACCAAGACCCTCCCCCAGGCTGGTTACGATGCTATCAACGATATCCAGTTGCTTTCGCCGATGAATAAAGGCGAACTTGGCAGCCAAGTACTCAATCGAGAGATGCAAGAGTTGCTCAATCCTCCCGGCAGAAATCCCCAAGAGGTGAAAGGCAAATTTTACACCTTACGCTCTGGCGATAAAGTGATTCAAACCGTCAATAACTATGATTTGGCCGTTTTTAATGGCGATATTGGCTTTGTGCAGGAAGCACAGGTGAAGGGCAATAAAATACTTGTGCTTTTTGGCGAACGACTTATTACCTATAGCGAAGAACAAGCAGGAGAGTTAGCCTTAGCCTATGCCATCACCATCCATAAGTCTCAGGGGAGTGAGTTTCCAGTGGTGATTCTGCCCACGACCCGCAGTCATTACATAATGCAGCAGCGCAATTTGTTATATACTGCGCTTACGCGGGCGAAGAAACTCGCAATATTTGTCGGTCAATTTCAAGCTTTGTGTTATGGCATAAAAAACGAGGTCTCCACCAAGCGTCAGACTCTTTTGGGAGACCGTCTCCGATCAGCTCTAAAGTAGAACAATACAAGGAGGAATTAACCATGAATCGTTCATTGTTAAGTTTTATCATGCTTGCTCTTCTCTTTCCCTTCACCTTGTGGGGGGGAGAGGCCATTCGTGATGATGGAAACTTTTTGAATCCTGAGGCCAAGCAACTACTCACCGCAAAAATCGCTGCCCTAGAAGCAGAGACGAGCCCTCCCCAACGGATCTACCTCGTT
>JAHFAI010000007.1:0-1495 GCA_023250635.1 Deltaproteobacteria bacterium | reverse complement strand
CCTCGTTACCAAAAATGAAGTGCGCGGCGATATGGAAGCGCAGATCAAACAAGCTGCTCCCAGCGGCCGCTTTACAGGCCTCTATATTTTTATGTCACGCAGTCCCAAAAAACTGGTGCTTATTCCCAGCAAGGGAAATAAAAATACCCTTTCCGGTGAGCGTCTGGCCGAGATTCGCGCCGCAATGCTCGCCCAGTTTCGCAGCAATAACTACGGGGAAGGCCTCAACTTAGGGCTGAGCCAGATAGGGGCAACATTTGCCAAGCAAGCAGCCAGACCCCTTGCCGCCCAAGCGAATAACCAGGTAAGTGCCGCCCCCTATGAGACTGATGCAAGCCCTTTTTGGCAGCGAATTCTCATAACTCTGGCCATAGTATTCGGCTGCCTCGGCTTGTTTCGCTTTATTGCCAATTTGCGGCGCCCCCGCCCTCCCCTTGCTAACAATTACTCGGCGGCACCCTACGGCGGAGGACAAGCCAGCGGTCCCGGTGGCTACGGTGGCGGCGGGGGAGGCATGTTCCAGAGTATCTTTGGCGGTATAGCAGGCGCCATGGCCGGCAACTGGATGTACGATAAGTTCTTTGGTCAGGGCAGCGCCCATGGTACTACCCATGATCAATTTGGCTCTTCGTCACTACCCGGCGAAGAACAGAGCAACCAACAACAGGGCTGGGACTACGACCATTCCTCTGGGGATTTCTCCTCGGGCAATGACTGGGGAGATAGCTCAGGGTCTGATGATAGCGGCAATGATTGGTAGAACCTGCAATGACCCAAGCTGAGCTCGACCTCTTTTATTGGTTTAATCACCGTCTCGCGAGCCCCCAGCTCGATGTACTTATGAGCCTGCTCAGCAGTACCGCTTTTTGGCTAAGCGTTGGAATAGGCGTCAGTCTTCACCGATTATATAGGCAGCGGGGATCTCGCCAGGGCAGAGGATTTCTGCGCGTTTTTCTACTCTTTGCGGCCACTCTTATCCTTACCGATATGCTGAGCTATTATGGATTAAAGGATCACTTGTTGCGTCTGCGCCCCTGTCATGAATTAGCCGATGTACGCCTCGCCGCTGCTCCCTGCGGTGGTCAATACGGTCTGCCTTCCAATCATGCAGCAAACAGCATGGCGGTTTTCACTCTCTGGTATTTGCTCTTTGGCTACCGAAGAAAATTTATCGCCTTGTGTGGTCTGCTCATGGTGCTTGCTGTGTGTCTTTCGCGTGTGTACCTGGGAGTTCACTATCCCAGCGATATTGGCGCTGGGTTCTTGGTGGGTGCCCTGATGGGCAGCATTGCCGCAGGTTTCGCTCGCACCTGGCTGAACGCTTAATTTAGATAGCGATAGCGATAGCGTCGATATTACCTGCCGGTATTTGCCAGAAAATTTCAAAAGCTAGGGAGAAACCCATCACCAGCCTTGTGGATTTCGCTCCTCGCCACCCCCAGCATGGCAGGAGGCTTACGGTGGCATCAAATTCCATCCCCTCGAAGGGGATAAA
>JAHFAI010000076.1 GCA_023250635.1 Deltaproteobacteria bacterium | reverse complement strand
ATGGTGGATGAAAAGCCAATGGTGGATGAAAAGCCAATGGTGGATGAAAAGCCAATGGTGGATGAAAAGCCAATGGTGGATGAAAAGCCAATGGTGGATGAAAAGCCAATGGTGGATGAAAAGCCAATGGTGGATGAAATTAAGAAACCGGCTGAAGAGGCTTCGGTTCATGCCCCGGTTCATGAACCAATGGCAACTCATCAGGCAGAAATAGGCGGTACTTTTAAGTATATGGTAGTCACTCACGATTGGTTGTCAAAGATAGCAAAGAATATTTATGGCAAAGAAAAAATGTGGAAAAAAATATTTCACGCCAATAAAAAAATAAAAAATCCTAATCTGATTTATCCGAATCAAATTTTGATTGTTCCAATTATAAATGAAAACGCAAAAATGTTCGCCGAGCAGTATTCTGGTACTATTAGCGGGGTGGAATCCCTTCAAGAGATGCATAAACCTCATGGGGGATCTCATTCTCATAAAGGAACTCATCTTAAAAGTGGAAGTAGCAAAGCAGAGCAGCATAAAGAAGGTGCTTCTCCTGTAAAAAAAGAACATCAAAAGAAATCATCTTCTAAGCACAAATTAGGTAAAGCCACCCATGAGGCTCCAGCTCACGTAGCTCCGGCTGCGGCTGAGGCTGCGGCTGCGGCGGCGGCTCCGACTCCAGCTCCGGCTGCGGCTCCGACTCCGACTCCAGCTCCGGCTGCGGCTCCGACTCCGACTCCAGCTCCGGCTGCGGCTTCGACTCCAGCTCCGGCTGCGGCTCCGACTCCGACTCCTTGATTAAGCGGCGATGTTTGAACAGAGTAGACAGAGTAGACAGAGTAGACAGAGTAGACAGAGTAGACAGAGTAGGCAGAGTAGGCAGAGTAGGCAGAGTAGGCAGAGTAGGCAGAGTAGGCAGAGTAGGCAGAGTAGGCAGAGTAGGCAGAGTAGGCAGAGTAGGTTGAACGCTTAATTTAAGGGCAAACCGCTGAGGCGCAGAGGAGAGGAGAACGCAGAATATTTATTTAAAAAACGTAACTAGTCGCTGGCGCGAAATAGCATATTTCGTGCCGCGACGTGTCCTGAGGAGCAAAGCGACGAAGGATCTGTCACGTGATATCCAGATGTTATGTGACAGATCCTTCCTCACTGCGTTCGTCAGGACACGGCGCTGGCGCGAAAGCGCCAGCGCCTAACTACTCAAGGCTTGGTGCAGTTTTGCTGCTTTCGAGGAGCGAGCAGCGGAGCAGCCGTCTGGCTGTGAGCACGCGCAGCGACGAAGAAAGCGGCGAAGATGCACCAAGACCTGAGTAGTTACTCAAAAAAGCTATATACTCGTCCTCCCCCTTTAAACTCAATGCTAAGCCTATGAGTAGGTTTTAGCAGGTGCTCGGCCGAGACCACCTCCGGCCATTCTACCAGTAAGCCTTTATACTGTGCTTCATCGAGATTAAAAAATTCTTCCGGAGAGAAATTAACCGCAGCTCGATAGAGGTCGATATGTGCATATTTATGGGGGGGGATTTCGTAGTCATTGATATAGGCGTAGGTCGGAGAAGTTACCGGAATACTTGGATCTAGGCCTAGAGCCCGCAAAATAACCCCACTCAAGGTGGTTTTACCTGCACCGATATCCCCTTCCAACCAGAGACAAAAATAGGGTAGCTCTCTAAGGCTCGTGGCGATTTTCTGAGCAATAGAAAAGAGTTGTTGGCGATTTGCTTGGAGCTGCCAGCAGAGTTTAGCTGGAGAGTTCATCGTGGAAATACCTTTTTTTAACATAACTACGGTGATTCAATGACGAGCAAAAGAGCGGGTAAAAAGCTCAACCAATTCTTGAAGCAGAGCCTCAATTGAGGCGAGATCCTCTCCTTCAATCATAATTCGTGCTTTATTTTCGGTTCCTGAATAACGGAATAATACCCGCCCAGCCTGACCGAGTTGTTTTTCGATTTGGGCAACCCGCTTAGTAAACTCAGGAAGCTCATCGAGGGGGATTTTTCTGGCCACCTCGATACTGTGGAGGAGTTGAGGAAATTGGGGGATAACGCTCTTTAAGGAAGCCAGTGATTGGCCTTTTTCCAGCATTATTTCCAACAAAATTAGTGCAGCAAGAATACCGTCACCGGTGGTGGTGCAATCATGGAAGATTAGATGCCCGGATTGTTCGCCCCCCAAATTATAATCACCTTTGCGCATTGCTTCAACCACATAGCGATCACCAACGGCTGTGCGTAGAACTTTGCCACCGTGTTTTTTAATTGCTACGTCGAGGCCAATATTGCTCATAACCGTGGTGACTAAAGTGTTCTTTTTTAAGCGTCGTTGCTTGAGGTAATAGAGGGCTGCTATTCCTAAAAGTTGGTCGCCATCGAGTAATTCACCATTGCTGTCAACCACCAGCAAACGATCGGCATCACCATCAAAAGCTAGGCCTAGGTCCGCTTGATGTTCAATTACTTTTTGTTGAAGATTGGCAGGATGTAGGGCCCCTGAATGGTCGTTAATATTGTAGCCATTGGGGGCAGCACCTAAGAGGGTGACTTTAGCACCGAGCTCGCTAAATACTTTTGGAGCTACTCGGTAGGATGCGCCATTCGCACAATCTAGTACGAGGTGCAGGCCGTCGAGGGTTAGGTGTTTAGGAAACTGTTCCTTTAAAAAAACAGCGTATTGACCAATGGCGTCATCGATGCGTTGGGTACTGCCAATATCGCTAGCAGAAGCAAGGTATTGGGGCAGGCGGTCTTGATTGATGAGTGCTTCTAATTCATCTTCTACCTGGTCGGGAAGCTTATAACCATCAGCAGAAAAAATTTTGATCCCATTATCAAAATAAGGATTATGGGAGGCAGAAATAACCACACCTGCAGTAGCCCGCATTCCTCGGGTCATATAGGCAATTCCTGGCGTTGGCAGGGGGCCAAGAAAAATAGTATCGACACCGACGCTGCATATACCCGCAGAGAGAGCCTGTTCGAGCATATAGCCACTGCGGCGGGTATCTTTGCCGATGATAATTCGGGGATGGCGGTGATGGGTTTTAAAATAGGCTCCGAGTGCTTGTCCTAAGGAGAGGAAATAGTTTGTGGTAATAGGAAAGACGTTGGCACGCCCGCGGATACCGTCGGTGCCAAAGAGTCGGGGAATCGCTCGCACGAGGGGCGGAGGAGTGCCACAGAGAGTCATAGTGAGGGTGCTTTCTTATTTCTTGCCGACTACCAGCTCAACTAAATTGGGGTAGGTTTCAATCAATACCGTATCAGCTGGGATTTTAACTTGCACCTTTTTTTCGTATTTTCCCGGTAAAAGGTCGCGAACATTGATAAAGGCACGTAGGTCTTCGTCCTTGATAAAGCTAAGCACACCGGGAGTACCTTGAATTAGAATGGAAACCTCTCCAGGCCGCACTCGGGTATTTAGGGTTTTCTCCTCAAGATCAATGGGGATATTTTTGAATTGCTTGTTTATTTTCTTTTCGCCGACTTGAATATTAACACTGACCTTCTCAACCGATAATTGCACCGGTCCCATGTTTGCGGTATTGATGGGAGATTCAAAGCTTACGGATTTATGAATGCCGCTGACGTCGATTGGTTCCGTAAGCACTTTGTTAAGGCGTTTAAGGTCGTCTTTCATTCCCGTAATAATGATTTTTTCAGGTTCGATAGTCGTTTTTTCGATAATAAAGCCATCGGCTGGTATACCCTGAAGGTGTTCTTTGACGTTGAGAATGCGGGTTTGTTTTTCGTCTACCTGAACTTGGATATAGGCATCATGGATTACCAACTTTACCTTGGGATTCCAGTTTTTGATGTATTCTTTGTTGAGACGGAAGCGCAGTTTACCAGTCTTGTTACTAGGAATCCTGATGGTGGCTTCTAAGGGGGAGGAAGAGATCTGGGCAAGCAATACTCTCGGACCGCTTAAGGTTGCATCTTTGATCCGCAGTTTATTACCCATGATAAGGAGGTTGTCGGGAACCAGCAGCTGCACTTGAATTTTTCTATTAATTTCGAGGATTTCTTCGCCCTGAACGATATACCAAAAGACTGCAGCGAGAAAAACCGCGGTAATTTTATAGTGAAGATTATGCACAATAAAGCTGCGGATAAGTTTATTCACCCGAGTTTTCCTAGGTAAAGTGCCTTGATCCTTGCAAGCAGGGACCCGCGTGCGCCTCGTTGAGAGTGCTTGAGGCTAAGGTCTTCGCTAATTAAGATGCGGCTGAGAATTTTACTGAGATTTTCGATGCGGGGCACTGGCAGAAATACCCCGTCCTCGACCAAGGAAATTTTGCCGCTTTCCTCCGAAACAATAACCACCACCGCATCGGTTTCTTGGCTTATTCCCATGGCGGCGCGATGGCGGGTACCCCAATTCTTGAGGAGGTTCTCTTGGCGGGTTAGAGGTAAAAAACATCCGGCAGCAGCAAGCCGTCCCCGCTGAATAATTGCTGCTCCATCATGAATGGGTGAGGCGGGATGGAAAACAGCGAGGATAAGTTCTTTGGAAATACGTCCATCTATTTGCGTACCCACATCGATATAGCGGGTTAAGATTATATTACGCTCGATTACCAGTAAGGCCCCCACTCGCCGCTTACTAAGGTGGTCCGCAGCTCGGCTGATCTCATCGAGAATATGCTGAGAGGCGCGGTTGTCCTGCCCCTGGAAAAAAGGCTTTTTACCGATTTTACGTAGAGCATGGCGTACGTCATCTTGAAAAATAATGATGAGTATAAGAATGATGGAGGAATAGAACTTATTTAGAACCCAACTAACGGTGGTCAGTGGTACCAGGGAGGAGATCAAGAATACCCCGGCTATGATCATAAGCCCCACCAGCATTTGGGCTGCCCGGGTTCCTTTAATCAATTGTAAAATATAGTAAATACCAACGGCAATTAGCGTAATATCGAGAGCAGACCACCAACCAAATTGTTCAACAATTTCTTTCACGCTTCTGCCTTGGTATAAACCTGCCGGAGCCGGGCTAAAGACCTTACCTCATGAGTACGTATAATTTTAGCACCTGCTAGGCCCAGGGTAAACTCAGCAATCTTAGAGGGAGCATCCCGCAGCTCGGCTGCAGGCAGTTCGAGCAGACGTCCTAGCCAGGATTTACGAGATACCCCAAGCACTAATTGATAGCGTTGGGCAAATTGTGGGGTGTGTGCCATGAGCCGGAGATTTGCTTGGTCGGTTTTGCCAAAACCGATGCCCGGGTCCATAAAAATAGCAGCTTCCCTGAAGCCTGCTTGTTGCAAGGTCAAGGTGCTGCGCGTAAAAAACTCTTCAACGGTGCCGATCGCCTGTTCTCCGTGCAAGGGTTTGACCTGCATGGTTGTCGGATTACCGTGGCAATGCATCGCGATATATGAAACGGCGGGATAGGCAGCAATGGCCTGAAGGCTCGCGGGATCGACGAGACCGCGGGTATTGTTAATAATGGTAACCCCTTCTCCCAGGGCTCGACGCATAAGCTCGGGCTTGGTGGTATCGATGCTTAATCGACAGTGCTGGGGTAGGCGTGGCCTTAGGGCGGCAATAACCGGCGCCAGACGTTGCCATTCTAAGTCGCAACTAATCGGCCGGGCACCGGGGCGAGCCGACTCCGCTCCTAGGTCGATGCTATCAGCACCGTCCTCGATAAGTTTCATTGCCTGAGTAATTGCAGCCTGAGGGGATAAAAAACACCCCCCGTCGGAGAAAGAGTCGGGGGTAATATTGACGATGCCCATAATCGCAAATATTGAGGGGGCCTCTTTCTGATCGAGGGAGTTAAGGGTTATGAAGTTTGGGTTGCTGGGTTGAATGATGATGGTCCTTCCCCCTGAGAATTGCTGCTGTTGTTGCTATGGTTGTCATCTTCGTTATCATTCTTGTTCGCAAGGTGCCATTTCTGTGCCATGGTCTTGCGCTGGTTGTAGTGCTCGCGTTCTTCCACCGTGATAATTTCTTCTCCACCCATAACGCGGGCAATATCTTGTGCGCCAAGAGTTTCTTTGATTAACAACGCCTCTGCTAAGGCGACTAAATTGCTTTGATATTCTTTGAGAACGGCCAGGGCTTTTTCATAACCGTCGCTTACCAAGCGATGGATTTCTTCATCGATGAGCTGAGCAAGTTTTTCTGAAAAAAACTCAGATTGCTGCGAGCCGCGTCCGAGGAAAATTTCTTCATCACGCTTACCAATGGCTAGAGGGCCTACTTTATCGCTCATCCCCCAATGGCAGACCATTTTGCGGGCGATATCGGTAGCTTTTTTAATATCATCAGATGCGCCAGAAGTTTGGCTATCAAACATCAGTTTTTCGGCGGCGCGTCCACCCATGGCGTAGACGATCATGCCCTCGGCGTATTTCTTCGAGAGGCTGAGCTTATCTTCCCTCGGTAACATCATGGTTACCCCCAAAGCATGGCCGCGGGGGACTATGGTTATTTTATGCACAGGATCACATCCAGCGGTTTTTAGGCCGGCGAGAGCATGACCAGCTTCGTGGTAGGCTGTATTGCGTTTTTCGGCTTCGCTCATAATCATGCTGCGCCGCTCGGCACCCATAATGACCTTATCTTTTGCCAGTTCAAAATGCTGCATACCTATTTCTTTGGAGTTAGTACGAGCGGCAATTAATGCTGATTCATTGACCAGGTTTTCAAGATCAGCCCCAGTAAATCCGGGGGTGGCTTGGGCAATGACCGTTAAATCCACGTCGGTAGCCATCGGGGTTTTCTTGGTGTGCACCTGCAAAATACTCCGTCGCCCACGAATATCCGGAGTGGGAACGTAGACTCGGCGGTCAAAGCGTCCCGGGCGCAGCAGAGCTGGGTCGAGGACATCGGCGCGGTTGGTCGCGGCAATAACAATGACCCCTTCATTGACGGCAAAGCCATCCATTTCCACCAGCAATTGGTTGAGGGTTTGCTCGCGTTCATCGTGGCCACCGCCCATGCCGGCTCCGCGATGACGACCAACCGCATCGATTTCATCGATAAAAACGATGCAGGGGGAGTTTTTCTTGGCTTGTTCGAATAAGTCACGAACGCGGCTTGCTCCTACACCGACAAACATCTCGACAAAATCCGAGCCTGAAATGCTAAAAAATGGTACCCCAGCTTCCCCGGCTACGCCTTTAGCAAGGATGGTCTTACCGGTTCCCGGAGATCCTACTAAGAGTACTCCTTTGGGAATGCGGCCACCGAGGCGGGTGAATTTTTTGGGCTCTTTGAGGAATTCAATGATCTCTTGCAGCTCATATTTGGCTTCATCGATGCCGGCGATATCTTTGAAGAGCACCTTTGGTTTCAGATCGGTGACCATTTTGGCCCGGCTTCGGCCAAAGGTCATTGCCTTGCCTCCTCCTGATTGAATAGAGCGCATAATGATAAAAATAAAAATTAGGATAAAAATCATGGGAAGAATATTGATTAAAATACTCTTGATAAAATTGTCAGACTCAGGTTCTTGGAAACTGAGCTTAACCCCATGATCCTCGAGATATTTGCGTGTCGCCTCGTCATTAGGTACGTAAGTTTTCAGCTTGCTTTGATCAGCGCGCTTGCCGGTAAGATGGTTGTCCTGAAACATCGCTTCAACGATTTTGCTTTCTTCATTGCGAGGATGTTCGATGGATTCTTTAAAGTCGGAGTATTTTATTTCTTCGACCGATTCGTGGGTTGAAGAAATGATGTTAGCTAAAAAAGCTACCATCACGATTATGCTGAGCACCAAAAAGAGAATTCTTGGCTGATTTGGTTTTTTAGTATTTGGCGACGCCATGCATGCTCCGCAGCGAATAGATATTTTTGGAAAGGAAGAAAGCCACACCGCTGGGACTTATTACCACATAATGCCGTAAATTTGCCAGACTTTTGGGTTTTATCCCGAAGCTGGAGTGATGACCCCGCCCCCTCAAGTGTTGCTTTTCAAGGCTGATGAGGTTCTCGGCTGATTTTCAGCAAAGTTTAGCCCATAAGGGGCAAAGATCGCATAGTTTTTGCCCTAAATGCAAGGCTTAACGGCAATTTTTTGTGTCATTCAAAATAAATTAGCTGGGCTCGTTTGCTTCCTTGGCTGCTTTTGGGAGAGGGCCTGGGGGCTGCAATAATGCTCAAAACTTGGGCTTTTACTTGGATTTTGCCCATATTTGCTGGAAGTTCTTCAGTAAAATCGGGAGCGGGTATCTGCACGATACGCCGATACAGATGAAGGAGAAGCTTGTGGCTTAGACGTTTTTTCCCTTCCGGAGGCATGCCCATAAGGGAAGCAAGTAAATGGCAGGCCAGTCCCTCGGGGAGGGGGTGAAAGATAGAACAAGGCAGCCCCTTGCCGCGGCTGAGTTCAATCCAGTGGCGGAACTGGGGTTCACTGGCTTCAACAAATTCTCGAGCTTGTTCAGCGCAGCGGACAATGCGTCTTCCTGCACCTGGATAAAGCAGTTCGAGGAGGGGAAGCAGCTGATGGCGAATAACATTGCGACTGTATTCGAGAGACTGGTTGCTGGCATCTTCGCAGTAGCTAAGGTGTTGCTCTTGGCTCCAGGCGAGAAGGTCTTTCTTGCTTATGGAAAGCAGTGGGCGCCAAAAACAACGGTAGCGTTCCTTCATCCCCAGAAGACTTCCCGGGCTGCTACCTCGAGCAAGGCGGAGCAGGGTGTTTTCGGCTGCATCATCACGATGGTGAGCCATAGCGATAAGCCAGCCCTCATTGGCAAGCTGGGTAAAATACTGATAACGAAGGCGGCGAGCCCAGCTTTGCAAATTAGGCCGACGGCCCCCCGTGCTCTCCAGAGCTGTGGAAATGCGGAAGGAAAATAAAGGTAAATTAGCACTGCGGGCTAAGTCCAGCACGTGAGCTTCGGCTTCATCGCTTGCAGCTCCGCGTAGCTGGTAGTTGATATGGGTTACCGCAAGAGGAAGGCCTGGGTGATTTTTCTTATGCTGGCAGAGAAGATGAAATAAGACCGTTGAGTCAAGGCCCCCAGAACAGGCAACCACGATCCCACGAAAGCTTCCAAGAAGCTTGGGAATTTGTTGCGGCCAGGATGTGGTGAGTGCGGTGAGGTCGGGGGTCAAGGGGCTTTCTCCACTAGTCTAGGCTTAGTAGTACGCGAAAAATTGCGCCAAAACAAGGGGGCAAAGAGCTTAAAACCAAGAGCAAAAGCGAGGGGGCTGATCAGTAAGAGGACCGTCATGAAGGTGGAGATGCGCAAATCTGCAGGGAGATGGGAGTCAGCGCCCACCGCACAGCCGGGGGGCAGCTGTCCAGAAACCTTGTCTCGGGGGTAGAGACGGCAGATGGCAGCTTGATCATCGAGATCAAGTTCAAAGCGGTTTTCTTCGGTGTGGTAGCTCATAATTGCTTCAGGAATTAAACTATGCTCCAGTCCTAAACAATGGCCAAATTCGTGGAGTATGGTCTTAGCAACTGAGTCGGAGGAATATGCTAGGTCAGATTTGATAAAAACACTGCAATGACGGGGGTTCCCCTGGCGATCATAGGCGTCAAACTGTGCATAGCCAGAGGCAAAAGGCTCATTAGTCATCGCCCGTTGTAAATGAAGAGCGATATGTTCGTTGCCTTCATAGCAGCGTTCAAGAGAGATTCGGCTCTCTGGAATCGAAGACCAAAGAGCGGCAGCATGGTCAACAATTTCGGTGTAATAATAGAGATCATCTTCATGATCAGCGTGCAGGCGATAACAGAGAGAGGGTGAGTGAACGGGCAGGCGCCAGCGGATCAATTTGCCGCGTAGATCCATCGGTGTGGGGTAGGCGAAGAGCGGGTTAAGTGCAGGGTCAAAAACTAAAAGAATGGCAATTAACCACAAGCCGACGGCTGTAAAAAAAACCATACTAGTCCCCCCAATTTTACTACGAGTAATTCACTCTGGCATTCACACTGGCAGGGTAAGCCCCAACCATAGAGGATAGTTCCAGACAATGGGGCGAAGTTGAGAAAAATAGAGGTGGGTGGTTACATCGATACGCACAATTTGTAATGCGGTCAGGTTCCAGGTAAGTGCCAGTATTGGTCCGGCTGTGGCCAAGCCCACCCCGACTTGTATAAAAGCGGTAAGTACGGCTTCTACAGGTAGCAGATTGCGCCGCAAGTTGTAAGTAGCGCCGCAGAGAGGATAGTTCCCGGTGCTGAGATTTTGATTCATAAAGAGGTTGTACTCACGTTTATTTTCTTGGGCGAGGCTTAGGGAGTAGGCGTTTTGACCTCCGGCGTTACCGGTAAGGGCAATATATTGAAAGCTGAGCAGTGAATAGCCGTACAGCGGGAGGTTTGCGTAGAGCAGGGAAAAAATTAGTACGAAAAATCGTATCATAAGCTAAATCCGATAGCGAGATTGAAGAAATTAAAAGGCCAGGCTACGTAGGAACGGAGTTGCTCGTGGCCATCTATTCCCACAAAAGTTTGATGGATAAGGCTGAACGTATAGGGGGAGAAGCTATAGCGGAGCTCTCCCAAGGTGCTGAGGCCATCCAAGTGGTAATTGCGGTGTAGGTCGAGCCGTGGGCTTTCCAGAAAGCCCTGTTGCCTGCCAATGCCAGCGGCAGCGCTCAAGAGCAGATTTCTCTTCAGAGGTATTTCTCTTCCTAACACCAGAAATACTCCTGCTTCTTGATCGCTAAACCCACTGGCGCTAAACTTGGGGCGCTCGATATAACTCAAAGTCGCGTGCAGGTTGGCGTAAGGAGAGGAGAGGGTGAAGGCTCCTCCATAGGTGCTATGAAAATATTGGCTATTGGGCTGAAGCATCACGCCGCTAATAAGCTGAAAATGGAGATGGTTTTCTGCCGGCTGGGCGGAGCTGCTTAGGAGGAGGAGTTGTGTAAGGAGGAGCCTGACAAACGCAGATCTTGACATGCTTCCCCCAGGTCCTCTTTAAAGAGTTGGTGGGATATCGCCAAATCAGCGATAGTATTTATATACCCATCCTGTTTTGGTCGGCAACGGTGTTGCTCGTCAAAAAAGCTCCTCATTGGCCAAAATGCCAACGGCGTCGCGTTTTTTTCCTCGCGCCTTGTTGCAAACCAAAACCCGATGGGTATAAGATGGCTTCTCGTACCATAATGGTATCATGACCAGGACTAAGTGTCCGTTGCTTGGCAATATGTGTCTTTGCTGTAGATTGGTAAAAAGGCAAAATAATATGCAAAAATATTTGCGAAATCCGAGCTTGATCTTCCTGACGGCGGCTTGTTTTAATCTTTCCTTGCTGGCGAGTGAAGCTACGCTTCCTAAGGATGAAGCGAGGAAAGAAAAGCTGCTAGAGCTCAAAAAAAACAAACCGTTGCTGGTCAAAAAAGCAGCGGCGGCGGCGAAGCCTAAGCCAGAAAAAGCGGTGTCTGGCCCTATAGAAAAGACCCCCGAGACGGCGGGGGCTATTGCTGCTCGCGAGAAAATATTGAATGTAGCTGATGTGGAACAATTACAAAAAAATCTAAAAACCGGCAATGATTTAACCGTTGATTTTACTCAGACAATCTATCGTAGTTTGCGCAAAAAAACTACGAGTCGTCAGGGGAAGGGCTATTTCAATAAACCCAATAAGTTTCGTTGGAGCTTATTAAAGCCGAGTCAAGAAGATTGGATCTATAACGGAAATTTTTTGGCGCATTACTTACCAGATAAGAAAAGTATTTTTAAATATCAAGCATCGGCTGCTAAGGGTAAGGATCTCCAGCATTTGATTGATATGGTATTGAATTTTAGTACTTTGCTTAATCACTACCAATTGCTGGAGGCTAAACAGCTAGAGGGAAAAGTACGGATGCAGCTTAAACCCAAAGCGGATGGCGAGATTGACTCCAGCGAAATTGTAATCGATATGACGAAAAACTACGTGTCTGAGGTTAAATTAAATTTCCGCGGCGGTAATCATACCTTATTTACCTTTACCAATCCGAATAATAACGAAATTAAAGAGGCTTTGTTTGAATTACCAAAAGATATAAAAATAGAAGAGGTGCTGTAGCCAGAGTCTGTTTAAGTATTATTTAGATGCACCGATAGATTAGGGAGAGAGAAGTCGGGCATTACTAAAATAGTGGATGGTCTATGACAGACGAAAAAGATGCATCTCGAAAAATGGAACGAGCTCTTCTCGAACTTGGTAGCGAAATATACCGCTTAAAAACTTCTTTATATGATCTGCAGACTAATCACGAACGCTTCGTAAAGATAATTGAAGGACTCCGTCTTTTGCTCGACGAAAAAGGAGTTATTTTGGAAGATGATTTTGATAGTGCTGTTGATCTTAAAAATGCCATTTCGGGCTTGCAATGTAACGCGCCCTCACCGCTAAATTATCCGGGTGTGGGAAAAAATAAAAAAGATTTTCATTAAATTATCACCGCGAAGTAGCCCCTCTTTCTGCACTTGTGGGGGTTGTTCGGGGGGAAACCTAAATTAGTAATTTTCCCATTAGAAGAATCATTAATTTAGGTTACGGTGTGTGTCCCCGACACGCCCTCCAGACTTTTTTTGAAGTTAACTTTATGGCTTGACAGGTATCCCTAATTAAGATTACTCTCAAGTATTCTTAATTAGGGATACTAGTTAATCTAATTGGAATTTTGTTAACCTAGGGGATCAACTTGCGAAACGTGGTCTACCTATCCAAAAAAGCGGAAAAAGGGTTACGACTAGCCCCACCGCAGGTGCAACAGAAAGCTGCGCTCTGGAAAAAGCTCGTAGAGGCCCAGGGACTCAGAAACAGCATGTTGATAAAAGGCTTTCATGATGAGCCGCTCAAAGGCGAGCGAAAAGGCCAGCGCTCCGTCCGCCTCAACCTCCAGTGGCGGGCGATCTACGAAACGCGAATTGATAGTCTAGGCCAAGAAAAGATCGAGCTTGTAGAGGTGTTGGAAGTTACCCCACACAAATATTGAGGAGAAGCGACAATGGTACGTAAAAAGCAAAAAGATTATCTCGACGTGGTTTGGGACCAGTCCACCCTCGGTTCAATGATCTCTTCTTTGCGGCAATGCGATGGTATTAGCCAAACCCAGCTGGCAGAAAAAATCGGCGTCTCCAAGCAGTTTCTCAATAGTGTCGAAAAAAATCGCAAGCGCGTCGGGATTAAATTTGCGCAGAAAGTAGCTGATGCTTTGCAGTACCCGGTGGAACCGTTCCTCGAGCTGTTGATTAAGGATCAAATTGCACGGGAAGGGATCAAGGTTGACGTATCTATCACTGCAGCAGCAGGCTAACTAGTCGCTGGCGCGAAACTGCAAGCCGCCTCGGCGCAGCGGTTTAGCAGCCAGCGGCGTGTCCTGAGCCGCCTCGGCGAAGGATCTCGCACGGATTAGCACGGTCCTGCCTCATCT
>JAHFAI010000075.1 GCA_023250635.1 Deltaproteobacteria bacterium | reverse complement strand
GGGCCGCAGCGTCTTCGTCGAAGGTCGCTTGCAAACCCGCAGTTGGGAAGATAAGAACGGGCAGAAGCGCTATACCACTGAGATCAATGCCAGCACGGTGCAGTTTATCGGCGGTAGCGGCGGTGGTGGGCAAAACGCCGGACATTACGGGGCGTCAAGCGGCGAAACCTCCATGCCCAATGAACGCTTCGGCGAGGGGGGAGGCTTTTCTGGGGGATTTCCCGCGGCAGATAAGTCAAATGCCAAAGGCAGCGAGATGATGGGCCAGGCGCCGGATCTGGATGATATTCCGTTTTAATCCTCCCTGGGCGAAGAACCTCTTAAATGGACATTTCCCCGCTCTCGGCGTATAAAAAGACCTCTTTTCACCAGGAGGTACTATGCAGCTGGAAGACGCCATCATTGCGATTAACGAGCAGGAAAACCGCCGCTTTGCCATCGGTGAGATGTTCAAACGGATGAAACAATACGACCTCATTGCCCAACGCATTGAGGGACGTAGAATCTGGACCAGCCCGAGCCACAGCGTTATAGATTTTGCCTCCTGCAATTACCTCGGTCTCGACCTCGATCCGGATATGCGCGGTTCGGTGGAAGAAGCAATGGAACGCTGGGGGCTGCACCCCAGTTGGTGCCGGCTGGTGGCTAGCCCCAAAATCTATCAAGAAGCTGAAGAAAAATTAGCCGAACTGATCGGCACCGAAACCACCCTGATCCTTCCTACGGTCACCTTGATTTCCATCGGGGTAATTCCTGCCTTGGTAGGTAAAAGCGGGCTTATTCTCCTGGATAAATCCGGGCATGAAACCATGTATGAGGGAGCAAAAATTGCCCGTGATAGCGGCGCAACTCTAGTCAGCTTTAAACAAGGCGACTTTGCTCGCCTTGAGGCTTTGTTGAGTAACTATCGGGATAATCCCCGTAAAGTTATTTTGATTGATGGCGTCTACAGTATGAGTGGAGACTTTGCCGAGCTCCCCGAGCTTGTCCGCTTAGCAAAAACCTACGACGCCCTGCTCTATATCGATGATGCCCATGGCTTTGGGGTGGTGGGAGAAGGGCCGCGCGCGGCCATGCCCTATGGTCAGCGCGGTAATGGCATAGTTCGCTACCATGGGCTTAGCTATGAGAATATTATTTATGTGGGCGGCTGTTCCAAGGCCTATTCCTCCCTTGCGGCCTTTGTGGGCTGTTCACGAAAAATGCAGAGTTTTATCAAAGCATTTTCCACCCCCTACGATCTTTCGGGTCCCTGTCCCACCGCCTCTCTCGCCACTTTAATTCGTGGACTGAGCATCAATGAGCAACGGGGAGAGTGCTATCGCCAGCGTTTATTTAGGCTGACCCACAAAGCTATTGTCGGTTTGCGAGCCTTGGGATTTACGGTGCTGAATCGTTCCTGGTTTCCCATTGTTTTTGTTAAAATCGGTAATAACGAAGCGACCATTGCTACAGCCAATCAGCTTTTTGAACTGGGTGTCCTGGTCACCGTTTCTCCCTTCCCCATGGTGGTTCCTGGTGAAGAGGGACATCGTTTGACTTTTACTGCGGCAAATACCGAAGGTGAAATTGACCACCTGCTCTGGGCCTTTGCCCAGATTTTGGGGACACTCACCGAAACCTCCACTAGTAATTTTATCTAGGAGAATCGTAACTACTCAGCACTCTTTCTTCGATTACAGTCTATGTCCCCGAAATACCGAAATGTCTTGACTCCAACCATAATTTTTTTGATCCTACCACTATATATTCTAGTAATTCACAAGATCCTTATGGAGATTTTTATGAAAGTCGCTCTTGCCGCTGCTCTGGCCTGTTTTTCCCTCAGCGCTTACGCGGATAATTACCTATGTAACAACGGTTTGTTTAGGGGGGAAGGAATCTATCGCCAGGGCACGAGCACCCACACCTATCAGGCCGAAGTAAAACGCACCATGCTCAATGAAGATTCTTTTATGATCGAACAAGCAATCACCTTGCCTGACATGACCTTTCATACCAGCGCGCGCATTGAAAAAAATGCTCAAGGTGATCTGAAAATCTATCAAAATAACGGTAATACCCAGACAGGCGAAGGTTATTGCTTTGCAGACGAGGCAGCAAGTATTACCTGTCACGTACAGAAATTCTCGCGCATGGGTAATTCCCATGAGGCGACTCTCCATATTACCGCAGATACTATTTATCGCATCGGCTCTCATTCTTACAGCGGTAGGGAAACCGTTAAATTTCATGATCATTTACATAGAGTTGAGTAGCCCGGCCTAGGGCTTGCTGACTCAATTCAGGTTGTTAGCCAAAGTGTTGATGAGATCAAGACGAGGCGTATAAGTCGCAAAAAATGTCTGCTGTTTATACCCGATGGGTATACCATAAAAATTCTCGCTTTTGAGGTCTTACATTCGCTCCAGCGAATGATTGTGTCCATCAAAGCCGACACATTTGGCAATGCTATCGATTACGGTTTTTATATGCACTGGTCGCTTCCAAACTCGATGGAGATTGCGAAGCACCTCGATAGTGTACTCGTGTTGGAGATCTACACCTTCGTGGTGATGTTCCAAGAGCAACTCACCGCGGTTGTGGTAGTTGCCATCGCTCACAGAAATACGGGGATTACCGAGATTGGTAAGCATTTTGAGGAGATAGTTTTTGATATCCTTAAACTGACGGTTGCTAATTATCTGCTTGCCGCTACGCTCGTCGTAGTCATACAAAAACATCTTGCTTTCGTGGCAAAAATCCTCGTCAAAATATTCTTCTAAGAAGGTAACGTCGTTATGGTAGCGACGAATTTCGAAAATCTTCTCTTGTCCCTTGCCTACTTGGGTGTCCCAGCGTGAGCGCTGCTGATAGTCATCGATATTTTGATACTCCATACCAAATTGGCCGCGATCCCAGCGCTTTTCAATATGCCTTAGTAAGGATACACCCAAACGATAGGGATTCATTTTCCCGCCGTGATTTGCTACGACTCCAGCGTAGTGATCGCAGTAGTCGACGATCTCCGAAGCATGGAGAGGGGCAAGCTTGGTCATCATTTTACTGTGCCAATAGGTCGCCCAGCCCTCGTTGAGAATTTTGGTCTGGCCCTGGGGAGCAAAATAATAGGCTTCATCCCGAACAAGTTGGAGAATTTTTTTTTGCCAACTACTCATCGGGGCAAAATCGAGCAGGAAACGCAGTACATCGTGAGTGGGCTGCTGAGGAAATTTTTGCATTTTTTCGGCTGAGTCTTCGATTTTTTTGCGTTGTTGATCCAGGTACTCTTGGGGATTCATATAGCGATCCATATAGGAACGCTCAGCATGGAGTTTGGCCACCGGCTTTTTGCCCATATTTTCTACTTCTTCCTGAGATAGGGCTTTTGTGCTGGCGCGAAAGGATGAGTGAATATCAATTAAGTTCTCTAAGGAGAGGCATACATCGATAAAATTTTCGCTTTCATCATGCCCAACCTCATCAATAATGCGTCGTACCATATTGGCATGATTAGCCATCTGATCGAGCATTTTACGATTGGTTTTTGAGAACCAATAATTATTTTTAAAAAAATCGCTATGCCCGTAAACATGGGCGATTACGGTTTTTTGCGCCACCAGGCTGTTGGAGCGAAGGAGATAGGCGTAACAGGGATCATTATTGATCACCATTTCGTAGATTACCGACAGGCCATAGGTATAGCTCTTCGACAGACGCTCGTATTCCATTCCCCAGCGCCAATGGGGGTAGCGAGTAGGGAAACCTCCGTAAGCAGCAACCTCGTTAAGCTGCTTATAGTCAACGAGCTCAAAAACAGTGGTTTGCGGGTCAAGACCAACTTCTCGAGATTTAGCATGCAAAGATTGCGCAATCTCATGAAGCTGAGCGGTCAAGTTTGAATTGCTGTGCATGGCTATTTGCCCTTACCCAAAAAGGTCTTGAGAGCTCCCATAATCGCTTCCCGATCCTTGATCTGTGCTAGGGTAACCTTGTCGTGCTTATCCCCAAACTGTTTGACTAGATCGCGAAGAAACTGTCCCGAGCCATAACGGGACTCCACCTGCCCATAACAAAAGAGATTAGCTGCGGGGAGCAGTTGTTCTCCCAGGAGCTTTAAGCACTCGGCAGTATCATTGCCTGACCAGTTGTCGCCGTCGGAGAAATGAAAGAGGTAAATATTCCAGTCCTGAGGTGGGTAGTGGCTTTCCATAAGCTTCACCGCCAATCTATAGGCGGAACTTATCAGGGTGCCGCCGGATTCTTTGGTGCGAAAAAACGTGGGCTCATCCACCTCCCGGGCAGTAGCATCGTGAATGATAAAACGCCGCTCTATCCCCTTGTACTGCTGGGATAGCCAGGTATCGAGCCAAAAACTCGTTAAGCGCACAATTTCCTTTTGCTCATCCCCCATGGAGCCTGAGACATCCATCATATAGAGGATCACCGCATTGGCCACCGGTTGACGGGTTACGGTAAAACTGCGATAGCGTTTATCAGCTTTTATAGGAACAATAAGGGGTTCCTCGGGATTATACTCCCCCGAAATAACCGAGCGCTTCAGCGCTTCTTTATAGGTGCGACGGAAGTGATGAAGGGACTCAGGTCCTCGGCGATGCACACTGCCATATTTGCGATGCTCGCTGCTCAGGTTTTTTTGGCCCTTGAGCTCGATGCGGGGTAAGGCGAGCTCTTCGCCGAGCATTTTGGAAAGATCTTCGAGGGAGACATCCACCTCGAGACTATGCTGTCCTGGGCCTTCCCCCGCAGCACCGGCTTGACCCTCTTGTTCTCCAGGTCCGATTTTTTCGCCAACCTTACCATTTCCCTGGCCAAGCCCCCCCTTATTGTTGTTGCCAAAGCTAAAGTGGGGAATATCAATGCGGGGCAGGGGGATAGAAATAGTCTCCTTACCGTGGCGACCAATGAGACTGCCGTTGGCGATGAATTTCTTAAGCTCCTGCTTGATTTTGCCTCGTACGATTTTGTGAAATCGATTTAAATCGGTTTCCATTTTCATCGCTGCTAATCCTCTGCTAGAGCCAATAATCAGTCGCTGGCGCGAAAGCGTCAGCGCTTACTTAGTCGCTGGCGCGAAAGCGTCAGCGCTTACTTAGTCGCTGGCGCGAAAGCGTCAGCGCTTACTTAGTCGCTGGCGCGAAATAGCATATTTCGTGCCGCGACGTGTCCTGAGGAGCAAAGCGACGAAGGATCTGTCACGTGATATCCGGATGTTATGTGAAAGATCCTTCCTCACTGCGTTCGTCAGGACACGGCGCTGGCGCTTTCGCGCCAGCGCCTACTTAGCTTTATTGCCGGCATCACCTCGAGCAAAAATACTTGCCACAAAACTTAGAGCATCATTGGCGCAAATCTCGCAGTAGCCGTAGTTTTTGACGAGGCGGTTCTTGACCACGTCGATCTTTGCCTGGGTCTCGCGATCCACCACGTTAGAAACCAGGGTGGTTAGCTTGATGGTGTCTTTTTGATCCTCAAACAGCTTGAGTTCCAGTGCTTTGTGCAGACGTTCATTGGTGCGGAAGTCAAAAGATTTGCCATCGAGGGCAAGAGCGCCGATATAGTTCATAATTTCGCGGCGGAAATCGTCTTTACGGCTTTCGGCGATTTCGATTTTTTCTTCGATAGAACGCATCAGTCGTTCATCGGGTTCGTCATCAGCGCCGGTATATTGGTTGCGAATTTTTTCTTTTTGAATATAAGCCTTGATATTATCAATATAATTACCACAGAGCTTGTCGATGGCGTGTTCATCGGCAGAGATCGCGCGTTGTACTTCGTTCTTGACGATATCTTCGTACTCACGCTTAACCTCAGACAGTAGTTCTTCATAGTGCTTACGGGTGTCGTCAGCAGTTATAAGCGAGTGGCCTTTTAGACCGCTGCCCAGTTCGTTAAGCACGATAAAGGGATTGATACAGCCGCTGCCTCGATCGACGATCAAGGCATTGGAGATCTTATCCTGGACATAGCGTGGACTAATGCCGTCAAGGCCTTCTTTTTCGGTTTCTTTGCGTAGTTCCTTGACGTTGTCTTCAGTAAAATGCTGGGTGGTTTTACCGTTGTAAAGCTTTAGTTTTTGCATCAGGGTCAAATTTGCTTTTTTGGGCTGCTCCAAGCGGGTGAGCACCGCCCACATAGAGGCCATTTCCAGGGTGTGGGGGGCGATGTGGATATGAGGAACGGTAGTAGCATTAAAATCTTTATGGTACACCTTAATTTCGGCGTTGAGCTTAGTCACGTAAGGAATATCTATTTTTACCGTACGATCGCGGAGAGCTTCCATAAATTCGTTGTTTTGTAATTTACGATACTCCGGCTCGTTGGTATGGCCGATGATTACTTGATCGATATCGGTTTGGGCAAATTTTTTGGGCTTTACCTTGTGTTCTTGGCTGGCAGTAAGCAGATCGTATAAAAAGGCGACGTCTAGCTTGAGAACTTCCACAAATTCAATCAAGCCCCGATTGGCAATATTAAATTCACCGTCAAAGTTAAAAGCGCGAGGGTCAGAGTCGGAGCCGTAAATCGCTATTTTTCGGTAGTTTATGTCCCCAGTAAGTTCGGTAGAGTCCTGGTTTTTTTCATCTTTAGGTTGAAATGTGCCGATACCGCGACGATCGGTTTCGGAAATCAGCATACGTTTGACGGCAATGTGATTGTTGACGATATTTTCCCAATTGCCCTGGTAATGCTCAAGCAGGCGAGCAAAGACAAAGCGACAGGCAGGGCATAGCCCCTGGTTGATAGTTAGTGGAGTGCGGCGATCGTTATTTTTGTTGAGTAACTCGATCACCGACTTGCGGCAATCCTCTGGAATTAGATTGAGGGGCTCTTCGTGCATGGGGCAGATCATGGTGTCTTCCACCTTGATGATCGCCTGCAAATTGGTCCACTGGTAGGTAAATAGCGCTCCTTCGGCGGTTTGGGAATAGCGTTCGAGGCCTTTTTTGATCAAGCGGACGATAGTTGATTTGGCCGAACCCACTGGTCCGTGAAGCAGGATCACCCGTTTTTCGGGACCGTACTGCAGCGCTCCTGCTTTGATCACGTTAACGAGCTTCATCAAATGAATATCGAGACCAAAGATCGCTTCTTTACCGTTTTCGCTAGGATCATCAAAGAAATTCCAGTGGGTGATTTTCTTCTTATACTCGGTATAAGTGTCAGAACCATAGGAGGCGATCATATCGTAGAGGCGCTGAAACGAGGTTCGGGCCATTTCCGGCTTATTGAGGACTAGCTCAAGATACTGTTTAAAGCTTCCCTGCCAGGTCAGATCCTTGAATTTATCGTGGAGATTGTGTTGGTTAACCAGCTCAAATACTTTTTCGGCGTTCATAGGTCCCTTCCTGTAGTATTTGATATAATTCTGAGTTTAAGACTATGGCGTTGTTGCATAAATAGGAGCGCAAGGCGGCCAGGAGCGCAAGCCCGGAGTTTACGTATCGGTAAATGAGGAGCTTGTGCGACACTGCCAACACAGCGATCGTGTTTATGCAACAACGCCTAAGACTATTGTAGCGTACTTGGTCTAAGTATGGTAGCGGCATGCCCCAGAGGAAAGCTGGGTTTTATCGGCAAGCAGACAAAGATTGTTGCAGATAAGCGGTAATAAACGGCATGAGTCTACCATCGAGAACTTCGTCAGGGGCATGACTTTCTACGTCGGTGCGATGGTCTTTAACCAGCTTGTAGGGATGTAGGACATAACTGCGAATCTGACTGCCAAAGGCGATATCCGCTTTTGCATTCTCCACCGACTGCTGTTTTTGGCGGCGAGCCTCCAGCTCCCGCTCGTAGAGCTTAGAACGGAGCATTTTCATGGCTGTCTCGCGGTTTTGGTGCTGGGAACGCTGGCTTTGGCACTGGACCACGACCCCACTAGGCTGATGGGTGATCCGCACCGCCGAGTCGGTGCGGTTGACGTGTTGGCCGCCTGCTCCACTGGCACGATAGGTGTCAATCCGCAGGTCGGCAGGATTGATGGTTATGGCAATTTCATCATCCACCACCGCGCTAACAAAGACTGAGGCAAAGCTGGTATGGCGGCGCGCATTAGAGTCAAAGGGGCTGATCCGTACCAGGCGATGTACCCCTGATTCTGCTTTGAGCAGACCAAAGGCAAAAGCTCCACTGACCTCGATGGTCACGCTTTTGATCCCTGCCTCATCGCCGTCTTGGCTATCGTGGAGGGTAGATTCCCAGCCTTTTTGCTCAGCAAAACGCAGATACATACGTAGAAGCATGGAGGCCCAATCGCAGGATTCAGTGCCTCCCGCCCCGGCATTGATGGTCAGCAGGGCTCCTTCGCCGTCGAGCTCACCGGCCAAGAGACTTTGCACTTCGAGATCACGCAGGGTCTGGTCGAGGGAGAGCAGTACTGTTTCTGCTTCAGCCCGAAACTCCTCTTCGTCGGGGGCTAACTCAATTGCCGCAGTTAGGTCTTCTCCCTGGCGGTCTGCTTTAGCCATGGCGGCGATAGCGAGTTCGAGCTGTTTTTTTTCTTTTAAAATAGTGGCGGAGCTTTTTGCATCCGACCAAAAATTGGGGTCGGCATCGATTTGATCATTGATATCAGCTAAGCGTTTGCCTTTAGTGGCGAGGTCAAAGATACCCCCGTACTTCCTCGAGTCTACGCCCAAGTTCTCTGCTTTTACTTACTAAGCTTGCTATGTCCATCGCTTGTTCCTCTTTCCCTCAATAATGCTATTGCTGCTCGGTAAAACCTAAAGAACCTCGATTATCATAGCACTGGCTTCGCCGCCACCAATACAAAGGCAGGCTAAACCACGCTTTTTCCCCTGACGGCGCAGGGCATGTACGAGGGTGACCAAGATTCGGGCACCGCTCGCTCCGATAGGATGCCCCAAAGCGACCGCCCCCCCATAGACATTTACCTGCTCGCGAGGAATAGCCAGCTCTTTCATTGCCGCCATGGGCACCACGGCAAAGGCCTCGTTTATCTCAAACAAATCTATATCGTTGAGGTTTAAGTGCGCTTTATGGAGCACGCGGCGAATGCAGGCGATAGGTGCTGTAGTAAACCAGCGTGGCTCCTGAGCTATGCTGCTGTGGGCAAGTATCTTCGCCATGGGGTTAAGGCCAGAGTGTTTGGCAAAAGACGGCGAGCAAATCCCGAGAAGCGCCGCCCCATCATTTAAGGACGAAGCATTCCCCGCGGTAATCGTCCCATTAGGGGCAAAAGCGGGACGCAGCTGGGGTAAACGCTCGAGATCCACACTAAAGGGTTCTTCATCATCATTGATTTGTTGTGATTTTTTATTCACCGTAACGGTGATCGGTACAATCTCTGGAGCAAAAATCCCGTTTTTGACCGCCTCGCGGGCCCGTTGATAACTAGAAACGGCGTACTGATCTTGTTCTTCACGACCAAAAGCAAATTTTTGTGCACAGTCTTCACCACAGAGTCCCATGGCAATATTTTCGTAGGGATCGCGTAAACCATCCCACTGAGCATGATCAATTGCGGTGATAGAACCAAAGCGATATCCCTGGCGGGAACCAGGCAAAAGATGTGGCGCCAGGCTCATGTTCTCCTGGCCGCCTGCTACAATAAAGTGTGCCTCCCCCAAGCGAATACTGTTATCGGCTAGCATCACCGCTTTTAAACCACTGCCGCAGACACGATTTATTGTGGTAGCACAGACGCTCGCTGGTAGACCACCATACAGCGCTGTCTGCCGCGCCGGAGCTTGTCCCACACCAGCAGAAAGCACCTGACCCATAATTATTTCATCTATGTTTTTAGGGTTGATAGCGAGTAGCTGCACCGCATCTTTGACCAGTGCCGCCCCGAGCTCTGGGGCAGGTAGTGCAGAAAAACTCCCCATAAATTTGCTTATTGGGGTTCTTTTGGCATATACAAGTAGGGAATGAGTGGGGGACATAGTCTTTCCTTATATTGCTCGAAAAAAGCACAATACTATATTTTTTCGAGCCTATAAACAGCCTTGTTTTCCCGTGGGTTTACTCAGCGCCTTGCTCTCTGCTGTGCTTAGCTTCATAGAAAGGAAACGTATGCGCATCCTTGTGGTCGAAGACGATACTCCCCTGGCTGACGTTCTTATCCGCTGCCTTCGCGAAGAATCTTATGCAGTCGATCATGCCGCAGATGGGCAAGAGGCTGAGTGGATGGCCTTTGAAAACCCTTACGATCTAATAATTCTCGATCTTATGCTACCGCGAAAAGATGGCATCGAAGTACTTTCTATTTTGCGTCAGGGAGATATCAAAACTCCGGTGCTTATTTTAACTGCTCGCGATACTAAAGACGATTGTGTGCGTGGCCTCGATAGTGGTGCCGACGATTTTCTTACCAAGCCTTTTAGCCTCGACGAGGTGCTTGCCCGAGTACGGGCACTGCTGCGCCGCAAAGAAACCTTCTCGCCCCCTATTTTGGAGGTGGGACCGATATGCATCAATCCTGCTCGCAAGGAGGTTCGCATCGGTGATAATCTGGTGGAATTTACCGCAAAAGAGTATGGATTGCTTGAGTATTTTACCCGCAATGCAGGCAGCGTACTTACCCGCACCCAGTTATCCGAACATGTGTGGGATATTAATTTTGAGCCCACTTCCAACGTGGTCGATGTCTACGTGGGGTACCTGCGTACCAAAATTAATAAGATCCTCGGTGTCTCGCTGATCAAAACTATCCGCGGTCATGGCTATATGCTCGATGTGGACAATAAAGAGAACTCCTCTGCGGGGGCATTCCCTCATGATACCGCCAGCAAAGTGATCCACGAAGACGCCTCGCTTCATGCTTTTTAAGTTCTTTGGGACAATGCCCGTTCGTTTTCGCTTGTCGGTGGGGCATGCTACCTGCATGGCGATTATCTATATTGCTATTGGTTTTTGCCTCTACCACCTGGTTGCTAAAAATCTTCATGAGTCCGTAGATACCGCTCTCATTACCTCTGCTCGTTCTATCCGTGACGCGCGTTTTTCCTGGGGTAATGGTAGTCGAAGTGGTCGAGAAGAAGATATCGATCATTTCTTAAAAAGCCCGCTGCATATGGATCAGCTTATAGGTCCGCGCTCGGTGCGTCCCTACGCCCAGATCATCAGTATTGCCGGTAAGATCCAATCGAAGACCACCAATGCCCATGTTGCTTTGCCGGTAACCCCGCTGGCCTTAGGACGAGCTGAAAAAGGCCAATCGAGTTTTGAAACCTTTCATATCAAAACAGGTTCTCTACTCCGGCAGGTTACCTTGCCCATTATGGAGGGTGGAAAATTCGCGGGCGATATAGTCCAGGTAGGAGCCTCTCTGCGTCATACGGTGGAAACCCTTGATGGCATAGCCTTGATTCTGGTGATTATGCTGCCTGCGCTCTTGGTTATTTCTATTCTGGTGGGCTATGTTCTAACTGCCCGCGCTTTAAAACCGGTGCAGATCATTAGCAGTGCAGCAGGCAAGTTGGGTATCGACGATCTCAGTATGCGTTTACCCCTGCCGCCAGGAAAAGATGAGCTCTACGACCTTTCCCTAACGTTTAATGCCATGCTTGACCGGCTCGAAGATGCAGTCAAACGCCTGCGTCGGTTTACGGGAGATGTTTCCCACGAACTGCGCACCCCTCTTGCGGTTATTCGCGGTGAGGCTGAGCTTGCTTTACGTCGTCTACGTACCGCCGATGAATATCAAAAATCCCTCACCTGCATTGCTAAAGAATCAAAGAATATGACGGGGATTATAGAAGAGTTACTGTTGCTGGCACGGGCCGAGAGCAGATCAGTGGCAATGAATTGGGAAACGGTCGCCGCCGATACTTTTATGGGCGATATTTGCGAGCAGCTCGAAAAATTTTATACGACGCGACGAGTGAGCTTAGTCTCAGAAATTCATGGAGTGAAGCATTTTGCCTGCGCCCATGGTTATTTGGCCATTGCCCTTAAAAATATTCTCCTCAATGCGGCAAAACACTCGGTTCCTGGCTCTAAGGTTTTATTTTCCCTGCAGCCGCTTGGCAATGAGCTTGAGTTTATCATTGCTGATGAAGGTGAGGGGATCCCCGCAGAGTCGTTGCCCTATATTTTTGATCCGTTTTTTCGGGCTGACACCGCCCGCAATCGTGCTTCTGGTGGGGTGGGCATTGGCTTAAGTCTTGCCCTTGCCTTGATTCGTCTGCATCAGGGCAGCATTAAAGTCAGCTCTAACTCTCCCAAGGGAACTATTTTCTCCGCAAAAATAAGGCGAAAAGTGACAAGGGATGCTTTCCCACAACCCGTGTAGTTATCTCGGTGAGGAAGGGCAGGCTCCCTAAGGCAAGGGCATAAAACCACTGGGCTCCGTAGAGGACAAAAAACTCCTGCAGGGCAAAAAAACAAAAAATCAGCATATAGTGGATAAAATATGCCAGATAAAAACGACGATTGCAGGCAAGAGTGCTCAACCAGCGGATAAACGCCCGGCGCTGTAAAGCACCCTGCACCTCAGGAATAAGCGCGATCCGCAGGATCAAGGCCAGCAAGGCAAGTTGCGCTCCGCGCACCGCCAGAGAACGTCGAAACAGTGCGCAGGCAAAGGCATCGCCCAAATCGATATAGTAGTGTGGTTCGTAGTAATGGCAAAAGACTAGCACCACCCCAAGCCACAGGGGTAGTTCCCTCGCCCTTAGGGAAAAATCCTTCACAAAACGCAGTAAGTAACCCACCGCTACGCTTGCCCAAACTAAGCCAATCCAGGGCAGGACAGGCCAATCCGCATAGTCCTCTGGGCAGCGTCCCACAAGGACCTCTTGCCCATACAGGGGTAGCTTGGTGAAGAGGGGCCATTCCCAAAAAGACTGGCTTAGGAGGAGTAAGGAGAAACAAAGGGTGATAAACGCTGCCCGGCGACTACGAAAAATCAATAGATAGCTGCTCGACCAGCCTAGGGCGACCAAAGGGTACACATCCCAGGCAAGATGAAAGGAGCCCCCCTCACGGAGATGCAGAAATCCAGCGAAGGCTAACCAGGCAGCGAGCAAACCAAGCCAGGTACGCATGCGCTCAGCAAAAGGGCGTAGCCGTAGGCCAAAAAGTAGGGAGCTGAGGCAGAGAATTACATGTCCACCCAGGGTTAGCATCTGGGCGTAATAGTAAGCAGGTTGAGTTAACCAATTAGGAGTTAGGTCGGGGCGAGGATAGGGATCGTAGGCGAACAAGGCCCAGGAAAAATGAAAGATCATAATTGCCAAAAACACTGCACTGCGGAGCAGATCAAAGCCGTGAACTATCGAGGGAGTATTCAATTTCATCTAACTGCTCATAACTGCTCAGGTCTTGGCCCATCTTTGCGCCTTTCTTCGTCACTGCGCGTGCTCACGGCCAGACGGCCGCTCCGCTGCTCGTTCCTCGAAAGCCGCAAAACTGAGCCAAGCCTTGAGCAGTTGAAAAAGTGCTGACTTACAATGATACAATGAATCTAACTAGGCGCTGGCGCGAAAGCACCAGCGCCGTGTCCTGACGAACGCAGTGAGGAAGGATCTTTCACATAACATCCGGATATC